>JADFKZ010000106.1 GCA_022564665.1 Planctomycetota bacterium | reverse complement strand
ACATACGCGCAGTCGGCCTTTCCAGAAACGGCAGGCCCGCCTCATCGGTCAACTACACCAACGACGGCAAGCAGATCGAAATCCTGCTTTCCGAGCCGCTCGCCGCCGGCGAGAAGGTGACGGTCATCGTCGAGTACACCGTGGACAAGCCCACCAACGGCCTCCACTTCTTCGGCCCCACCGAGGACGAGCCGGACGTGCCCCCGGTGGTCTGGTCGCAGGGCGAGTCGGTCTACAACTCCTACTGGTTCCCATGCTTTGACAACCCCAACGAGCGGCAGACCACCGAGCTTCTGGTCACCACCCGCAGCGGTTTCCAGGTCAGCTCAAACGGCCGGCTGATTTCCCGGACGGAGGATCGGGCGGCGGGCACCGTCACCTACCACTGGCTCCAGGACAAGCCGCACGTCGCCTACCTGGTCTCGCTGATCGTGGGTGAGTTCCATATCGAAACCGAGACCTGGCGGGGCAAGCCGGTGGAGTACTGGGTCCACCCGCGTTTTGAGGAACGGATCGCCCGCTCATTCCGCAACACCACTCGGATGCTCGATTTCTTCAGCGACTCGATCGGCGTCGAGTATCCCTGGGACCGCTATGCCCAGATCTGCTGCGAGGGCTTCGGGGGCGGGATGGAGAACACCGCGGCGACCACGCTGGGCAACCGCGTCCTGCACGACGCCCGCTCCTTTATCGACAACGACTCCGACGGCCTGATCGCCCACGAGCTCGCCCACCAGTGGTGGGGTGACCTCCTGACCTGCCGCGATTGGTCGCACCTGTGGCTCAACGAGGGGTTCGCCAGCTACTTCGAGGCGTTGTGGGAGGAGTATGACCTGGGGCCCGACGAGTTCGCCTACAACATGTTCCGCAAGGCCGCTCGCGCCCGCAGCGGCGGCACCAAGCGGCCCATCGTCGACCGTGCCTACTCCCACTCGCGCAGCATGTTCGACTCACGCGCCTACCCCAAGGGTGCCTGGGTTCTGCACATGCTCCGCCGCCGACTCGGCGACGACCTCTTCTGGCAGGCCATAAACCGCTACGCCACCGACTATGCCTACAAGACCGTCGAGACCGTCGATCTCCGCAAGACGATCGAGTCGGTCACCGGCCGGTCATTCGAGCGGTTCTTCTATGACTGGACAGAGCGGCCGGGGCACCCCGAGCTGAGCGCCTCCTTCAAGTGGCTCAACGACCAGAAGCTGGCGAGCGTCACCCTCAAGCAGACTCAGAAGTCATCGGCCTTCCACTTCCCGCTGAAGCTCCAGTTCACCTTTTCCGAGGGTATCGCCCCGGTCATCCTCACCCACGACGTGACCGAGAAGGAGCAGACGTTCTACTACCCGCTCCCCGAGGCGCCCCGGATGGTTCGTGTCGACCCCGACCAGAGCATTCTGATGGAGCTGAAGGAGACCAAAGGACACGACCTGTGGAAGGCCCAGCTCCTAGAGGACGTCTCGCCCGTGGCCCGCATCCGCGCCGCCAAGCACTTTGAGAAGTCCCGGCGAGACTCCGATCACACGCTTCTGGCCGAGGCGCTTGACAGCGAATCGTTCTGGGCCGTCAAGAAGGAGATCGCCAGCTCGCTGGGCGAGGTGGGCGGCGAGACCGCCCGCGACGCCCTGATCGCGGGTCTGGGCTTCGAGGATCCCAAGGCCCGCCGCGCGTGCGTCGAAGCGCTGGCCTCCTTCGAAGGGGAGGAGGCCGTGGTCGACGCCGTCAAGCGGATGGTCGTCGACGGCGACGCGAGCTACTACGTGGAGGCCGCGGCGATCGAGACCTTCGGGCGTCTGAAGCCCGATGGCGCCGCTGGTATCCTGAAGCAGGCGCTTCGCCGCGTCTCGGACAGGGAGCGGCTCAGAAGCGCCGCCCTGACCGGTCTGGGCAACCTCGGCACCGCGGATGTGATCCCGCTCCTTTGTGAGTGGACCGGTTCCGACAAGCCGCGCCTGGCGAGGCCGTCTGCGATCCGCGCCCTGGGTCGCGTGGCAAAGGAGGCGTACATCGACGACGAGACCTACAAGCTGATCGTCGACGCGCTGACCGAGGCGATGGACGACACGCGCTCGCGTTTGCGCAGCACCGCGATCAGGACGCTTGCGAGCCTGCCCGAGCCCGCCCGCGCCCGATCGGCGTTGGCGAAGCTTCAGAAGATCGCCGCCAACGACCACAGCGACCGCGTCCGCAGAGCGGCCGAACGCGCCATCGAGGCGATCAAGAAGGGCGAGCCCGCCAAGCTCCAGCTCACCGAGCTCCGCGAGGACGTCAAGAACCTCACCGAAGAGAACAAGAAGCTCACCGACCGCCTCGAGAAGCTCGAGACCCGGCTTGACGGAGAAGACGCCCCCGCCGAGTCCGAGTCCGAGTCCGAGGAGTCACCGTAGAGAGCAAGGCGCTGGGTTCGCGTGGCTGAGACTGGGCTCGGGTTGCTGGGGCCGGCCTCGGGTGGCTGGGTCTGAGTCCCGATCGCATCGGGACGAAGGCCCGGTCTTCCCGTCCGCGCACCATCCGTGGCGTAGTCTTGCCCATCTCGCCGAGCCGTGCCCACCGGAGAGCCGTTGGTTTGCCATCGCGACACGGCCTCCGAGAACCGCCGGCCCCTGTCGATATGGATCAGAGTAGGAGGCGGGGGACGGGGCTGACGATGAATGACCACCGGCGGGCCGCATCAGAGACCGCCCGAATCATTCTGGACAGGCTGACCTACCGTCTCTGCTGGGTCGGGGGCCTGATTGTCGCGTCCAGCTGCCTCGGGGCCATCCTGGAGCTCTACCCCAATTTTTCGACGTACAGCTGGCGCAGTCAATGCGCCGAGAGCGCGTTTGATGTAGGCATCATTCAGACGCAAAAGGGCGTTGCATTCACGGACTTGGATCTCAGGTCACCGCATCCGGACCTCGTTGGCGTGATGAAGTACCGTCACTTCGTGTTTCCAAGACGCGGGATGATCTTCCCGACGTTGAAGGAGGAACAGCGTCAATTCTCCGTCACCTTCTGGGGCAAGTATGTCACGCTCCCGGACGAGGCGTCATTGCGTGCGGGGTTCCTGGAGCACTGGAGGTCGCGCCACCCCACCTACCCAAGCGTGGTGGACTTGATCCTGCTTCCCGACGGCTGGTACGAGCACCGTGTCAGGTGGGGGATACCCGCCAACGGCTGCCTTGCGCTGATCCCGCTCTGGCTACTCTGGAGGCTCTTGGCCTTCGGCTGGCGGACCGTCAAAAAGCCCGGCGCCCGCGCGATGGCGCTCCAGTCCGGGCTCTGTCCCAACTGCCACAACCCCGTCCACGACGTCGCCACCCGGCAATGCCGCACCTGCGGAGAGCGGTGGCGGAGCTACGAGCTGCCGGGTGACCATCGCGCAGCGCCAATCAGGCCTGGAGAATCTCCCGGGCTGATCTCCTTGCCGCCGTGATCCGGTGAGGCGCTGAGACAACGTCCTGGTTCAAACGTCCGATATCTGCGCCGGCGCATCTTCGCAGACCGGCGGTGACGGCATCCCTACAATTCGCTCGCAATCGCCCACGATGCACATGCGGCTTCCGGAGGGGTGCCGTGGTCCGTCAATGCTTTTTTCCTGTCCTGTGCGGACTCATCGCCGCCGCGGTCCCGGTCTCATCCACCGGCGCCAGCACGACCGTTGCCATGCCGATCGAGTCGCTTGCCGACCATGCGGGTCAGGTGATCGTGGGCGAGGTCGCGAGCGTCCGGTCGTACTTTGCCGGGAACCCGCGGCGAATCGATTCCCAGATCACCTTCAATCAGGTCAGGTATCTCAAGGGCTCGCACCCGGGCGCCACCCGGCGCTTCAGGCTCATCGTGCCCGGCGGCACCGTCGGCACGTTGCAGATGCACATCTCCGACACACCGCGGTTCGAAGTAGGTGAGACCTGGCTGCTCTTCCTGTTGCCCGGCTACAGGACATACCCGGTGGTGGGGCTCAGTCAGGGCGCGTTTCAGATCAGGGCAGGTCGCGTCTTCCGGGGCGACCTGCCCGTCACCGGCCTTGACGAGAACGGGTTCGTCCAGGTCGCGCGGCCTGACACGCGCCGACATCGGAACCTCGTGGCGGGTCCGTCCGCCAGCGGGCCGCCCGAGGCCGATGTCGGCGCGATGCCGGACGCGTTGACCTATCGCCAGTTTGAGCGAAAGCTCAGGCCCATCCTGCGAGCGAGCCGGGACCACAAGATGGTGCGAGCGGCTGGGCGGCCCCTTGCGGTGCGACACACACCCACGCTGTTGAAGACCGCAAGACGAGTCTCGCCACGGGCCCCCGCGCCCGCGTCGCAGGAGCGGTCGACCGCACCACCAGTCCAGCCGGCGCGACGGAAACGCCCGCGATGAGGCCCGCGTTCCGCAGTGTGACGTTGTCTGTTGCGGCGATCGGCCTGCTTCTGGTCACCGGTGACCGGGCCCCGGGCTTCAGCTACTTCGTTGTGGGCAGCCAGGCGGTCATCTGGCCCAGCGCACAAGCCCTCCGGTACCTCTCGCCGACCGCGTTTCCCGCAGGCAGCGCTGCGGATGTGCTGATCCGGGAAGCGATGGGGCAGTGGAGCAGCGTCCCCGCCTGCGATTTCCAGTACTTCTTCAGCCGGCCGGCGCAGGACTTTCCCGTCGACCACTTCGACGGCTTCAGCGACACGGTCGCGGTTCCACCGCAGGAGTTGGACCCGGGCATCATCTCCGTCTCGTTCATGGTCAACAACGGCGCGGAGTGGTTCGACGTGGACACGGTGTTCAACAACTTCCCCCTCAACACCGGCTGGACCTTCGACCCCAACCCCTCCTGCGATCTGATCACGGCACCGGTTCCGGCCAACGGCTTTTCGTTCCTGCTCGTCGCTCTGCACGAGATGGGACACGCCCTCGGTCTCGGCCACGACCCGCTTGACGGCGTGCCGCCGGGAACACCTTGGCGCGTGGCCACGATGAACGGCGTGTATCCACACGGCGGTCCGGTGGGGCAGGAGAACATCATCGAGCTACACACCGACGATCGCAACGGCGCCCGCTTTCTGTATCCGCACTCGGGGCCCTCGAACCCGCCGGTGACCGATCTTGCCAACACCAGCTTCGTCCCGGGTGCGGTGCCGGGCCAGGTCGTGCCGGCTCCCTTCGATCCGCCCATCGTCGATCTCGGCGACCTGCTCACCATCCGCGGCGTGATCGAGAACTTCGGTACGACCAGCGAGTTCTTCGTGCACCACGGCTTTTATCTCTCCGCAGACGAGCAGATCGATACCAGCGACACCTTGATCGGCGAGACCTTGTGGGACCTCGCCTTCACCGACGCCATCGAGTTCCAGGCGATCATGTCGGTGGACGCCGACCTCGCCCCCGGGTCCTACTACGTCGGATCCATCCTCGACGACCTCGACGACGTGCTCGAGCTACACGAGGACAACAACGCGGCCTCCTCCTGCAGCGTCCTTCTCGTCCGGCAGCTTTCGCCCGTCATCGACGCGCTGCCGCAGGAGACCGCCGTCGCCGGCGAGCCCTACACCGGACCCACGCCCACCGTCACCCATCCGGTCAACATGGGCCCGATCACCTGGAGTCTCGACGCTCCACCGCCGGGGATGGTGATCGACCCTGGAGCGGGTGTCATCACCTGGCCCGATCCCATCGAGTCGCCATTCCTTTATGCGATCCTCTTCCGGGCCACGAACGGGTCCGGTACCGGGACGCAGACACTCTTTCTTGGCGTGCAGGAGCCACCTGACCCCTGCCCCTCCGACTGCGGCCCCGGTGGTGGCGGTGACGGCGTCGTCGACGTTGTGGACCTCCTGTCGTTGCTGGCCGAGTGGGGAAGTGGCGGCCCCTTTGACTGTGATACAGCGCCAGCCGGTGGCGACGGGAAAGTCGGTGTCCCCGACCTGCTCCTGCTGTTGAGCGTCTGGGGACCTTGTCCGTAGGTTGCCTGCGAGCTCCGCTCGCCTTGCTTGACGATATGATCGCTCGCGACCGCCGCGCGGCGGATCGTGCGGCCATCGATTGTCAGGAGCGTGCGTTGTCCGGAGTTGCGCTGGTCAACATCTCCAAGACCTATGACAACGGCGCCCGTGCCGTCAGCGATCTGAGTCTTGAGGTCGCCGACGGTGAGCTGATGGTCATCGTGGGTCCCTCCGGAAGCGGCAAGACCACGGTGCTCCGTCTGATTGCAGGTCTGGAGAAGCTCACCGAAGGCGAGGTTCGCATCGGCGGGCGTCTGGCCAACCAGCTCGATCCCAAGGACCGTGACGTCGCAATGGTCTTCCAGGATTATGCCCTGTACCCCCACATGACGGTCAGGCGGAATATCGCCTTCCCGCTCGTCATGCGGAAGGTGCCCAGGCAGGAGATCAAACAACGTGTCGAGCGGGTCGTCGAGCTCCTGGGTATCGGTGAGCTGCTCAATCGCAAGCCGCACGTCCTCTCCGGGGGCCAGCAGCAGCGGGTGGCCTTGGGCCGGGCGATCGTACGGGAGCCGGCGGTCTTTCTCTTTGACGAGCCGCTCTCCAACCTGGATGCGGGTCTGCGGATCACGACGCGTGCGGAGATCAAGGCGCTTCAGGTACGTCTGGGCACGACCACGATCTACGTCACCCACGACCAGGAGGAGGCGATGACGCTGGGGGACCGGGTGGCGGTGATGTGCGACGGAAAACTTCACCAGGTCGACACGCCGGCGCGTCTTTACGGCCACCCCAAGAACCGTTTCGTGGCCTCGTTTATTGGAGCGCCCCCGATCAACCTCCTTGACGGCAGGATCGAGCGGAAGGGCGACCGCCTCATCTTCGTCGAAGGGCCTGATGAGACCTCAGACGGCGCCAAGCACCTGATCCTTCACAAAGGATGGCACAAGAGCGTCGAGCCTCTCGTGGGCAGCCGTGTGCTCCTGGGCCTTCGGCCACAGGCGATGTCTGCGCCCAGCCGCGGCACCGCCGGCGACCGGCAGAACACGATCGACGTGACGATCGATCACGTCGAGATGCTGGGTGAGCAGATGGACGTCATCGGCCAGACCCAGTTCCAGTCGCGCCTCGTCGCCCGCATTGCCGCCCGCGAGGACTTCCCCGCCTCCGGCACCGTCAAGTTACGTGTCGACACCCGAAAGCTGCACTTCTTCGAGCCCGACGCCTTCGGCCGCAACCTGCTCTCGTAGGACCGCGTCCGCTGTCGACCCGACGGGGTGGTCGATTAGGGTGCTTCTGGAAACAGCTCCTAGGGCAACGGTTTAATCGTTGCCCAGATCCGCATCGTCGTTGTGACTCGCTGGTCAGACGAAAAGACACTCGTGGTCGTCAGGTTCAGTGTGGAGGTCGGAACCACATTTGTCATCTGTAGTTCGACAGTCCCAGAGCCGGAAGTATCGAACGATTCCAGCATAACTGTGGTGTCGGGTGCTCCACCAATAGGGCGACTCTCTTGTGGGGGTGCGGACTGCGTGATCTGTACGTCGAGCTTCACGGTATCACCCTGAATCTCCAAGAGTGTATAGGTTGCAACCTGCGTGAACTTCATTGCGGGCGTTTCGATCGGTGTGGTCACCTGCCAAACTGCGCCTCTTCCGACTGGTTCGTCTGGAAGCGGGACCAACATCCGAGTCATTGATTGTTTCATGTCGTCGATCATCTGCCTGACTTGCAGACCCGCACCGCGAGGGATGTTGATTGTGACGTCGGTGCTGAATCCCTGCGATGTAACCATCGCCGACCCGCTCAGGCCCAGCATCGTGTCCATCTGACGCTGCATGGCTTTGATCGCCGCGGGATTGTCGTCGGGGTTCGGTACAACCTCGGTTTGCTCCAGTATGAATTCATAGTGCAACTCTCCTTCCGGCGATACTTCTTTGGTATCAATTGTCATTGTCATCCGTGTGCCTGGTAGTTGTGTTTCAGGCTGTTTCAGGGCTCCGATTTCCACGGTCACCGCCATGATCATTTCCATGACCATTCTTTCGGTTCGATTCGCCTGAAATTGGTATCGCAGCACCGTTCTGGGCTCAGCCCCGGATTCAAGCAACGTGAGGGTTATTTGTGGCTCGCTGCTCTTGTCACAGCCGACCATGAACAACAGCGTGCAGACGGCGAGCGCAAGTACTCTGGGACACATAGAAGTTGCTCCGGTTGAGCGTGAGCCAAGTAAACTGTGGGGTGATTGTAGTTTACTCTGATACCGGCTTCTTCCGCCGTGCATGCGTTCTGTTGCGTGGCTGTGACGGAGTCCCGATCGCATCGGGACGACGCCACGGTTGGTCCGACGACAAAAGACCGGGCCTTCGCTTCGCTCAGACCCAGCCACCCAGAGTTTGCCGAAAGCCGATAGCCCGCTTCCGGGTGGCTGTGATGGAGTCCCGATCGCATTGGGACGACGGCGCGGTTGGTCGGGGACGTCAAGAAGACCGGGGCTTCGCTACGTTCAGCGCCAGCCACCCGAACTCAGCCCCAGCCCCCCAGAGTTTTTCGAAAGCCGTAAGCCTGCTTCCGGGTGGCTGTGGCGGAGTCCGCCGCAGGCGGGCGACGCCACGGTTGGTTATCGGCTCACCGGGCCCGCGTGATCTCCCTACAACGCAGCCCCGAGGATCGCCCGCTCGATCTGCTGGGCGATCGTCTCGAAGCTCAACCCCTCCTCGATGAGGACCGCGTTGATCCGCAGTGACGGGGAGCGGGTCACCCCGTACTGGGTCGGCCCGGCCGTGAGGTCCTTTCGGATCTGCTGCTCGTAGCGGCTCTGGGCAATCCCTCTTCGGAAATCATCCCGGTCGAGGCCGAGGACCTCGGGCATCTGTGAGACCACTTTCTGCCACCGGTCACCCTTGGTCTCGACGAGGAGCCTGTGGGCGGCCTCGTAGTGGCCCGCCGCGCGTGCGATCTCGATCGCGTTGATCGTTTGTCGCCACCCGTCGAGGTTTTTGCGATCGGCGGGGAAGTATCGCCGCCGGACCCTGATGAGGGGCTCGTAGCGTCGCTTGAGCTGATCGAGTGTCTGCAGGAGTTCGCGGCCGGCGCGGTCGGTGTAGTCTGCCCAGACGAGCACAAGGACCGGCGGGTCGAGCCGTCGGCTGATCTCTTGGGCGGAAAGACCCAGGCGTATGAGGTATTCCCCCTCGCTGAAGTCGCTCTTTGCGGCGCTGCAGCCAAAGCAGTCGTAGAGGGCGCGGCCGCAGGGGCAGGGGCAGTCCCGGTCGATGAGCGCCTCGCGGAGCTGGCGACGCTGGATCGCGCCAAGGAGCGTCTCCTGGACCGGCGCCGGCTTCTCATCGGTGCGCCAGGCGGCCTCGAACTCAGACGGCCGGCCACCGAGTTTCAGGGCCACGGGCTCGTTTCGGCCATCGACTACCACCTTGACCCGCCCGCCCGGACGCAGGTTCTTGAGAACGGCCTCCAGCACCTCGGTCGTCTCGACAGGTCTCTCATTGACCGCCAGGATGCGGTCACCTGGGCGCAGGCCCGCGTCCGCCGCCGGAGAGCCCGGCAGGACGTGGTAGAGGACGACGCCCGGTCCGCGACCGGTGTCGCGGCCGGGAATCACCCCGGCCCACGCGCGCTCCGGAATCTTTGCCGCCTTCTCATCGGGCCCCTCGCTGAGAATCCGGGTGACCAGTTCGCGGGCGAGGTTGCTGGGGATGGCGAATCCCAATCCCCCGCCCCCTCTCGGTGGTGCGATTATCCAGGTGTTGATGCCCACGACCTCGCCGTCGAGGTTAACCAGTGGGCCGCCTGAGTTGCCCAGGTTGATCGCGGCGTCGGTCTGGATGAAGATCCGCGAGCGGTTGGTCCTCGGCCCCCGTCGTTCCAGGCCGCTGACGATCCCCTGGCTCATGGAGTTGTGCAGTCCCAAGGGGGTCCCCATTGCCAGGACGATCGATCCAGGCCGAAGGCGGCTCGAGTCGCCCCATGTCACGGGCGGCGCCTTTCCCCGCGGGATGCGGAGGACGGCCAGGTCGATCTCTTCGTCACTGCCGACGACCTTCGCCTCGAGGATGGTGCCGTTGTTGAGGCGGACGTAGACCGAATCCGCGCCGCTCACGACGTGGGCGCTGGTGACGATTGCTCCGTTACCGTCGATGACGAACCCGCTTCCCGAGCGTCGGTTCCTCGGAACGCCGCGTGGTGGGCTGAAGAAATGACCAAACGCGCCGAGCGGGTCATCGGGCCTGGTGGTCGTGTCGGGTGCGGTTGAGGGGGTGGCGGGCGTGGGGGTGG
>JADFKZ010000011.1 GCA_022564665.1 Planctomycetota bacterium | reverse complement strand
AGCCGGCGGCCTCATGACCCAGAGTTGGACCCTGGTGCCATCGGCGACCTTCACCCAGTGCGACTGGATTTTGGCCACGTCGCGCTCGCCCAGAAGCGGCTTGTTGAAACTCGTAAGAACGCGGACCTCGATCGACCTCGGCGCGACCTCGCCGACCGCGACCTCGTCCGGCGCCGCGGTGTGGGAGGTCAAAAGCGCCATCCGCTTGCCGTCGGTGGAAAGGTTGCCCATCTGGAGCATGATCGGGCCGCTTGTGAGAAAAGTGACCCTGTCGCCTCCGGTACCAATCGAGGCGATGTGCGATTCGCCGTGCCAGCCAAGCTGAACGTAGAGTCGTCCCCCATCGGGACTCCACCGAAAGGTGGGGCCAAAAACGACGTCGGCAACATCGCTCAGGGCGATGGCCAGGAGGCAGTAGTCCCCACCGCCGGTCAGGCTCCGGGCCCTGCCCTTGACCGGATCGCACACCCACAGTTCCAGGTTCTCAGTGCCATAGACGTCGTCGCCGCCCTCCCGTCCGGCGTAGGCGACCAGATCGCCGCGTGGGGAAAAGCACACGGAATCCTTCGGCCCCCGGGGCAGGTTGGGGATCGCCTTGAGCTTGCCGGTGCCAACCTCCAAGAGCAATAGATCGTCGTTCCAGTCCTTCATCAAGGCGCGGCGATCTCGGTTCGTGCCGATCACGAGCCGCTTTGAATCCGGCGAGAAATCGAAGCTGAAGAATCCCAGAGCGTCCCTGGTGTAGACCTTGCGATGATTGCCGGAAGCGACATCGACAAGGTATAGGTGGTACCGCTGCGCATTGAAGTAGCCGTCGCCGTCCAGGCGATACCAGATGTCATCGAGCACGCGCGGTGGGTCACTGCTGCCGTCGTCCTTCCTCTTCTTCTTCGCCTCATCGGTCCACTCGGGATCTTGCTCGCGGAAGCTGACGGCAATGAGCTTGCCGTCCGGCGACCACTTGAACGATCCGATCCACCCCTCCGGGAACGCGGTCAGGGCCACGGCCTCACCGCCACCGGCGCTGATCGTATACACCTGCGGCTTCGGCTTGTGGCGCCCGCTGACGAAGGCGATCCGATCGCCCGCCGGCGACCAGCGCGGGACACTGTCCTTGCCGCTGCTTGTGAACTGTCGCGGCTCGCCGCCTGAGGCGGCGACCAGCCACAGATTCGACACATACTCGTTCTTGTCTCCCACGTGTTTCTTGACAAACACAATCGTGCCGCCATCGGGCGAAATTTGCGGGTCACAGACGAAGTGCAACCGCAACAGGTCCTCGGGCGTGATCCGCCGCCTGCCGGACGATTTGCGAACACTCTTGCGGGACGCTGTCACCGCGGTCATCATCCGTTTCCCTTCGCTTGCCCGGTGTCGTCCGCACCCAGCTTGCGGGACCGCCCATCGCAGCCCACAAACGTGCCGACCCACCTGCCGTCCAGATCGGCCAAGACATCGATCGGGCGGGGTCGGCCAACCCCCGGCCCAGCCGAGCAGAGAAAAAGAACGCCGGCAACTACAGGCAGAAGGCCACTATACATGGGCGTGGATGCTACCCGCTTACACCGGCAGTTCAAGTGCCCGGCCACTACTGGAGGCGGTGTCGCACATTCAGATCGCTGCGGTTACGATTGGCCGTCTTGAATATGACCGACAGCCAACTGCTCGGCCGGCTGGTCGCCTTCGACACCACCAGCACCAACAGCAATCTGCCGATCGCAGACTTTATCTGCGAGTATCTCGAGCGTCCCGGGGTCACCATTGCCCGCAACCCCAGCGCAGACGGCACCAAGGCGAACGTGATCGTGTCGGCGGGGCAGCGGCATGGCGATTCCACGGACGCCGAGCGATCTCAGCGCGGCGGCCTCGTGCTGTGCGGCCACCTCGATGTCGTGCCAGCCGGTGAGCAGGGATGGAACAGCGATGCCTTTTGCCTCACCGAGACAAACGGAACCTATGTTGCACGCGGTGCTTGCGACATGAAGGGGTCGGTGGCCCTTGCCATGAACGTCTTCGCCTCGGCAGAACTCGATCGTCTGGCGAGACCACTCGTGTTGCTGTTTACCTATGACGAAGAACTGGGGACGCTGGGCGCTCAGCGATTTGCCGAGACCTGGCCCGATGATCAAGCACTGCCGTCGAACGTCGTTGTTGGGGAGCCCACATCGCTTCAAGCAGTCAGGATGCACAAAGGTCACCTCACGATGCGGGTGACCGTTCATGGGAAATCGGCACACAGCGGATCACCGCACCTGGGCTCCAACGCCGTCGAGACGGCCGCGCGGGTGATCCAGGCGGTCTCGAGGCTTGCCGACGCGCTGAAACGACAGCGGTGCGAGAGCGGCCGCTTCTTTCCCACGGTTCCCTACCCCGTGATCAACGTGGCGCGGATCACCGGCGGCACCGCGATCAACGTCATTCCCGACCGGTGTGAGTTCGATTTGGGCCTTCGGCTGCTTCCCGACATGAACTCCCAAGCCATGATCGAGTGGATCAAGGACGTCGTGTTCAAGAGCGATCCACACGTCAACATCACGGTCGAGGTGATCAACGACAGCCCTCCGCTGCTCCTGTATGAACGAGCGCCGATCCACACCACCCTCTGCCGACGGCTCAACCAGACCCAAAGCTACGGCGTCTCGTTTGCCTCCGACGCGGGGGTTCTGCAGAACCTAGGTTTTGAGTGCGTCCTCTTTGGACCCGGCTCTATCCAGGTCGCTCACCAGCCCAACGAGTTCGTGCCGATCGACGAGTTCAATCGCGCCCGCGCCGTCCTCGAGCATATGGTGGAGCAGTTCTGTTACTGAAGGAGCGGTGAACAACACGCAAGTCATCCAGCCCGACCTGACCCTGACTGAGGAGGGCTTCCGGCGCGGCGTGCAGATCGCCATCGAGCCGCAGGGGAGGATCGTCGCCGTCGGCGGCAACCTGGATGCGGCGGCCCGCAAACTGCCCGGCCGGGCGTTGCTGCCTGGGATGATCAACGCCCACTCCCACGCCTTTCAGCGGGCTCTTCGGGGCCACGGCGAGGTGTTCGGGGCGGGGGGAGGCTCGTTCTGGACATGGCGGGAGCAGATGTACGACCTCGTCGAACGGATGGACGAGCAGACGCTCTACGACGTCTCCGCGAGAGCGTACCGGGAGATGCTCTCAGCCGGCATCACAACGGTGGGGGAATTTCACTACCTGCACCACGACCACTCAGGCCGGAGCTTCGCGCTCGACGAGGTCGTCCTCCGCGCTGCCGCCGACAGCGGCATCCGGATCGTGCTGCTGAGCGTCCTGTATCGAGCCGGCGGCCTGGGGCAGCCGCTGTCAGGCCCCCAGAAGCAGTTCGGCAGCGACTCGCTTGATGAGTACTGGAAGCAGCTTGCGCATCTGAAATCGATCGTCGACCCCACGATCCAGTCCCTGGGAGTTGCCGCTCACTCAATCAGGGCCGTCGCGATCAAGGAGCTTCAAGCCCTCCACGAAGAGGCGACCCGTCGCGGCCTCATTTTTCACATGCATCTGGAGGAGCAGCCCGGGGAGATCGAGGCCTGCCTCTCACGACACGGCAAGCGTCCCATGGCGCTCATTTGCGGGGAACTGAGTCTCGATGCCGGCTTCACCGCCGTTCACTGCACGCACACCGCGAAGGAGGAAATGGAGACCTTCCTGGCCGCCGGCGCCAACGTCTGTATCTGCCCGCTGACCGAGGCAAACCTCGGTGACGGAATCCCCGACATCGGCGGTATCCTCGAAAATGGCGGCACAATCTGTCTCGGCACCGACTCCAACGCTCGCATCAGCTTCACGGAGGAGATGCGATGGCTGGAGTACACGCAGCGACTGATGCGGCAGCGTCGCGGCGTGTGCGTGGACACCCGAGGCAGCTGCGCCGGCAAGCTTTGGGAAATGGCGACAATCAACGGGGCCCGCGCGCTGGGGCTGAGGGCCGGGGCGATTCAACCCGGCCACGTCGCGGACCTGGTGGTGGTCGACATTGAGGCTGAGAGCCTCGCTGGCGCTACCGAGCAGACGCTTCTGGATGCCTTCATCTTCGGCAGCGGTCGGGAGGCGATTACCGATGTGTGCGTGGGGGGGAAATGGTTAGAAGTGGATTCATAACCGAACCGTCGGCCAATGCCAGGAGAAGGTTGTGAAACCGCTTCTAAACGGTGATACCCGTCGCGTTTGATCGTTGGGCTGGCTGTCGGCCATCGGCTGTCGGCAAGAAAACGGGCCCATCTCCGCTCCGGCCGACAGCTTCTTATCACCCCTCGTCGCTCTCGGTAGACGACTCGCCTTCCGGCTCTTTCTGCTTCACGACCACCGCACGGCGCAGACGAATCTTCTGATAGACGTCGTCGGAGATGACGTAGTACCAGTCGGCAAACCTCTTGTTGAGCTGCTTGACCTTCTCCCCCGCCCCGGCGAGCTTCCGCTCGTATTCCTCCTGCGCGCGCTGGTTGTCCTCCTCGATCTTCTTACGGGCATCTTCCATCGCATCGGCGAGGGTCGGCGTCTGGGGCTGGGTGTCGGCGGAGGTGTCGGCACCGTCGTCGGACTCCTCGAGCGGGATGTCCGGGAGTTGGGCAAGCTCGGGCTTCTGGATCAGGTCGGTATTGAGCTCGGCCGTAATAAAAAGGTACCGGTTGGCGCCCACCGAGGATGCCGCGCCCTGCCCGGTCTCATCTTCGACGCGACTCAGGCCGAGGGCGATCTCGCCGAACCGCAGCACGTACTGCACACCGTCCTCGGTGCCCACTCGCGTCTCTCCCTCGTTGGAAATCAACTGTGCGTTGTGGACGTAAAAGCCACGACCCTGAAGTGAGGCCATCGCCTCCTGGTCGAGCACCAGCTGGTCTTGGGCCTGCAGCTCAGCGCTGAGACCCGCAGGCTTGCGGTGCACGTCAATGATCTTCAGGTCATCGACAGCCCGCTTCAAATCGTCGAGCTTCTCCGTCACCAGCTCCTCGTCGGCGCCGAGACCATCGAGCCCCCACAGGTTTTCGGTGCCATTGTAGCTCAGCGTGAGCACCTGCCCCTGAATCAGACGTTGTCGGACTTCGTCAATCGAATAATCGTTGATGATCACCTCGACGATCTTCGACGGGTCGAGTTTGAGCAGGTCCCGCTCGATCCAGTCCTCGAATCTGGTCGAGAGATTGTCGGTGCGGACCTGCGTCGTGTAGACCCGCGTCCGCCCCGGCTCTCTGACATACCTGAGATCGGGCTTGTCCTTGACCGGGTTGCCGATGATGATTTGAGCGAGCACCGTGTCCGATTGGTTGGTGAACGTGACCTGGGTGCCAACTCCCGTTGCCCCGGCGGCGGCGTCTAGGGGATCGATGACACCGAACAGCTCGTGACTCGCGGGCTGGTCGCTGACGTTGGGTCCCTTGATCAGGTCGACGATGGCGGCGGCGGCCTTGGCAAGCTGGTCCTGGGCATCGGCGGGGTAGCTCTCGTGCGATGGAATCGACCACACACCGTTGACCTGGGCCACCTTGAATGCCAGGGGCGTCCCCGTGTCCTCGTCGAACTCGATGATCTGGAGGCTCGTCGCCTCCAGTGGGTCGAACTCCTTAAAGAACCGTTGCCCGGAGTCGTCGATCTTCCCGATCGCCCGCGCGGCGGGGCGGGCCGTCCAGGCAATGAACAGGAAGAGGAGGGCAAGAAGGATAAAGAGAGCGGTTTTGGTCGTTTCAGGCATTGGTTCTCGGCTGTTGGCTATTGGCTCTAGAACTGTTTCGAGCGCTCCGCAGCGGCCTCGCGGTGACTTTCTTGATCGCTCCGTACGGCCCTGCGGGCCGACACTCGCTTTCGTACGCCGCCGCGAATTCATTCGCGGCGGCTGACCGGACGTTGCCTCGCTCTGGCGGCTACGCTTTGACGCAATCCAAGCTAGCCATCGACATTGGTTTGGTCGCTCCTATCGCACTCGGACGGCGGAGACGCCGATCTTCTCGAGACTTCGCCGCCGCAGGGTGACCACCAACGCTAACAGCAGCGGCGGGATCGGTGGCAGGGCGACCGCCATCATCTTGTAGGTGTTCTCCACTCTCCGAATGTCCAGGCCCAGGTTGGTCTCGATCCTGGCGAGCTCTCTGTCGCGCTCCTGCTGTTGCTTCTGGACCGCCGCGTCGAGCCGCTTCTGACCCACCTGCTGGGCGGTCGCGATCTCCAGCACCATCTGCTGGGGATCGACGCCCTGGCGTTTCTGCAACTCATCGATCCTCTCCTGGAGCTGTGCCTCGACCTGGGCACGACTGGCCTCGAACTGCCTGTTGAACTGCTCGCGGGAATCGTCGGCAGCCTGCCGGTAGCGCTCGGTCATCTTCTCGACTGCCGTAAGCGTGCGGTGGGCGGGCCGCCGCTTGCGGATCGCCATGAAACGGTCGTCTCCCGCCAGCTCGTCAAGGATGTTGAGCACGAAGGGCACGTTATCGAGGATGATCTGGGGACCATCGGGCTGTGTGCCCCGTGCACGGAGGCTGAAGAAGACGGAGTACAGCAGATCGATATCGGAGACCAGGACGACATTGATCTCGCCCGGCTCCTTCGACCCGGTCGCGGGCTGCGTGCTCGCCGCTACCTCCTCGGCGGAGAGCCGGCCGCGAATGTGCGCTGCCAGAACATAGGACTCGCCAGTGGGCTCATGCCGCCTGCTGGGATTCAGCCCCGTGATCCCGAGGAAGCTTCGCTGAAAGATCTCGTTGAACGCTACCCGGCCCGTGACAGACCCCGCCCGGAGAAGGGGAGAGAAGGTCAACGTCGAGCCGAGGCGACTTCGAATCGACCCGGCGAAAAGAAACATCACCTGCTGCAACCCGTTGGTGATGGAGCTGGCGGCGTTGATGGTCCCCTCGCCCCCGGAGCCGCCTCCTACAAAGATGTATTCCGGCGGGAACTGGGAGATCTTTGGATAGGGGTTGTAGGCGTCCCAGACGATCTCGCGATTGCGAAAATCCACTTGCAAGAGCGACCACAGAGCACCGATATCGCCCTTGGGCTCGGGAAACTGCCGCTGCTGCATGAAGGGGTTATTGCCGCCGGGCGGCCGCCGGGGCTCGCTGGTGCCGGCCACGCCGGTGTCTATATAGGGAAGCGGATCCTCGAAGATGGCCGTCGGCTGGCCGCTCCGGACGGCGGCGAGAAGATTGTCCAGCTGTGGCTGGGGAAGTGACGATGGCTGGACGGCCAGAAGGACATCGTATTTCTCGGTGATGGGGGCGTTGGCGTTGACCTGGCTGACCTCGTACTGCTTTAGCAGTTCTTCGATGATCTGCTGGTTGGGCCGTGTCGACATCGTCTGCATGTCGAAGCCGCCGTAGAGGCGGGCGTCCGTCGTGAGCACGCCTATTCTCTTTCGTTGCTGCCGGCTGACGGTGGCAATCGAACGGACGATCTCGTACTCCACGGGCAAGCCGCGGTCAAAGAAGGGAACGATCACGGTATCGAGGCCGCAGATGACCGCGACACCGAGGAAGATGTGGTCCACCGTGAACTTTCCGCCCCGCGTCGCAGGTACCTGCCGGGCAGTGATCCCGAATTGCTGCTCGGCCTCCGCTGCCTCCTTGCTGTAGCGTTCAGTCTTGTTGACCCGCACGATCACGCGATCGCCGGCGAGCGAGTCGGCCTCCCGAAGCATCGACAGCAGGTTCAGCCGCGTCTGAACATATTCCTGCGGCACCTCGGGGCTGACATAGGCCTCGATGTACACCGGGCGCTCGGCATCAACGAGCCGCAGGAGCTCACGGGTCTGCGGGCTGAGGCTGCTGAGCTTTGCGCTGCTGAGATCGGCGCGGAGATCGTAGCGATTGGCCACCACGTTGACGCCGACGGCGATGGCTGCAAGCGCCATCGCCCGGATGGTGTAATGGGCGGCCATCGGGATCAATGCCCGACGACCGGCCCAGTGACGCCGGCCGATCAAGACCATGGACAGATACAGCATCACCACCGCGATCGAAGAGAAGAAGGCAACGCTCGAGAGGCTGACCAGCCCCCGGCCGAAGTCGTGGAACTGATCGGCAATCGAGAGGCTCCTGATGAATCGGGCGGCGGCCTCCTGCGGGATGATCGCGTCGGCCGAGGCCGCAAACGCCAGCGGGGCGTTGAAGGCGGCCCCGAGGATGAACCCGATCGTCAGATTGTCGGTGAGAAACGATGCCACCATGCCGATCGACAGCATTCCGGCGCCAACGAACCAGTAGCCGACATAATTCGCCGCCAGCAGCCCGAGATCGGGCTCGCCAAGACCAACGAGGACGACAATGTTCGAGAGCGAAAAGACCAGGGCGAGGCTGAAGATCGCCAGTGCCGCCAGGTACTTGCCGATCACGATATCCAGATCGTGGGTGGGCAGCGTCAGCAGGAGCTCGTCCGTGCCCTGTTGCCGCTCCTGGGCCCATGTGCTCATGGTGACGGCGGGGATAAACACCAGCATGATCCACGGCAGGTATCTGTTGAGTTGATCGAGGTTTGCGAGGTTTGAGTTGAAGAACTCGTTGGGCCAGAAGGCTGCGAACGCACTGAGCAGCACAAGCACGCAGATGAAGACGTAGCCAATCGGGCTGCTGAAATAGCTCACGAAGTTCCGCTTGAGAATGGCACCGACGATGTTGACGTTCATGGATCCACGCCGAGTTGCAGAGTTTCTCGATGACCGCGTTGGGACACTCTCAGGCAGCGGCTGTGGTGAATTCCCTGAAGCAATCGTCCAGCGAGCGGCCCTGGGCTGTCAGCTCGGCCGTCTTCCCGTCGAATACCAGGCGTCCTTCGCTGATCAGCAGGATGCGGTCCGCCATGGCTTGAACCTCCGGCAGGATATGGGTCGACAGCAGGACCGTCTTGTGACGGCCCAGGCGGCGGATGGTGTTGCGGACCTCCCTGATCTGGTTGGGATCCAGCCCGGCGGTCGGCTCGTCCAGGATCAGGACGTCCGGTTCGTGGAGCAGCGCCTGAGCCATCCCCACCCGCTGCCGGTAGCCCCGTGAGAGCTTGCCGATCGCCTTGCCGGCAACGCTCCCCAGGGCGCATTGCTGGATGACGGCCTCGATGCGGCTGGTGGCGTCACCGCCGCGCAGGCCCCGGGCTGCCGCGAAAAAACCCAGGAGCCCCTTCGGCGTCATGTCGTGATAGAGCGGACCGTCTTCGGGCAGATAGCCGAGCCGGGCGGCCCCTTCCTGCCGGTGGGTGGCCATGTTATGTCCGGCGATCCGTGCACTGCCTGTTGACGGGGCCAGATACCCCGTCAGAAGCTTCATGGTCGTGCTCTTGCCGGCTCCGTTGGGTCCCAGGAAGGCCGCCACCTGGCCCCGGGGGATGGAGAACGAGACGTCCCGCAGCGCAGCAAAGCGACCGTAGTACTTGGTCAGGCCCACTGCCTCGATCATCGGGACCGTGGCGTCCTGGGTCTGCTTAGGAGTCGACCCCTTGCTCATGACGCGATTCGCTCAAAACGTTGTGGCGAGTGTGCCCCCGGGCGGCGGGGCAGCATACCAAATTACCGGCGAAAGTCAGACGGGCTTCATCCAACCTGCGAAAAAAGGGTGGAGCCGGCCCAGTTCACCAACGAGGTCGGCGGCCGGAGGCGATCGGGGCCCGACGGGTGCCGCTGAGAGTTGGCCGGGGGCGCGCGACCCGAGGGCGTGCGGGATCCACCAACACCCTGCCCTCGGGTAGGAGTTGCTGCCCGGCTTGCCGGTGACGCCTCGGGGCTCTCTTTGGGGTGGCGGGATTGAGTCGAGCAGCCAACAATTGAAGGCCCTCTGCCTGAATGCTGATAAGGAGGCCGCCAGTGGCATCGATCCTGATCGTGTCGGGTCCCAACGAGGGCGAGTACCACCCACTGCGCGGGTCCACAATCGAGGTGGGTCGCGACGAGGGCTGTACCATCCAGATCGCCGACGACCGCGTCTCGCGCCGTCACCTGCGGATCCGGTTTGACGATCGCGACCGGAGCTATCACGCCGTCGACGAAAAAAGCGCAAACGGAACGCTGCACAACGACCGGAGGATCACCGCAGACACCCGTCTGGCCGACGGCGACATCCTCGCGATCGGCCGCACCGAGCTCATGTTTTCGGAGCTGGACTTCGCCGACGACGAGACCGCCTTCAAGCACTACCGGAAAAAGGGCGAGCGCGGCAAGAGCACGATCATCGGACCGCAGTGAGTGGGGGGGTGGCGGCGAGCGTGGGGGTTGCGGTGGGGTGGGGGAAGTGATCAGCGATGGCGCTACCGCGTCTGAACGCCCCGCCCGCGCTCGGGCCATTCTCGCGTGATCCGAAGCATGGTATCGACGATCTGCTTTGGCGGCATGAGACTCGGCAACGCCGCCCACCGACCCATCCGCTCGTTACCGAACGTCAGCAGACCGGCATGAGAATACAGGTCGGCGTCGATCACCGGGTCGGGGTCGTAAACACCCAGCTTCCTCCGCAGCATCTCGATCTCGTCCTTGTCGCCGGTCACGAAGCTCCATCCCGGCTTCGCTCCATACTGCTCGGCGTACTCCTTGAGCACATCGGGTGTGTCAATGTCGGGGGTGAGGGTGACGGCGATAAAGAAGATGTCCCGGCCGAAACGATCACCGAGGAGATCTTGCATCCTGACGACGTTGGCGGTCGTGGCGGGGCAGATGCCCTGGCAGGTCGTCCGTGCGGAGCCCGCCCGACTCCGTCGGTCCCGCGCACCCGCAAAACGCCGTTCCCACCGCGGCCGCCACACAAGCGCACACGGAACGCCTTACGCGGTCGCCCCGCTACTGCACATTGAACACCCCCATCATGCACATGTCCTCGTGCTCGAGGTTGTGGCAGTGAAAGGCGAAACGGCCCGGGAATGTCCTGAACTTCATGAACATCTCTGCGCTAAAGTCACCCAGCAGCACTGTGTCCTTCTTTGCCGCCATGTGCGGCGGCGGGGCCTTGCCATTGATCCGCTGGATCTGGTGGGCCTCCAGGTGAAGATGAATCGGGTGCACCCAGACGCCGGAGTCGTTCTCGAGAATCCACCGTTCCGCCGTGCCGATCTTTGGAGTGGCGTCATCGCGATCGGGATCAAAGAACCGGTCGTTGATGACCCAGGCACCGTGGCTCCGATCGAACTCAAACCGCCTGGTCCGGACGATCTCGCCCGGGTCGATCGGCGTGTGGACGCGCAAAAGATCGCCGGTCCCGATCGTGGCGTTGTTCTCAGGCGTCCCCTCGACGATGAACTTGACGAGCGGCGTACCATTCCTTTGCCATTTCCTTGGCCGGTCGATGTCCTCTTGGGGTCCCCGACCGTCGTCGAGGTCGTGTGTCAGGTGGTTGGTGAGAAAGACCTCGTCGGGAGCGTCGGTGAAGTCGATGATGACATCCGCCCGCTCCGCAGCACCGAGCAGAAGGTGGGCGCGCTCGACCGCCTGTGGCAGCATCCAGCTGTCGTTACCGATCTGGAGGAACTTCTGGCCCGTGGAAAGCTTCAGGGCGTAGATTCGGGCGTTTGAGCCGTTGAGGATGCGGAAGCGATACTTGCATCTCTTGACGTGGAATCGGGGCTGGACGGCCCCGTTGGCCAGGAACCGGTTGCCGATCACTCCGTCGTGATCCATCGGGTCGTAGATGAGCTGCGCCTGGCTGTCGAAGAGCCGGTCCTGAAAGACCATCGGGATGTCGAAGTCCAGCCCCGGGAGCTTTCCCATGTCGATCAGGTTCTGCTCGACGTGGTCGGTAAGCAGGCAAAAGGCGGCCAGCCCCATGTAGACGTTTTCCCCTGTGATGTCCATTGCGTGGTCGTGGTACCACTGGAACGTGGCGAACTCCGAGTCGTCGTCGTCGGGGGCGATGTTGGGATAGCAGTAGTCCTTGAACTGGCCGGGAAAGATGAAGTCGTTGGGGAACCCGTCTGAGTGAGCCCCGGTGTGCCCACCGTGATTGTGGATTGAGGTCTCCACCGGCAGCTCGTTTATGAACCGGACCACGATCGGCTTGTTTCGCTCGACCTTGATGGTGGGGCCTGGATAGAGGGGGAAACCCGAGTTGCCGGTGTAGCCCCAGAACTCGGTCATGAAGCCGGGGATAATCTCCTGTTCCCCCGCCTGCATCCTGACCTCGTAGAGGACCGGGGACGGAAGGCCGCCAAAGCCCGGCACATCAAGGGGACAGGTCGGATCGGGGAAGTTCTGATCGGAGAACTCCGTCACCGGCTCCAGGACTTCCGGCAGCGGCAGATCCCGCTCAAACGGAATGACGTCGGGGCCGCCACCGAAGTCATCGTCGTCGACACTATCGTCGTCGCTGTCGTCGTCATCTCCCACCGCCGCCTGCAGCCCTCGAAGCGGCCACATCGCCGCCCCGCTCGCCAGCAGCCCCATCTTGACAAGCTCGCGTCTGGAAAGCCGCCGCAACCGGGCGCACCTACGCCGTCTACGCATTCCCATCGCCACCTCCTTGGTGCCGCCGAACAGGCCTCCCGTCACCTACCCCAAGAGGCACCAACGACGGATGCGGCGCCAACCCAGACAGTCCCACATCCCGCCGGCAATGTCAAACATTCCTTTGCAATTGGCGCTGGTACAGCCGAGCGTCTCACCGAGCGAGTGTGCGGCCGCAGACCGCTATTTCTTGTACGGGGCGATCCGCTCCCACTCATCGGCGGCGGATCGTGCCACGACCGCAACGACCGGCTCAGTCTGGGAGAGGTTGTAAACCTCATGCGGCACGCCGGGCTCGATGAAGATGAAGTCGCCGGCGGCGTTCTCAACCGAGTGCGCGAGCCCGGGGCCATAGGCGTGCCGGACACGGCCCGCCATGATGTAGAGCATCACCTCGAAGCCGACATGGATGTGGGCGTAGGCGACTCCTCCCGGCGGAATCGTCGCGACGTTCATGGACAGGTGTTTGGAGCCGACGTTTCGTGCCCCGAGACCAGCGCGGTACTGGATGCCGTTCCAATCCCGGCAGTTGCCGTGCTTTGGAATGACGGAGATGCCGTCGTGTCCTTCGACATCGCCCAGCGCCTTGGCGGTCGCCGTGGAGCGCTCTTGGGCCATGGCTTGTCTCCCGCAAGAAAAAAGCGTCTTCAACGATTCACCGCGGGGGGCCGCGGAGGGTCTCCGGCGCTGCCCTGCCCGCATGCTCGTCGGAATACCCGGCGAGAAAGCTCTCCAAGCGGGTCTTGCGGACGGGGTGCTGGAGCTTGCGGATGGCCTTGGACTCCACCTGCCTCACCCGTTCCCGCGTGACCTTGAAGATCCGGCCCACCTCTTCCAGCGTGTAGGTGTAGCCGTCACCGATGCCGTAGCGAAGCTTGAGGATCTCGCGCTCGCGGTAGGTCAGCGTCTTGAGGATGTCGTTGATCCGTGCCCGAAGCATGTCGCTTGTTGCGGACTCCGAGGGCGCCTCTTGACGCTCGTCCTCGATGAAGTCACCGAAATGGGAATCCTCCGACTCACCGACCGGCCGGTCCAGACTGACGGGATGGCGGGAAATCTTCATGACCCGCCGGGTCTCGTCAACCGACATCTGGGCGCGTTCGGCGATCTCGATCATGGTCGGCTCGCGACCGATCTCCTGCACGAGCTGTTTCTGAATGGTGCGAAGCTTGGACATCGTCTCAATCATGTGCACCGGAACGCGGATGGTCCGGGCATGATCGGCGATGGCCCTGGTGATGGCCTGGCGGATCCACCAGGTGGCGTAGGTGGAGAACTTGTACCCGCGCTTGTACTCGTACTTGTCCACGGCCCGCATCAGCCCGGTGTTGCCCTCCTGAATGATGTCCAGGAACGGCAGGCCGCGGTTGCGATACTTCTTGGCGATGGAAACGACCAGACGGAGGTTGCCGGCGGAAAGATCGCGCTTGGCCTGCTCATACTCATCGAAGACCCGTTTGATCTGGCCGACCCGCCGATCAATCTCATCAGGCTCGTCGAGAACCAGGCCGCGCAGGCCGTCCAACTCCTCCTTCACCACACAGAGGTCCTCCGGGTCATACTTCTCCGGCGACTTTCGGGCCCGCTCGAGCTCGCGCTGAAGCTCCTTGAGCTTCTTGTTGATCGCCTGCAGCTTGCGGAACAGCGGCTGAATCTTGGCAGTCCGAAGACAGCACTCTTCCAGCAGCGTCGCACCCTTGCGGCGGCGGGAGGCCATCTCGCGTTTGGTCGCTTCCCGCTGAGCGGGCGACGTACGACCCTCCTGGAGCTCCTGCCACGCGCGGTTGTTCAGCTCCAGCAGGCGGCGGACCGTCGCGAGATTCACCGGGATACGTGCCGCGATCTTGGCCTTGGCGTTCTCCTCCGCCGTGGAGATACGCATGGTTCTGTCAAAAGGCAGGCTCCCCTTGTGAACCTGCTGCAGCGTGGCCACGGCCTGTGCCGAGGCGTAGTTCGACTCAAGCACGCGGCGCCGGAAGATCATCCGCGTGCTCTCGATCTTTTTCGCCAGCCGGATCTCCTGCTCCCGGGTCAGCAGAGGAATCGTCCCCATCTGCGTGAGGTACATTCGAATCGGATCATCAATCCTCTTGGATTCATTCTCGTCGACCGCGTCCTCGATGACACCGCGGGCCTCCGCCTCGCCGAGGCTTTCCGAGTCGCGCCGCCGCTGGGGGTGGGCCATCTCGCTCGCGATGGGATATTCGCCGGCGGCTTCCTCCTGCTCAATCCGGACCTTGGGGATCGACACCCCCTTGCTCGGATCATCCCGCTTGAACTTGAGGTTGGTCTGGAGCGGCGCCTGAAACGTCTGATAGTCGTGCCGGCGGACGATCTCCTCGTTGATGAACTCAACACCGAGATCCTCGATCGAGCTGAGCAACTCATCGAGCTTCTCGGGATCGACCATCTCGTCCGGCAGCGCGGTGTTGAGCTCGTCGTAGCTTATCCACTTGCGCTTCTTGCTGAGCTCGATCAGCTCCCGGAGTGTCGGATGCACGTCGGAAAGGATTGCGCTCACTGTTTCTGCTCCATCATCTTCAGTACCGCAATGATCCCGGTTCGAGTACACATCTAGGTTCGCAACCGCGAGGGCATCGCCTCGGGGATGTACCCCTGCTTTCGCCGTTTCTCGAGTATGTCGTGGAGGGCGCTTGCGCGGCGACCTCGCTGGGGCGTGCTCTCACGATAGGCGTCAAGGTCCTGCTTGAATTGCTCGCGGCCCAAAAGTTTCGCCAAAGCCGAGCCCGCGTCGCAGAGGACATCCGCGGCTGGGCGTTCGCCGCCGCAGCGGCGCCGGGCCTCGTCGTAAAGCTCGGCGGCAAGGCTCCGAAGCCCCGGACTCTCAAGCCGTCCCATCAGCTGCCCCATGGAGAAGTCCACCTCGTCGTCCAGCCACCCAAACACGATCTCGGCGATCGCGCCGGCGGCGGGGTCGCGGAACTCTTCGGGGCGAATGAGCCGGGTGACGGGAAGGGCGCGCCCGTCCGGACCCGCGACCGGCTGCGTCCGAAGCGAAGGCTGGTAGATCAGCACCCCCAGAAGCTCCTGCTCAGCGCGGCGCCGGGCGGGCGTGCACGCCGCCTCTTGGCGTTCATCGGCCGGCTCCGTTTCCGGCGGAACCTGGGAAATCGGCTGACCCGCAGCCGCGAACCGCTCACCGGCGGGGCCCGCCGCGGGTCGCCTCAGCCGCCTCATCGCTTGGTCTATATCTTCAATCCGCAGCCCCAGCAGGTCGGCCAACTGCGTCATGACGGGTCGCTTTCGAACCCCGGGCATGGCGTCAAAGCCCAGCGCGGCCAGATCGGCCAGCAGGTCCTCCAGAGACCGCTGCCGCCCGGAGAGGCCCGAGGCGGTCGCCAGCCGATCGCGAAAACGACTCACCTTGTACGCCAGGGCTTCCTGGGCGTCAGCCAGGGCAGCGTCCATCCGCTCCCGCCCCCCTGCTTCGGCCAGCACGGCCGCCGGATCAAGCGACCCGCCCAGCACGCAGATTTTGACGTCAACCGGCTCGGCGAAAAAGATCGCGACGGCCCGATCCGCCGCCCGCAGGCCCGCTTCGTCGCCGTCGAAGACGAGCACAACCACTTCGCAGAGCCGCTTGAGGATCCGAACGTGATCCCGTGTCAGCGCGGTGCCGAGTGTCGCGACGACATGCCGCAACCCTGCCTGGTGACAGGCCACGGCGTCGGTGTAACCCTCGGTCACGATCACCTGGTTGGCGTCGATGATCGCTCGCCTGGCCAGATGCAGCCCGTAGAGCGTCCGCCCTTTGCGAAAGATGATGCTGTCGGAGCTATTGAGGTATTTGGGCTCTTGGTGGGTCGTGGGCTGGCTTTGGGGCTCGAGCCGCCGACCGCCAAAAGCAATGGGGCGGCCCAGGTCATCGGAAATCGGAAAGATCAACCGATTGCGAAACGTGTCGTAATGTCCCTCTCCCTCTGCACGCGGCTTCACGAGGCCTGCCGCGACAAGCGCCCGGGTCGAGAGCCCCTTGCTCTGGGCGAACTTGAGCAGGTTGTCCCAGCCCGCCGGCGCGGCTCCCAACGCCCATGCTTCGACCATCTGATCGCTGATCCGGCGGTCTCGAATCATCGCCCGCGCCGCCGCACCGTCTGCGGAATGCTTGAGCGTCTGCCGAAAGAAGGAGCCAGCGACGGCATTCGCCCGCCTGATCTCAACGACGTCGAGGTCACGATCGGTTCCCACCTTCGGGCGGCGCGGCGACAGCGTCACGCCCGCCCGATCAGCCAGATGCCGCAGAGCGTCGGGGAAAGTCATCCCGTGAAAGTCCATGACGAACCTGAACACGTCACCGGCGGCGCCGCAGGCGTGACACTTGTAAAACGCGTTTCCCTTGTGGGTCACAACGGCGAACGACGGTGTGTGGTCGTCGTGAAAGGGACAGAGGCCGACATGCTCGCGACCTTTGGGGCTCAGCTGAACCTGCTCGGCAACCAAGGCGACCAGATCGATGCTCTGGCGGACGACTTCAATGTCAGCGTTCCCGACCGATCCCGACACGACCCATGCATCCCCTGTTCCAGGAACCGACGCCCAGCGGTGCTCTGCGAACTCCGGCACCACCGCACCCTGCAAACCGACGCGATTCGTCCGACGCGATCGCCGGCACAGACTTCTCCGCCTCGCGACAGCCGCGAGTCAGGGCACAACGGCGCACACCTGCTCATTGCTTGCCGGTCGGCAGGGCTGGGATCGGGTCGCACGGCTTTCGGTTCTTGGGTATTTCCGGGTCACGGGACCCCGACGTGCGTGGTCCCAACCGAAAATCTTTCCCCTGGATGCAACGTGCGATCGGATCTAATGCGAAACGGTACGCCGAAACCGACGAGGGTCAAATAAATCGCCGGATTTTGAACCCCTGACCGGTGATTATTCATGAACGTCGTAGCGAGGACAACCAGAAGTCCGGCAGTTGCCCAGGACGATTCGGTGTCTGAAGCGAGCGGGCTTGGCCCGCGTCCCCGGCCACCCTCACCCTTGGAGAGCCTGTCCTTCAGGGCGCTCCTGTCCATCGCCCGCCGCAGGGCCCGCCGATCCTGCCTCCCGTTCGAGCACGCGCGCGTAGGCGTATTTGCGCTTGAGCGGCTTTACGACCAGCCCCTGCCGGATCGCCCGCGCCGAGGCCTTGACCCGCATCGGGCGGCCTTCGACAAGGGCGGTGATCTTCTGGAGATTCGGCTTGATCGTCCGGCGTGTGATAGACGTGATCTTGGTGCCTATCCCACCGAGATACTTGGGGCGACCGCGGTGACGGACCCTGTTGCCTCGCCTGGTGCGGGCGCCGGTGAAATGGCAGACGCGGGGCATGGGCGGGAGTATAGGGGGTCAGCAGTCAACTTTCAGCTGTCGGCCAAAGACCAACGGCAGGCGCCACCATTGGGATTGGGGCTCGGGAAGGCGGCGAGTCCCCATTCCTGAACCCTGAACCCCTCGCCCGCTGATGTCGCGCGCGCGGTCATTAAGCTGACACGGCGCGCCGCCCGCCCCGTCGCTTCTTCGCATCTTCGCTTCTTCTATGCCGACTCCTTGGCCTTTCGTTGGGGCAGGTCGTCCAGGGAGAGGTTGTTCTCGAGCGCCTGGGCATCGACGATGTAGGTGACACCGGAGGACTGCACGTCGGGGAGCTGGTACATGCTCTCGAGCATGTACTCATCGATCACCGCCCGCAGGGCTCTGGCCCCGGTGTCGCGGAGCATGGCCCGGTCCGCCAGCAGCGCCAGCGCATCGTCGGTGAAATGAAGCTTGGCCCCCTCGAGGCTGAAGAGGTGCTGGTACTGCTTGATCACCGCGTTCTTCGGCTCGGTCAGAATCTGCACCAGGGCCTCGCGATCAAGCGGCAGCAGCGGGCTGATGATCGGCAGCCGACCCACGAGCTCTGGAATCAGGCCAAACTCCAATATATCCTCAGGAGTGATCTGGGACAGGATCTCGCCGTCCTGTCGCTGCTTGTTCTCCCCGTCGGGAATCTCGGCGCTAAAGCCGATCCGTCGCCGACCGATCCGCTTGCGAATGATGTCGGTGATACCGACGAAGGTGCCCCCGCAGATGAACAGGATATGGGTGGTGTCCATCTGAATGTATTGCTGCTCTGGATGCTTGCGACCACCCTGGGGCGGAACGTTGGCAAGGGTGCCCTCCAGCATCTTGAGAAGCGATTGCTGAACGCCTTCGCCGGAGACGTCCCGCGTGATCGAGACGTTGTATGAGGTCTTGCCTATCTTGTCGATCTCGTCGATGTAAATGATTCCGCGCTGCGCGGCCTCGCGGTCATAGTCCGCAGCCTGGAGAAGCTTCAACAGCAGGTTCTCAACGTCCTCCCCGACGTACCCGGCTTCGGTGAGGGTCGTGGCGTCCCCGATCGCAAAGGGAACGTTGAGCACCCGGGCCAGCGTCTTTGCCAGCAGCGTCTTGCCTGTCCCGGTCGGTCCGATCAGCAGGACGTTGGACTTGTCGAGCTCGACCGGGGCCTCCTCGTTCTCGATCTGCGTCAGCCGCTTGTAGTGGTTGTGAACCGCCACCGAGAGGGACTTCTTGGCCTGATCCTGGCCGATGACATACTGATCCAGAAATTCCTTGATCTGCCGCGGAGCCGGGATCTCCGAGAAGAGCGGCCGGGCGCTGGAGACGCGCCGCCGCTCCTGCCGGAAGATGTTCTGGCAAAGATCGGTGCAGTTGGAGCAGATGTAGATGTCGTGGGGTCCCTCGACCATGGGCCCGACCTCGCGGGAGGTCTTGGAGCAGAAGGAGCAGGTGGTGACCTTGCGCCCTCGGAACCCGCCGTCTCCGCCGGAACCGAACGGCCCACCCCCGCCCGCGGACCCTCCTGCGGAGCCACCGCCTTTGTTCGAGCCACGCCGGGAGCCGCCGGACGCAGCTGCGTTGATCGGCGTCGGCAGCTTGGCCGGGTCGAAGTGTTTCCCCGCGCTCATGTCTCGCTCGCGTTGCGGGGGCCGAATGGTCCACCGCGCCCAGTGGGGCGTTCACTGTCCCCGTGCTAGTCTATCGGGCTTCGTCCCCAGCGTCTAAAGATTGTGCCCACTGGACGGTGATTGCCGACTCCGGTCGATCCTCGCTGGAACAGCATTGCGATTATCGGCTGTCGCCATCGTGTGAGGGCGGGTGGTCCCGCTTGCTCGATGATTGGTTGGCAGCGACGCGTTCGATCAGGGAGGCCTTGGCCCGCTCGAACTCCTCTTCGCTCAGCGCACCGGCGGTCCGCAGATCGCGTAGCTCTTGGAGCGAGAAGCCCTCCGGCGGGGTCTCGGGCCGGCTGAAGGCTCGTTTCAGCAAGTAGAGTGCCCCCGCTCCCACGAGAACCGACCCCGCCAGGAGCGCCAGCCAGGGAAGCACATCCACAAGGAGGTTGCCGCCCCCCATCGATGTCGCGATCGTCATAAGGAGCCTAGCTCCTTTTCTTCTCCTTCGACGCCGACGCCTTCTTCTTGGTCTTGGCAGTGGTCTTGGCTCCGGGGCTCTTGGGCGCGGCGTCCGGCCGGCCGGCCGAGTCCTTGGTACGGATCATCACATTCCATTCCTCGGCGGAGACCTCTGTGATCGTAGCGTTGGCGATCACCCGGTCCGTGGCCTTGTGCTCCATGACCATCCGCGCCAATTCAGGCAGCCGCCCCGTGCGGGCAAGCTCCGTCCGCAGCTGCTCCGGCCGCTGACCGTGCTGGGCCGCCATTTCGGCAAGGCGGCCGTTGACCTCCTGCTCCGAAACCTCGACCTTGAAGTGCTCGGCAAGCTTCTGCAGCAGAAAAAAAAGCTTTAGCCGGTTGCGGGCCTGGGTCTCGGCCTCCGCACGGGTCTCGGCAAGGCGGGTCTCGACCTCCTCGGGGGCCAATCCCTGATACAGAAGCTCCAAGCGGCGCCCCTCCAAGTTGCGTGCGACCTGCACCGCCGAGAGCTTCCGCGGCAGCTCGAAGTCGACGTTGGCCAGCAGGTGCTCGCTGATCTGCTGCCGCATGGCCGCCGCCTGCTCATGGTCGCGCTGATGCTGGAGGACGAGCTTGATCTGCTCGCGGAGGTTTTCTTGAGTGCCAAGGCTGAACTTCTCGACCAACTCCGCGACAGTCGCCGGCTCGATGCGCTGGGCGGAGGTGATCCGAACCGACAGCACGAGCTTCTTGCCGCGAAGAGCCTCCAGCTCGTGGGCGTCCGGGCCCGTGGCGTCGATGGTGAGGAGCTGCCCGACACGACAGCCTGACAGCCGCCGGGCAAGGTCATCGATCATGAGGCCGACAACGGGTCCCCGGCCGCCCTCCTCGGCGCCAGGGCAGATGATGAGGGCATCGTCGTCCTCGATCAGCGGCTTGTCCTGGCCTTCTGCCGTGACGGTCACGTGCGCGCTGACCCGGTCGCCCGCCTGAAACCCGCCTTCAATCCGCGTCGCGGTGCCAAGCCGGTGCTGTTGCCGGTTGAGATGGGCCTCGATGTGCTCTTGGGTGATCTCAAGAAGCGGCTTCTTGATCTCGATGGCGTCGAGCGCCGGCAGCTCGAACTCGGGGACGACCTCAACTTCGAGGCTGAAGGTCAAGGGCTCGCCCTCCTCGATTTTCAGCGCCCGAGTCGCCTCCGAGGGCTCCGGCTCGCCAATCGGCTTGATGGCGTTGGCTTCGATCGCCTTGGCATAGGCGTCGGCGATGAGCTGGTCTTTGGCCTCGCTGCGGACGGCGGATCCGAATCGCTTCTCCAGAAGCCGTCGCGGGATCTTGCCCCGGCGGAACCCGGGCAGCGTCGCCTCGTTGGCCAGCGCCCCGAGCGACTCGGTCAGCTTTCGGCCGATGACCTCGCTGGAGATGGTGATCGTGAGTCGCTTTGCGGCCGGGCCGACGTCCTCGATCGCCACCTCCGGCTCATTGTCCTCAACGAATTTGGTGGGGGGGGGGTCTGCCATGGGTGCGTTGAAGGAGCCTCCGGCGGCCCCGGGGTGTCACCAAAATAGCAGAAGCGCTCCTGCAGACCAAGCTATCGCTGAAAGAGCATCTGGGCGTAGGTCGGCAGGGTCCACAGATCCTCGGGGATCACCGCCTCCAGCGCATCGGACGCCGCCCGGGCCCGAGCCATCGCCGGGACCAGCGCGTCACGAATGTGCATGGCCCGCCGCTCGGAGGTGGCCACCGGCTGAGACTCCGCCTGCCCGACGGCCGCTGTTCCCGCCCGAAGCTCTTCGATCATCTGCACGCATTCCTGCAACTGGGTCCAGGTGTCCTCGAAGTCCACGCCCGCGGCCTGGGCGGACGTGACCGCCCTGGCGAGCTCAACCTGGTACCGCAGCGCCTGGGGCAGCACGGTCTTGCGGACCATCGACACCAAGGTGCGGGCCTCGATCCCCAGGATCGTGCTGTATTGCTCCCAGAGCACCTCCACCCTCGCCCGCAGCTCACGCTCGCTCAGGACGCCATACTTGCCGAACAGCTTCACGGCTTTCTGTGAGCTGAGCGTCGGCAGGCAATCCACCGTGGACTTGAGGTTGGGCAGCCCTCTTCTGCGGGCCTCCTCGTGCCACCTGGGGTCATAGTTGTCGCCGTCAAAAACGACGCGCCGGTGGCGGTGGATAACGTCCTTCAGGGCCTCCATCACCACCTCCTGCAGCTTCTGCTCGGAGGCCGTGCCTTCCATCTCGGCCTCGATCCGGGTGGCCAGATGGTCCAGCGACTCGGCGATGATGGTGTTGAGCACCGTGTTGGGCCACGCGATCGAGGCGCTGGAGCCGATCGCCCGATACTCGAACTTGTTGCCGGTAAACGCGAAGGGGCTCGTCCGGTTGCGGTCGCTGGAATGCCGCGGGATCTGCGGCAGTGTGTGGGCGCCGAGATCGAGCCGGCCGCCCTTCTTGGTCGATTTGGGTTTCCCCCGCTCCAACTGGTCGAGAATATCGTTGAGCATCTCCCCGAGGTAGACGGAAACGATGGCCGGTGGCGCTTCGTTGGCGCCGAGGCGATAGTCGTTGCCGGCGCTGGCGATGGACGCACGCAAGAGGTCCGCGTGCACGTCAATGGCACGAACCACCGCCAAGAGAAAGACCAGGAACTGCATGTTCGTGTGCGCCTCATCTCGCGGGTCGAGCAGGTTCACCCCCGTGTCCGTCGCGAGCGACCAGTTGTTGTGCTTGCCCGAGCCGTTGATCTGGGCAAAGGGCTTCTCGTGGAGCAGGCAGACCAGTCCATGGTGCCCAGCGGAGGCACGCAGCGCGTGCATCATGAGCATCTGGTGATCGGTGGCGACGTTTGCGTTCTCGAAAACCGGGGCGATCTCGTACTGCCCCGGCGCGACCTCGTTGTGGCGGGTCTTGACGGGGACCCCCAGCTCATACAGGCGGCGTTCGACCTCGCTCATGAACGCCATGACTCGCTCGTCGATCGCCCCGAAATAGTGATCGTCGAGCTGTTGACCCTTTGGGGGAGGGGCTCCGACCAAGGTCCGGCCGCAGATTTGCAGGTCCGGGCGGCGGAGGTAGAAGTCACGATCGATCAGGAAATACTCCTGCTCCGAGCCAAGCGTGGTGATCACCTGCGACACGCCCTTGTGCGTGCCGAAGATCCGCAGAATCCGCATAGCCTGCTTGCTGACAGCCTGGATCGAGCGAAGCAGGGGGGTCTTCTTGTCCAGCGCTTCACCGGTCCACGACACGAACGCGGTGGGGATGCACAGCGTGGCCGTGTCACCCGTCTTTAGGATGAAGGCGGGGCTGGTGGCGTCCCAGGCGGTGTAGCCGCGGGCCTCGTAGGTGTCGCGAATGCCGCCGGAGGGGAAGGAGCTCGCGTCGGGCTCGCCCCGAATGAGCTCGTCCCCGGAAAACCTGGCGATGGCCCGCCCCTCGTCGTCCGGGACCAGGAACGCATCGTGCTTCTCAGCGGTCGAGCCCGTCAGCGGCTGAAACCAGTGGCAGAAGTGGGAGCAGCCGTTCTCGAGCGCCCACTCTTTCATCGCCGACGCCACCTTGTTGGCGATGGCCCGGTCCAGCGGCTGGCCCTGCGTCATCGTCTGCTGCAGCTTGCGATACACCTCCTCGTCAAGACGCTTGAGCATCACGTCCCCGGTGAACGTCAGCGCACCGAAGCCGTCACCCACAGCACCGAGGTGATTCTGCCGGCGGATGTCGGGGGTCCCTTGAGCCATTTCGTTTACGATACCGGTCATCGGTTCTCCTTGGTTCTGCCGTAACAGCAAGCCAAATCGGGAGCGCTGAAGAGGTCACACAGCACGACGCCACCGATCCAGCGATCGCGTGCTCCGGCGCCCAATATATTGTATGTGAAGGCTGATGGACCGCCAGGTTCTGTGGGTATCCTGACGATTGTCAGCCACGCGGGGAAACGTTCCTTACGGCCAACCCGACGGAGAGCGTCCGAATCAGTTCCACAGCCGCTTGGGCAGGATCGGCACCCTCCCCCATGGTGCGGACGAGGGCAGAGCCGACCACCGCGGCATCGGCGGTGCGGGTCACAGCGGCCACGTGCTCCGGCCGCGAGATACCGAACCCGACCGCGACCGGCAGATCGGTGTGGCGGCGGACGGCGTCTACACGCCTGTCCACGGCAGGAGCTTGCGCCCGCTCGCCGGTGATCCCACAGCGGGCCAGGAGGTACACAAACCCCCGGCTGAGCCCCACGAGACGCCCAAGACGCTCGGGGCTGGTGGTTGGGGCGATCAGCAGGCTCCAGCTCATCCCGCCGGCTGCGGCGAGGTCGCCCAGTGACTCCTCAACGGCCCCCTCCAAATCCAGATCAGGAATAATGATGCCGTCAAAACCCGCCCCGGACGCTTCCGCCATAAAGGCCGGCGTGCCCATCCGCCGGACAACCGAATGGCTCACCATCGCCACGATGCCGAGTCCGGTCTGGGATCGCAGCCCGTTGACCAACTCGAAGATCGCTGGGGGAGTCACCCCCCTCTTCAGGGCCTGGTGCATGGAGGCGGCGATGACCGGCCCGTCGGCGATGGGGTCGGAGAAGGGAAAACCCAGCTCGACGATGTCGACCCCGACCTCCTCCAGGGCCCGGAGAACCCTCGTGGTGTCATCCAGCGACGGGTACCCGGCGGTGACGAAGGGGATCAGCGTCGTGCGACCGCAGCGACGGAGACGGTCGAAGATGTCGTCGATCCGGCACGCCATCAGCCAGCAAGCAGAGTGTAGGCTCTGTCTGACAACCCCGCCTGGCGTCGACCGGCTGCGGCGTCCGCTGGCGCTCGCTGTTGTCGCCCTCCGGGCGACGGGGGGCTGCATCGACGATGCCCCTTGGGGCCGAAGGCCCCAGCGAACTGGGCATCGCCTGCTTTTCCCTCATTGCCAGCCACCGCCTCGCTCGGTCTGGGGCCGACGGCTGGGTTGTCAGACAAAGCCTAGCGACCCTCACGGCGACGGCCTTGGTCTTGGGTCTTAGAGGTTGATTTCGCGCCCCTGACCTCGATAGTCTGGCTGTCGGGGGCAGGAGTGCAGCGAGATGTCCGTTTCCAAGCGATTGTTCCGCGAGTCGGCGCTGGAGCGGCTGTCCTCGCCCGAACAGCTGGATCAATTGCTCCAGGTGATGAGCCCCAGGGGCTGGATCTCGCTGATCGCGATCTGGGCGTTGCTGGCGGCGATCATTGCCTGGTCGATTCTCGCCCGCGTGCCCAGCACGGTAGAGGGCGAGGGGATCATCGTGGCCGGCGGCGGCCTGATGGTGGTCGTGTCCCCCGGCAATGGCAGGCTCACCGAGATTCTTCCGTCGGTGGGCGACCACATCGCCACAGGTCAAATCGTCGCCACGATCGACCAGCGCGGCCTCGAGGACGAACTGGCCGAGACGGACTCGCACCTCAAAGAGCTGCAGGCCCAGCACGAGCTGCTCCTGGAGCTCGATCGTCGCGAGGAGGAAGTCCAGAAGAACCTTGCCGAAACGGAAAAACAGCGGCTTGAGCAGACAGCCGAGTTTGCCCAGGAACGCGTCGACCGTCTGAACGAGCGGCGGGTGATCATCGACCGTCTCGTTGACCAGGGCGTGATGACCCCGTTTGACCTGCACAAGGTGGTCGAGGACCTCGAGGACACCAAGCTCCAAGAAAGGCAAGCGCGTCTCCAGATCAAGCAGTTGGCTGCCAAGAACAGAGAGGCGAGCTTTCAGCGCGAGCGGCGGCGGATGGAGCGGAAGCTCATGCTCGATGAGCTGGCCGGCAAGGTCTCGATGCTCCAGCGCCGCCTCGAGCGCGAGTCGAAGGTACGGTGCCACTTCGCAGGGACGGTGGTCGAGGTGCGGGCCGCGGTCCAGACCACGGTAAGCGTTGGTGAAGAGATCCTGGTCATTCAGCCCGAGGCGTCGGCCTCCGAGAGGCTCCAGGCCATCCTGTACGTATCGGCCGCGACCGGCGGGCGGGTTGCGTTGGGAGATGTGGTCCACATCTCTCCCGCCACCGTCAAGAGGGAGGAGCACGGATCGATGGTGGGGACGGTCTCCTTCGTCGACAGCAAGCCTACGAGCAAGCAGGCGATGCTGGTGCTTCTCAATGACAGTGACCTGGTGGAGAATTTCACACGCGAGATAGGCGTGCTCCTGGAGCTGCGCGTGTCGCTGAACCCCGATGAGTCGACGTTCAGCGGATACCAGTGGAGCACCGTGTCGGGCCCGCCGCAAAAGATCTCAGCGGGGACGATGTGCAAGGGTTCGGTGACCGTCGATACGCACCGTCCAATTGAACTGGTCATTCCGATGGCCAGGAAGAAGCTCGGTGGCGACTGATCCGTCCCCGGGGGGGGCTTGCAGGAGATGACCCAAGTTAAGGCACACGAGCGACCCACGCTTCCCAGGAGACGGCCGGTCTGCACGCCGACGCTCCTGCAGATGGAAGCGGCGGAGTGCGGCGCCGCCGCCCTCGGCATCATCCTTGCCCACTACGGCCGATGGGTTCCGCTGGAGAAGCTGCGGGTGGACTGCGGCGTCTCGCGCGACGGGAGCAAGGCCGCCAACATGCTTGCCGCCGCCGAGCGGTATGAGATGAAGGCCGAAGCCTTCAAGATGGAGATCCACGAGCTCGCCGAGATCCGGCTGCCATGCATCCTCTTCTGGAACTTCAACCATTTCGTCGTGTTGGAGGGTTTCCGCCGCCGCCGCGCCTATCTCAACGATCCCGCGTTCGGCCGCAAGACCGTTTCCGACGAGGAGTTCGACCGGGGCATGTCGGGAATCGTATTGACCTTCGAGCCGCTCAAGGAGTTCCAGCGCGGCGGCCGCAGACCGAGCATGATCAGGGCCCTGGCCGGGCGGCTGCGCGGCATTCGAATGGCGGTTTCGTTCTGTGTGCTGGCCGGGCTGGGTCTCGTGATTCCCGGGCTGGCGATTCCGACCTTCTCCAAGATCTTCGTCGACGAGATCCTCATTGGCGGCTCGACGAAGTGGCTGGGCCCGCTGGTGCTGGGTCTCGGCATTGCCGCCGCGCTACGGGCGGTGCTGACGGCGCTGCAGCAGCACTATCTCATGCGATCGTCGACGAAGCTCGCCATCACGACGACGGGCCGTTTTCTCCGGCACGTGCTGCGGCTGCCCATGGAGTTCTTCGGGCAGCGGCACGCCGGTGATATCACCAACCGGATCTCCGGGAACGAGCGGGTGGCAAGCGTCCTCACCGGAGACCTGGCCACGAGCGTGCTCGGGCTCATCACCGCCTTCTTCTACGCGATGCTCATGCTCCGCTACGACGTGGTCCTGACGCTCATCGGCGTCTCGATCTCGCTCGTCAACCTCCTGGTGCTGAAGCTCATCGCCCGAAAGCGGGTTGACGAGAGCCAGCGGATGCTGCAGGACTCGGGCAAGCTGATGGCCACCGCGATGGGGGGCGTGCAGTGCATTGAGTCGATCAAGGCAGCGGCTCGCGAGTCCGATTTCTTCGCGCGCTGGTCGGGATACCAGGCCAAGTCCAGCGCGGCGGCGCAGCGGCTGGCGGTGTCGACCGCGTTCGTCAACACGGTTCCCTTCACCCTCTCGCTCCTCTCCACCGCCATCGTGCTGGGCGTGGGGGGATTCAGGGTCATGGATGGCGCGCTCACCATCGGCATGCTCGTGGCGATCCAGTCGCTGCTCATCAGCTTCTCACGCCCGATCCAGGACCTCGTCCGCCTCGGCGCGGTGGTCCAGAAGCTGGCCGGCGACATGAAGCGTCTGGATGACGTCCTCAACTACCAGATCGATCCCATCCTGGCCGAGGAGCGGTTTGAGCGGACCGCCGCTCCGCAACGCCGGCTGAGCGGGTTCCTCGAGCTGCGCAACGTCACCTTCGGTTACAGCCGCCTTGACGAGCCGCTGCTGAAGGACTTCAGCCTGAAGCTCGCCCCCGGCGACCGGGTCGCCCTGGTCGGTCCTTCCGGCAGCGGCAAGTCCACGTTGGCCAAGCTGATCAGCGGGTTGTACCGCCCCTGGACAGGCGAGGTGCTCTTCGATGGCAAGACTCGCGAGACCCACCCGCGAGGCTTGCTGGCGAACTCCTTCGCCCTCGTGGACCAGGAGATCTTCTTCTTCGAGGGAACGATCCGTGAGAACCTCGCCCTCTGGGACTCGACGCTGCCCGACGAGGCGATCCAGCGGGCCGCCAAGGACGCCCACATCCACGACGACATCTCCTCCCGTCGCGGCGCGTATGCCAGCAGCGTGGATGAAGGGGCGCGGAATTTCAGCGGGGGACAGCGGCAGAGGCTCGAGATCGCCCGCGCCCTGGCGATCGATCCGACGGTGCTCGTCATGGACGAGGCCACCAGTGCGCTGGATGCGGCCACGGAGAAGATCGTCGACGACAACATCAGGCGGCGGGGATGCACCTGTGTGATTGTCGCTCACAGGCTCAGCACGATTCGCGACTGCAATGAGATCATCGTGCTCGATCGGGGCAAGGTGACTCAGCGCGGCGTTCACGAGGATCTCATCAAGGCCGACGGGCTCTATGCCCGGCTGATCACCACCGAGTAGGACCGAAGCCCAACGTCACCATGACCGACGTCATCACCGAGCTCTTTGCCCTGCATGGATCGGCGACACCGGCCGGCGGCAACGCGCCGCTGCCGCTGGTGGACCCGGGGGCGGTCTGGCTCGTCACCAGGGGGCATATCGACATCGTGGCCTTGACCATCACCCGCCAGGACGGGTCCACCGACCTCCAGCGGACGCACCTGCTGCAGATCAGGTCGGGACAACTGCTCTTTGGCTTTCATGCCCATCCCGAGGGGCGCAACGTGCTCATCATGGGCTACGGATCCGCTGAGGCACAGCTGTCGCGGCTGACCGCTGCCCGGCTCGCCAGGGCCGCCGAGGATCCCGCCGTCGGCCCACACATCGCCGGCGCCGTTGACCGTTGGGTCGCCGCGGTGTGCGCACTGTGCGCAAGCGACTTCGCTCCAACCGGGACGCAGAACCTTCGCGCCGGGTCTGAGTGCCTGCTCCAGGCCGGCCAAAGCGCCCAGCCACAGTCGAACGTGCTCTGGCTGCGGCCTCTTCAGGGGCAGGCCTGTTTTCTGAGCCAAGACGGACCCGGCACGATCAAGGGTGACATCCTCTTCCCGCTGGGCAAGGACGCCTGGCTCACGGCCGAGACCGCGTGCACCCTCAGGTCGGAGCGGTCAGACGAAATCACGCTCGACGGAGCCTACTGGCGCGGGCTCGAGGCGTTCCATGACACGGTCGAGGCGGCGATCGACCTCCAACGCCAGCGCAACCAGGAGATGACCCGCCGCCGCCTGAAGGCCAAGTCCGAAGCCGACCGCTCCACGCTGAAGACCGCCTTCACCGATCTCGAGTCGGTCCTCACCCGGAGGCGTCAGGCCCAAGCGGGCGCCCCCAGCGAGACCGCCTTGTTGGCCGCCTGCCGACTCGTCGGTGACCAACAGGGAATCCAGATCAGGGAGCCGGGAAGGGCCAGACGCGGTGGCGTCCAGGAGAATCCGCTGGAGGAAATTGCTCAAGCATCCAGGTTCGCACTTCGCCGCGTTCAGCTGCGCGACAACTGGTACCGCCGGGATGGTGGCCCGCTGCTGGGCTTCCTGGCCGGCGGCGACACGCCCCTGGCCCTTCTTCCGGCCTCAGCGACATCCTATAAGCTCCACGACGTCACCGAGGGCACGGTGGAGCCGGTCACCGCCGCTGTTGCGCGCCGGCTCGATCCCTCGGCGTTCGCCTTCTACCGCTGCCTGCCCGACCGGCCGCTGACGGGCCTCGACCTGATCCGTTTCGCCGCGCGCAACATCGGTCCTGACCTGCGGATGGTGGCCATGATCGGCGCCCTCGGAGGGCTGCTGGCGCTGGTCACTCCCCTCGCCATCGGGCACATTTTCAACGTTGTTATCCCCGGCGTGCAACACTCCCAGCTTTCCCAGATCGTTCTCGTGCTCATCGTGGTCGCCCTGTCTATCGGCGCGACGCAGGTCACCCGCAACATCGCGCTGATCCGACTAAAGCACCGCGCCGGGGACAGCCTGCAGGCGGCCGTGTGGGAGCGGGTCATCAACCTGCCCACCAAGTTCTTTGCCAGGTATACCGCCGGCGATCTGGGGACGCGGGCCATGGGCATCGACACCATCATGAGCGAGGTGTCGACGTCGGCGATCACCACCATCGTCTCAAGTATCTTCTCGCTCTTTGCCGTCGCACTGCTCTTCTACTACAGCCCACCCATCGCTCTGGCTGCCTTGGGCCTGGTTCTTATCGCGCTGGTGGCAATCGTCGGCAGCGGGCTCCTCCAGCTTCGCTACGAGCGAGAGATTGAGGAGGAGTATGGCAAGATGACGGGCATGCTGCTCCAGTTCATCAACGGGATCGCCAAGCTTCGCGTCGCGGCCGCCGAGGATCGGGCCTTTGCCCAGTGGGCGGCCCGTTTCGCGCATCAGAAGCGGCTCGACGTCGCGGCGAGAATCATCTCCAACTACCTCACCGTCTTCCTCGCGTCATTCCCCGCCCTGACCTCCATGATCATTTTTCTCCTCGTCACCCGTGACGGCCCAACGGAGCTGTCGACGGGCAGCTTCCTCGCCTTCGTCGCCGCCTTCACGATGCTCCTGACCGGGGTGATGCAGCTGGGGTCGACGGCGGTGAACATGTTGAGCGTTGTGCCGCTCTACACCAGGCTCAAGCCGATACTGGCCGCCACGCCCGAAGTGGAGTCCGGGAAGGCCGATCCGGGCACCTTGCGGGGGCGGATCGAGATCTCCAACCTCACCTTCCGATACGAGCCGGATGGCCCGCTCATCCTGTCAAACGTCAACTTCGACGCCCAACCAGGAGAGTTCGTTGCCCTGGTCGGACCCTCCGGCAGCGGCAAGTCCACGCTCCTACGTCTCCTGCTGGCGTTCGAGCAGCCGGAGTCGGGGACGATCGCCTACGACGGCTTCGATGTCTCCGGGCTCGATCCAAGGAAGCTGCGTCGTCAACTCGGTGTCGTCCTTCAAAACGGTGACCTTCTCCCGGGCGATATCTTCACGAACATCGTCGGCTCCGCCGTCGACCTCACTCTGGCCGATGCGTGGGACGCGGCGAAGCTCGCCGGCCTCGCCAAGGACATCGAGCAGATGCCCATGGGGATGCACACGATTATCACTGAGGGCGCGTCCACGCTGTCGGGAGGCCAACGCCAGCGGCTCATGATCGCTCGTGCGCTGGTGACCAAGCCACGCCTCGTCTTTTTCGATGAGGCCACCAGCGCCCTGGACAACCCCACACAGGCAATCGTCACAGAGAGCCTTGATCGGCTTCGGGCGACCAGGGTGGTCATCGCCCATCGGCTCAGCACGATCATCAACGCCGAGAGGATCTTCGTGCTCGACAAGGGACGGGTTGTCCAGCGAGGCTCCTACGAGGAGCTGGTCGACACGCCGGGGGTGTTCCGCGAGCTTGTCAAACGACAGATCGCGTAAGAAACCCGGAAGAAGAAGATTCACCGCCCAGGAGCGCGGAGGGCTGCCGAGAAAGAGGCTGTCAGCTGTCAGCCATATAAGAGTCGGTCGCGGTTTTTCTTGCCGATAGCCGATAGCCCGCAATGACAGGGCCTGCTTTGGCGAAAAGGGCTCCCTTGTGGGGAGCCCCTTGTGTTGGGTAGCCAAGATATCCGAGCCCATCTATCCCCTATTTTGCTCCCAGGTCAGGATCGTCGACCCTGATCTTGATCTTCGGCCGGTTCGTCTCCACGCTGGAGCTGTCATCCGCAGCACCGCCGGCGACCAGACCGACGTCCAGATGCGGCTTCGTCCGACCCGGACGCTCCGTCTCCAACTCGGGTCCGTCACCCGTACCGGCCGCGGTCAAGCCGACAACCGGCTTCGACTTACCCGGACGCTCCGTCTCAACCTCGGGGCCGTCCCCGGTTCCACCCGCGACGGTCTTGAAGTCAGGCTGCTCTTGCTTGTCCTTTTCCGGCATTATTGTTCTCCATGTATTGCGTTTGCCAATTGCGATTTGGTCGACCAAGGGACCCGACCACACGTCAGCCTCCCACTGACAGGAGTAGCGTAAACCGCGACCGCGGCGCCACCAAAAAACCGCTTCAAAATCCGACTATTTCACGCACCGGAGGCGGCGGGTGGAACCGCCGGGGTCCCTTGCCACACCAGCGCAGGGCTTTGCCCAACGGCTCCGATGGTGTATCCTGGCGTGGGCCTTGTGGGGCGGGCTCAGCCGAGATTGCGACCCCACCAAGCGGCGAAGCACCAATGGGGCGGAGTCCAGAAACGCCTCCGAGCGGGGCAGCAATACCAGGCGACCTCGGCGCCACCGCATCGGCCGATGCGCTGATGCCGCTGGTCTACAACCATCTGCGGGCGCTGGCGGCGAGCTATCTCAAGCGGGAGGCGGTGGACTACCTGCTGGAGCCGGCGGTCCTGGTCAACGAAGCCTACCTGCGGCTCGCGGGCCAGCCGCCGGGGTCCTTCAACAGCAAGGAGCATTTCCTGGCTGTCGCTGCCGGCGCCATGCGGAAGATACTCATCGATCACGCCCGCCAGCGGCGAGCGCTGAAACGGGGCTTCGGGCATGCGCGGGTATCCCTGGAGCTGGTTGTCCGATCCGGCCCCAGGGAGATCGATATCCGCGAGGTGGACGAAGCACTGAACACGCTGGCGAAGATCAACGAACGGGCGAGTCGAATCGTTGAGCTCCGCTTCTTTGCCGGTCTGTCGCATGACGAGGTTGCCCGCGTCCTGGGAGTCTCCCGCAAGACGGTGGTCAAGGACTGGACGTTCGCTCGACGATGGCTGGCCGTCGCGCTCGCAGAGCCAAGCGAAACCAAAAGCACATAGGCCGGCTGTCGATGAAGGCGAAGATTCACCGCGGAGGGCCGCGGAGTAAAGAGCAGGATTCAAGAGACAATCAGCCTTCACCACGTGATCCGCGACGCCCCCAGCAGCATCCCCGTGGCGAACGCCAGGTCGATCCTGGCGATCTGGTAGTCGAGAACGGCGTTGATGGAGGCGACGTTCGCATCAGCGAGCCGCTCCTCCGCAAACAGAACCTCGGTTGAGTTGCGGAGGCCCAGCTGGTATTGGCCCTGCTCAGCCTGGTAGTTCTGCGCCTCCAGCCCCACGGTCACATCAGAGGCAAGGATCCGCCGCCACGTCGCGTGGAGGTTGTCCAGGGCGTCAAGCACCTCCTGCTTGACGGACTGCTCGCGGGAGGTCCGTGTCGCCAGACGCTGGAGCCGCGTGAGGATCGCCCGGTGCACACGCGCCTCGGCCGCCTCGTTGCCAATGGGCACTTCGAGGTTGAGCCCCAGCTGCCATCCCCACGCCCGCCCATCGACGGC
>JADFKZ010000105.1 GCA_022564665.1 Planctomycetota bacterium | reverse complement strand
GCCTCAGCGGGGAGCTTGGGCGGCAGGCGGTCGCCGGGGTCGCGGCCGAGGGCGTGAGCGCCGGCGAGATCGTTGTTCGCCGGCGGATTATCAACCTGCGGCTGTTCGGACAGGAGACCTCGGTCGCACTCGAGACCAGCGGCGATTCAGTGGGGATGATCAAGAAGGCCTTCGCCAAACGCTATCGCGATCTCTATGGCCACGCGCCGGGAGACCGGCCGATCGAGGTCGAATCGGTCCGGGTGGTCGCCTCCACGCGGCCGCCCTCGTTGTCGGAGACTCCGCCGGCCGGGCTCGACTCCCGGCCCGAGCCCGCGGGGAGCGTCCGCGCCTGGTTTCAGGGGCGGTGGCGGGCCGTGCCCGTGTTCGAACGGGCACAGCTCTCTGCGGGGGCGGCGATCAACGGCCCCGCGCTTGTTTTTGAAGCGAAGACGGCATGCGTCGTGGAGGTGGGGTGGACCGGTCGGATCGATGGAGCGGGGGCCTTGGTCCTTCGCCGGCAGCGCTGGGGTCCGCAGGGTGGCGTCCGCCCGCAGCCGGAGGTCGTGCGCCGTGAGCTCTTTGCCAATCGCCTTACGACGATCGCCCGGCAGATGGGGCGAATGCTCCAGCGGACCGCGCTGTCCACGAACGTCAAGGAACGGTTGGATTTCTCCTGCGCGGTGCTTGATCCACAGGGGCACCTCGTCGTCAACGCCCCCCACATCCCTGTCCACCTCGGAGCGATGGGCTTGTGTGTGCGGGCGCTGCGCAAGGCGCTGGCCATCGGGCCGTCAGATGTGGTGGTGACGAACCACCCCGCCTACGGGGGCTCCCACCTACCGGATGTGACCGTGGTGACCGCGGTCCATGCCAACGGCCGGCTGCTGGGGTACGTCGCCAACCGGGCTCATCATGCCGAGATCGGCGGCAGCCGCCCCGGCTCGATGCCGCCGGGGGCGAAGGTGCTCGCCCAGGAGGGTGTCGTGATCCGGCCTCAGTACCTCATCAGGGCGGGTGTGGCGGCGTACGACCGCATCGAGCACCTGCTCCGCTCGGCGGCGTATCCCTCGCGAGCGGTGCCGGAGAATCTTGCCGACCTGCGGGCACAGGTGGCGGCCAACCAGCTGGGTGTCGAGTCCCTACGTCGCCTGGCCCGCGATCACGGCCACGAGCGGGTCACCGAGGAGATGGCAGCGCTGGAGGACCGTGCCGAGCGGCTCGCCCGGAGGGCTTTGCAGGCGTTGCCTGAGGGCGTCTACGAAGCGTGCGAGCACCTCGACGACGGCTCCGCGATCGAGGTTCGCTTCGAGCTGGGTCACGACGGAGCCGTCATAGACTTCGCTACCCCGGCGGGTGTCCATCCGGGCAACCTCAACGCCACTCCGGCAATTGTGCACTCGGCGGTGATCTACGTGCTGCGGCTGCTCGTCGGCGAGCCGCTTCCCCTCAACGAGGGGTTGATGCGCGCGGTGACGGTGCGGGTTGCCAAGGGGATGCTCAACCCGGACTTTCCCGACGACCCCGCCCGCGCCCCTGCGGTCGGCGGCGGCAACGTCGAAACCTCCCAACGGATCGTCGACGCCCTGCTCAAGGCCCTGGGTCTCTGCGCCTGTAGCCAGGGGACGATGAACAACGTCGTGTTCGGCAACGATCGATTCAGTTACTACGAGACGGTGGGCGGCGGCTGCGGCGCCACCCGCAATTGCCGGGGTGCGGACGCGGTGCACAGCCACATGACCAACACCAGGATCACCGACATAGAGATCATCGAGCACAGGTACCCGGTCCGCGTGAGGCGCTTTAAGATCCGCCGCGGATCGGGCGGCCGGGGGCGGTTTCGCGGCGGCGACGGCGTGGTCCGCGAGCTGGAGTTCCTCGAGCCTCTTTCGCTGTCGATCCTCTCGCAGCATCGCCGGGCGGGGCCGTATGGGCTCGCCGGAGGCGGAGCAGGGGCGCCGGGCAGTCAACGTGTCCTTCACCCGGACGGCGAAACGCTCGAGCTGGGGTCGATCGACGGCTGCGAGGTTGGCCCCGGGGATCGGTTGATCCTGGAGACCCCCGGCGGTGGCGGCTGGGGCTGAGCTCGGCCGTCGAAGAAGATGAAGATTCACCGCGGAGCGCCGCAGAGAAAAGAGCAGGGTTCGGGGGTGGGGAAAGCGATGAACCTCGACCCATGAACCCTGAACCCCGGGGCCTTCCGCTGGGTGGCTGGGGCTGAGCGAAGCGAAGCCCCGGTCTTTTCGTCGTCGGATCAACTGTGGCGTCGTCGCGATGCGATCGGGACTCCGTCACAGCCACCTAGAAGTAGAAGGCGAAGATTCACCGCGGAGGGCCGCAGAGAAGAGAAGAGGTTTCAGGGTTCAGGAACCGGGCGATCGTCCCGAACCCCGAACCACTGCTAAGCTGAGCCACTGTTTACCGCGGCCCGGGGTCACGACGATCTGCGGTGGTCTCCCGGCCGCCAAAGGGGGCATTTCCCACGCCTTTTGCTTGCCGCAGATCACCGTGCGGTCGATAGGATGGCGCGGTTTGAGCACGGTGGCTTTGCGGCCTATCGCCCTCGCGGCAGGCCCGCTAGACTCTCCGCCCTTATGAGTGTCCTTACGAAGCAGAGCATCGGCCCGATGTCCGATAAAGTGTCCGGATTCGTGGGGGACTTCATGGAGCGGGTCGGGCGCCGTAATCCTCACGAGCCAGAGTTCCTTCAGGCCGTCCGCGAGGTGGTCGGCTCGCTCGTGGTCGTGCTCCAGAAGCACCCGGAATACCACAAGGCCAAGATCCTCGAGCGAATGGTGGAGCCCGAGAGGATCATTCAGTTTCGGGTTCCGTGGGTTGATGACTCCGGAGAGATTCAAGTCAATCGCGGGATCCGGGTGGAGTTCTCCAGCGCCATCGGACCATACAAGGGCGGACTGAGGTTTCATCGCAGCGTCAACTTGAGCATCCTGAAGTTTCTCGGATTCGAGCAGGTTTTTAAGAACAGTCTCACGACGCTTCCAATTGGGGGTGGCAAGGGCGGCGCCGACTTCGACCCCAAGGGCAAGAGCGACCATGAGGTCATGCGGTTCTGCCAGAGCTTCATGAGCGAGCTGTATCGCCACATCGGGCACAATACCGATGTGCCCGCCGGGGACATCGGAGTGGGCGCGCGCGAGATCGGCTTCCTGTTCGGCCAGTACAAGAGGCTCGCCAACGAGTTCACCGGGTCGATGACGGGCAAGGCGTTGCAGTGGGGCGGGAGCCAAATCCGCCCGGAAGCAACGGGATACGGCGTGGTCTACTTTGCGGCGGCGACGCTCGAGACGATCGGTGAATCATTCCAGGACAAGACGTGTCTGGTCTCGGGCGCCGGCAACGTTGCCCAATTCGCCGTGGAGAAGCTCACGGAGCTGGGTGCCACGGTCGTCACCATGTCCGACACCAGCGGCTTCATCCACGACCCCGATGGCATCGACGAGAAAAAGCTGGCGTGGATCAAGCACCTCAAGAACAAGCGCCGCGGCCAGCTCGAGGAGTATGTGGAGCCATTTCCAACCGCCCGCTTCGTCGGGGCGGATCCGACGCTGCAGTACAACCCGATGTGGAGCATCCGGGCCGACTGCGCGTTTCCCTGTGCCACGCAAAACGAGATTTCCGCCAAGGATATAGAGCACCTGCTTGAAAACCGGATCAAGCTGGTCTGCGAGGGGGCCAACATGCCGACGATCCCCGCGGGTGTCGACCTGCTGCTGGAGCACCGGACGCTCTACGGTCCCGGCAAGGCGGCAAACGCCGGCGGCGTGGCAGTCTCCGCTCTGGAGATGGCCCAAAACAGCATGCGGATCACCTGGTCGCGGGAGGAGGTGGACCGGAGGCTGCGGGAAATCATGCGATCCATACATGACACCTGCGCTGAGGCGGCCGAGACCTACGGGACTCCCGGCAACTATGTCAACGGTGCCAACATCGCGGGGTTTCGCAAGGTGGCGGATGCGATGCTTGACCAGGGGGTGGTCTGAGAACGGTGCGTTGGCTATAGGACCGTGCGCGATTCTGCACTTTTTCGATGCTCGGGCCGGAGAACCAGTCCGCTTGGGCATCATTGAGCAGTAGAGCAGTAGACCTCAGGCGAGCAGTGCCTTCCGCTCTTTGCACTGCTTTGCTGCTCTAGATGACCGTGCACAATCGTGCACGGTCATCGAGCTGCCCATCCATAAATTCCGCGTCGCGCTCGTCAGCACGACGCGGAGAGAAGAGAGAGAGCTTGGCCGAAACGGGGTCTCTCGACCCAGGTGACCGGGTCGTCCACGAATTCCGCGCCGTGCCCGTCGGCACGACGCGGAGAGAAGAGAGAGAGCCTATCGGGGCTTCTCTAGGCCCCCAAGACCTGAACGGACCACGCAGCCCGGCCAGGATTAGACGGTTGTGCGGATGCCCAGGAGGTCTCCCGTGGATGACCACCGCAGGCGGCCGGCCTCCGATCACCCCTCCTCGGGGCGTCGCTTCGGCTGGCAGTTGGAGGAGTGGGTGCTGTCGGCTGGCCAAGCACCCGTTCGCTCAAGCGAACAGGCACCCAACGCCAGCAAATCCTCCGTCTCCGCATCTTTGTCTCTCTCTCCTTGCCGGACCTAGACCCCGAGGGAACCAGGTTCCTTTCGGCTCTCTTTTCTTCTGACGCTCTACCCCACCGCGCGAGCACGGTTTCGTCAACCTATTTTTGCTCGAAACATCGAAAAAAATCACAATCCCTGAACGGTGGGCGGTCGTGAGCGGCCCCAGAGAGCAACCCAGATTGACATGGGTCCGCCGACATCAGGCCGCGAGTGTGGTGGCTCAACCTCAGCGGTTACACGGGGATGGAGCCTGCTCGCAGCCTGCCGCAGCCCCAGTGGCTCATTGCGTGGGTTCCCTGGGGGAACCATGAACGGCCGGGCTGCGTTATACTCATTGCAAGCGGCCGAAGGCCTTGTCTCCGGGGTGTGCGGGATTCGGGCGTCGGGGCGCCCCATCCGCTCTTGTTGGGCAGTCTCCGGGTTGCGGGGCCTCTCTGCCGCTGTTGTTTGGCAGTCCTGAGGGCTGCGGGTCCCGTGCGGTTCTGACGGCCCCGCGGGCCGTGTCGGTCGATCCGGTGGGCGCGCGGAGGCCGGATTCGTCGATCGCCGGTTGTCGCCAACGCGACAAACGCGAGGGTTATGCCGGCGATGTCGCAGCAATCGCACACACGCCTGCTGAGCCTGATCTTCGGTGACCTGACGCAACCCCCACCGGTGAACCCGTTCACAGCCCTCGCGGAGAAGAACATGTCCCAGCGGAAGTTTCAGTTCGGTGACCGCGTACGCCATGTCCGCAGACCGGAGTGGGGCATCGGGTCAATCGTCAAGATCGAGCCGATGGCCCTCAACAGCCAGCCCGCCCAGCGGCTCTCAGTACGGTTTTCCAATGCAGGGCTCAAGACGCTAGTCGAGGCGAACGCGGAGCTCGAACTGGTGACGGCGGACGCGTCCAACGTGGTAATGGATCAAGCGCACCCGGTGAACGAGTGGGAGAATCTGAGCGAGGAAGACTGGCTGGAACCGCTGGCCCGGCGCAAGGTCGAGGAGGCGATGACGCGACTTCCCCCGGAGATCCGAGATCCGTTCAACTCCCTCCGCAAGCGTCTGGTGCTCTGTCTGGACCTGTACCGCTTCGAGAACACCGGCCGGAGCCTGATCGATTGGGCCGTTGCTCAGACCGGACTCGATGATCCGCTGAGCCGTTTTACACGCCCCGAGCTGGAGCAGCTCTTCGAGCCGTGGTCCTCCCAACGCCAGCAGCATCTCGGCCGCCTGCTGAATCAGGCCAAGAGCGAGCTGAGCCTTGTCCGGGAGCTTGTCGCCTCCGCAACGCCCGCCGCCCAGCAAGCCGTGCGTCGGATCACCGTGGAGCGTTGATCAAAAGCAACATGTGGTGCGACCGGGACGCCGCCTGCGGCGCCGAGGTCCGAGAGTATTGCTGTCGGTGCGGCTGTGCCTGCAATCGGCCGCCCTCGCCGCCGGCTCCTCCACATGGCGCGGAGCTTGTTGTACCCCAACCGACGCCGGTAGAGGACGACCGGTCGCCACTCGTCGTTGGCACCGCCGTTGGTGAGGGAGACCCTGATGGACGAGCAGATATTTCAGACCAGGCTGACCGAGTTGATGGACAAGATCAAGCAGTTGCCGGGCGATGAGCGGGAGCGGCTCGAGCGACTGGTCGAGGAGGCGAAAAAGGGCCGGCAGCGCATCCAGGCGTCGGTGGCCCAGCTCCAGGAGTCGCTGGATCACCTCCGCCTCAGCATCAAGTACCTCGTGTTCGATCTGGAAGCGACGCGTCGCGAGAACACCTACCTGCGACAATTGGTGGAGCAGGCGAACCGTGACGACACGCCCAAGCACGGGTACGACCCCGACGATCAGCTGGACGGTGAGACGACGGGTTTCGAGTAATGGCGGGCCGACCGGGCCTGCCCCCAATCGGGGAGAGAAGAGAGGGAGACCGGCGGCAGGACGCGTGACTGAGCAGGCGCACGCTGGGCCGATCCGGAGGAGTCACGTTGCCGGAGTTCCCGCGGCCGGGGCTTGGCAAAGCCCCGGCCGCGCGGGCGTCTTCCTTGCGTTGTTGATTGCGGCCCTCCACCAAGTGAGGGCCGCTTTCTGTTGGGGGGCCTCCGGCAATAGGGTGGGTCGCCGCGGAGGGTCCTTCCCTTCCTGGTTTGCCATATGACCGTGCGCGATTGTGGACTTCTTCGATGCTCGGGCTGAGATCCGGCTGCTCGGACGTCATAGAGCCCAAGAGCAGTGGAGCAGTAGACCGCAGGTGAGCAGAGCGTTCCGCACTTTGAACTGCTCTCCTGTTGTACTGCTCACCTGCTCAATTTGACCGTGCACAACCGTGCACGGTCATATAGGATAGTCCAGTCGGGGGCAACGCCCACATTCCGAGGGGCTCTGAGAAGGAGCTAGCGATGCGTCTGCTTCCGATCGCTCTTGCCCTTTGGGTGTGCGGGCCGACGGATTTCGCGGTCGCCCAGTCGACCCTGGACTGGCCGGTCGAGCGGCGTCTGCCGTACCACGTCGACAGCGGGCCGCGGGAAAGCCTCGTGGTCGGGGCTGAGCCCGCGAGCGTCTTTGAAGAGGTCGTTCGAGTGGAGGGGGCCGCGTGGCTGCGGGTGTACTTCGGACAGGTTCAGCTCGCCGCCGGCAGCTTCATCAGGATCACGGCCGCGGCGGACAACGAGGTCCAGGAGCTCGACGCCAGTACCCTGGCGATGTGGCAAAACGCGTCGGCGTACTTCAACGGGGACACCGTTGTCGTGGAGCTGATGGCCGCCGCCGGCACCGCGGGCAACCGGCTCGTGATCAAGGACGTGGCCATCCCCAATGGGGACCTGCCGGCGGGTGGCGAGGGGGAGTGCGGTATCTGTGTACCGGATGACAGGGTGGCCTCGAGCGAGCTGTGGTCGAGCCGGCTCCTGCCCGCCGGCTGCACCGCGTCGGTGTACAACGATTCCAGCTGCATGGTCTCGGCGGGTCACTGTATCGGGGGAAGCATGGTGGTGCAGTTCGACGTGCCGAACTCCAACGCCAACTGCTCGCTCAACAACCCTCCGGTCGCGGATCAGTTCCCGATCGTGACCACCGAGTTCGTAAACAGCGGGGTCGGCAACGACTGGTCGGTGCTGATTCCCGGCACCAACAACCTCGGGCAGCTCCCATTCGAGCGCTACGGCGAGTTGCGTCCGATCGCCCTCGTCCCGGCCGTGGTCGGACAGACCGTCGCGATCTGGGGCTACGGTGTGGACCAGACGTGTACGCTCTCCCAGACCCAGCGGACCTCTTCCGGCTCGATCTTCACTGTCGGCAGCGGTCACTACCGGTTCGACGTCGACGTGCGCGGAGGCAACTCCGGCTCAGCGCTCATCCGCAACGATGAGATCATCGGTATTGTCACCCACTGCAGCTTCGCCTGTCCCAGCGCCAACTCAGCCACGCGGGTGGATCTGCAGACCTTTGCCGCCAGCCGCAACGACCTGTGCGGCGGCTCATTGACGTTCACCTTCCCCAACGGCCTGCCCGATCTCGTCGATCCCGACGCCGGAGCGGTGATCGACGTCGAGGTGGGGTCGGGCACCGCCGACCCGGTGTCCGGAACCGGCACGCTGCATCTGAGCATCAACGGCGGCTTCTTCAACCCCTTGGCGATGACCGAGAGCCTGCCCAACATCTACCAAGCGACCATACCAACGGTCAATTGCCCCTCCAGACTCGCCTTCTACTTCAGCGCCACCACCACCGTGGCGGACCTGGCGAGGTCACCTCAATCGGCCCCGGACGTCTTCCATTCCTCCGTCGCCGCGACCTCCGTTGTCACCATGTTCGAGGATAATTTCGAGGCCGACCTTGGCTGGACGGTCTCCAACAGCGGGGGGTTGACGGCCGGGGCGTGGGAGCGCGGTGTCCCCGTTGACTGCAACCGCGGCGATCCACCCGCCGACGCGGACGGGTCCGGCCAGTGCTTTGTCACGTTCAACAGCGCCGCCAACGGCTGCGATAGCGACGTTGATGACGGGACCACGACCCTCCTTTCCCCGATCCTCGACGCCAGCGATCCATTCGCCAGAGTTTCCTACTTCCGCTGGTATTCCAATAGCTTCGGTTCCAATCCACTAGAAGACACCTTCGTCATCGATATCTCCGATGACGGCGGAGCGAACTGGGTCAACCTCGAGACCGTCGGACCGGCCGGCCAGGGGGTTGACGGCGGCTGGATATTCAAGGAGTTCTTTGTCGCCGACATCGCCGGCATCTCCAACACCAGCCAGCTCAGGCTCCGCTTCTCGGCATCCGATCTGGGCAGTCCATCGGTGGTCGAGGCCGGTGTCGACGGGATCAAGATTCGCCAAGTCCTGTGCCCGCAGGACATCTGCCCCTGGGACGTCTCCGGCGACGGCAGCGTCTCAGTGCCGGACCTGCTGCTGTTGCTGGCGGTCTGGGGCCTGGATCCGAGCGGACCGCCCGACTTCGACGGTGACGGCATCGTTGCCGTCCCGGACCTGCTGGTGCTGCTGGCCAACTGGGGTCCGTGCCCTTTTTGACCTTTTATCTATTTCTCCATCGGCCTGGGTGGCTGTGACGGGGTCCCGATCGCATTGGGACGACGCGACGGTTGGTCCGACGACGCAAAGACCGGGGCTTCGCTTCGCTCAGCCCCAGCCACCCGAGCTCAGCCCCAGCCACCCGGCCAACTCCTCAGGAGCTGACGGCTGACAGCCTCTTTCTTAGGGTTGAATCTCTCGGACCCTCTTGCCGCCCCTGTAGGAGATCCCGCACACACGACACGTGCCATCGTAGAGTTGCCGGTAGGCGCACCGCCCGCACCGCTCAGCGGTCTTGACGGCGGGGATGAGCTTTCGAAATTCCGCGGACGCCAGGTCAAAGTCCTCGCGCTTCCTGAACGCGACGTTGCCCACCATCCCGATCTTGCACACGTCGCACCAGCCGTCGGGAGCGGGAGTCTTTGCGTCCGGCTTCGTGGTCGGCTTGACGGTGTGACGCAGGGCATTGGCCTTGCAGCGCTCGCAGGTGATCGTCGAGACCTCCCTCACCTCGCCCTTGGCAAGGGCATAGGTCAGCTTCGAGAAGTACGCCTTGTGGCCCACGAAGCCGATCCTGTGCCGCTTGCACAGGGCCTCCGCCGCAAGCGCCGCCTTGCACTCGCTGCAGGGCATGAAGGTGGGGTCGGCCTCGTGGCCGTGGGGGTCGAGGGCCTCGAAGAGGATCTCCGACTTGATCGGGAGGGACGCGATATAACCGACCTCGCAGGCGTGGCACCAGCCGTTGGTGAGCCGAGCGACCGGGCAGGTGCAGCCGCCGTCAGTGGGAGGGGGGATCGGCGGCGAGGCGGCGAGCAGGACGACGAGCAACGGGAGAAGGGCAAGGGTCCTGTTCATCGTCGGGGGCCTCCACTGGCCACGGGCTGCAGGCCGGCCAGGACTCATTCTAGGGGCCCGGCGGCTGTCAAAACTCTGGTACTTTGGGCTGGGTGGCCCGCCGTCAATTGGGTATACTGCGCTGCGGAGATTAAGCACATCTGGAAGTGCCCTACGGGCTCTTCACACGCCCCTATAGAGAACGGAGAAATGGCGATGATCAATCGGCCCGGTGTTTATCTGTCGGCATGTGCCGCGGCGATCGCCTTCACCAACGCGAGCGTGATGGCGGGAGGACACACGTGGGAGTTCACCGAGTTTTTCAGCACCGCAGATGGGACAATCCAGTTCATCGAGCTCAAGGAATGCTGCGGGCTG
>JADFKZ010000104.1 GCA_022564665.1 Planctomycetota bacterium | reverse complement strand
GATCCGGAGGAGGCGTTCGTGGCATCGCTGTCCAGCTGCCACATGCTGACCTTTCTGGCGCTGGCCGCCAAAAAGCGATTCGTTGTCGAGAGCTACACCGACAGTGCCAGCGGATTCCTCGAGAAGAACGCCCAGGGCAATCTTGCCCTGACTCGGGTGGTGCTCAGACCCGACATCGTCTTTGGCACCGGCGGGCGGCCCGCGCCGGAAGAGCTTGAGGAGCTTCACGATCTCGCCCACCACGCCTGCTTCCTCGCCAACTCGGTGACCACGTCGATCTCGATCGAGCCACCATAGCCCGAAGGCCGAATCCATATAATTCCTCAGATGTCACGACCGAGCACCACGCCCTTCAATGCCCAGAGGACCCTTTCCACGCCTCTGGGCGAGCGGACGATCTTCAGCCTCGATGCGGTTGGCGAGCCGGAAGCGATCGGCAGGCTGCCCTACTCGATCAAGGTGCTCCTGGAATCGTGCCTGCGGAGCTTCGACGGGCGGATCGTCACCGAGGAGCATGTGCGTGCCCTGGCGGGATACGACGCCGCGAACGTCGCGCGTCTGGAGATCCCCTTCCGCCCTGGACGGGTCGTGCTCCAGGACTTCACGGGGGTGCCGGCGATGGTCGACCTGGCGGCGATGCGAAGCGCCATGGTCCGCATGGGAGGTGATCCGGCAAAGGTCAACCCGCTCGTCCAGTGCGACCTGGTCATCGACCACTCCGTCCAAGTCGACGAGTTCAACTCGCGTGTGGCACTGACCGTCAACAGCCAAAAGGAGTTCGAGCGCAACCGCGAGCGGTACGAATTTCTCAAGTGGGGTCAAAGGGCCTTTGACAACTTTCGAGTGGTGCCGCCCGCGACCGGGATCGTCCACCAGGTCAATCTCGAGTACCTCGCCCGTGTCGTCTGGGACGACTCGGGCCCCGGGCAGGGGCTCCTCTACCCCGACTCGCTGGTGGGGACGGACTCCCACACCACGATGATCAACGGCCTGGGTGTGGTGGGCTGGGGAGTCGGGGGCATCGAGGCGGAGGCGGTCATGCTCGGCCAGCCCATTTACATGCTGATCCCCCGGGTGGTCGGGTTCCGGCTCAGCGGCCGTCTGAGTGAGGGGACCACCGCCACCGATCTGGTGCTGCGGGTCACCGAGATGCTCCGCGCGCACGGTGTCGTCGGCGCGTTCGTCGAGTTCTTCGGCCCCGGGCTCGACCGGATGCCGGTGGCCAACCGCGCCACCATCGCCAACATGGCGCCCGAGTATGGGGCCACCATCGGCTTCTTCCCCGTCGACGAGCAGACGCTGGCTTACCTGCGGCTCACGGGGCGGCCGCTGGAGCATGTCAAGACGGTCGAGTTGTACTGCAAAACCCAGGGGCTCTGGCGGGACGACATTCACCAGATCATCTACCAGGATGTTCTTGAGCTGGACCTGGGCACGGTGGAGCCGGCGCTGGCCGGCCCCAAGCGTCCCCAGGACCGCGTGGCCCTCAGCGACATGAAGGCCCAGTGGCGTCATGTCCTGGCCGACACCTTCGGCAAGCCGCCGGCATCGGACAACGTCCGCCTGGACAGCTGGGACGACGAAGGCGGCTTGGAGCCCGCGGACTCGCCCGTCGCCATCCTCCAGAGCGAGGCGCGGGGCGTCCCGGTGACGCTCGACGGGGATTCCTTCGTCCTCGGGCACGGTGCGGTGGTCATCGCCGCGATCACCAGCTGCACCAACACCTCCAATCCCAGCGTGATGCTCGGCGCCGGACTGATCGCGCGTAATGCCGCGCGCCTTGGCCTTCAGCGCCAGCCCTGGGTCAAGACGTCGCTGGCCCCCGGTTCCAAGGTGGTCACCGATTACCTCAAGAAGGCCGGCCTGTTTGACGACCTCGAGGCGCTGGGCTTTTACCTGGTCGGCTACGGCTGCACCACCTGCATCGGCAACTCGGGCCCGCTTCCGGAGCCCGTCAGTAAGGCGATCAACGAGCACGGCCTGGTCGTCTGCTCGGTGCTCTCAGGCAACCGGAACTTTGAAGGCCGGATCCATTCCGAGGTCAAGGCCAACTACCTGGCGTCGCCGCCGCTGGTGGTTGCCTACGCCATCACCGGGACGGTGGACATCGACCTCAGCCGGGACCCGATCGGACGGGATCGAGACGGCAAGGACGTGTATCTGCGAGACATCTGGCCGAGCGATTCGGAGATTGAGGACCTCTTGGCGTCCTCGATCAATCGCGACCAGTTCATCGAGCGCTACGCCAACGTCTTTTTGGAGGGATCGGATGAGTGGGCGGCGATCGAGACCACCGGCGGCCGGCTCTTTGAGTGGCCGCCCGACAGCAGCTACATCAAGGAGCCGCCATTCTTCATCGACATGTCCCCGGAGCCGGAGCCGATCAAGCCGATCGCGGAGGCACGCTGCCTGGTAATGCTCGGTGACTCTATCACCACTGACCACATCAGCCCGGCGGGAGCGATCGGCTCGAAATCACCGGCGGGCCGGTACCTCATCGAGCAGGGCGTGCCGGTGAGCATGTTCAACAGCTTCGGCTCGCGGCGCGGCAACGATCGCGTCATGACGCGCGGGACCTTCGCCAACATCCGCATCCGCAACCAGCTTGCTCCGGAAACGGAAGGGGGGTGGACGACCTATTTGGGCTCTGAACGCCTTCAGGCAGGAGACGGAGAGGCCGGGAGCGTGATGACGATCTACGAGGCGTCGGTCAAATACCAGGCCGCCGGAATTGCGCTCATCGTGCTTGCGGGCAAGGACTACGGGATGGGGTCATCCCGGGACTGGGCGGCCAAGGGGACGCTTCTTCTGGGCGTCAAGGCTGTGTTCGCCGAGAGCTTTGAGCGAATCCACCGCTCCAACCTCGTCGGCATGGGTGTGCTGCCGCTGGTCTTTGCCGAGGGCGAAACGGTGGCGTCGCTGGGTCTTGACGGCACCGAGGTCTTTGATATCCAGGTGCCGGCCGACCTCCGACCGCAGCAGACGATCGGCGTCACGGCGACGAAGCCCGACGGCTCGGTCGTTGAGTTCAAGACCACGTGCCGGGTCGACACCCCAGTCGAGGTCGACTACTACCGCAATGGCGGGATCCTGCACACCGTTCTCCGCCGGATGGCAGCGGCGGACTCCCGTCGCCGAAGCGAATGACCATCGTCCGATGAGCGGCGGCGGATGAATTCGCCGCCGCGTACCAGAGCGAGGCAACGTCCGGTCAGCCGCCGCGGATGAATTCGCGGCGGCGTACGAGAGCGAGTGTCGGCCCCTCAGCCCGGAGGGCTGACAAACAAGAGCGGCACGGACGCCGCGAGCGCCGTACGGAGCGCTAAGAAGAGTTGCAGCCGGAGGCCGCTACGGAGCGCTCAAGACAGGGAGCCTGAATGTGCACGTCGATCGGTTGATTGACTCGCTGGAGCGTTTTGCCGACGTGTTTCCCGCGGTGGTACGCCGCCTGAGGCCGGACGATGCCCGGTGGCGGCCGGTCGACGGTGGGTGGTCGATTCTCGAGATTGTCGCCCACCTCGCCGACGAGGAGGTCGAGGACTTCCGGGCCCGTCTCCGGTTGACGCTCCAGGACCCCCAGGCAAACTGGCCACCGATCGATCCGGAGGGGTGGGCGATCCAGAGGCGGTACAACGAGGAAGGGCTCGATGCCGCCCTTGGGAGATTTGTCGCCGCCCGCCGCGAGTCGGTGGTCTGGCTCCGCGGCCTCCGGAACCCCGACTACTCACAGTCCCACGAGCATCCGCGGGGACGAGTACGCGCCGGCGACCTCTTGGCCGCCTGGGCGGCCCATGACGCCCTGCACCTCCGCCAGATCGCCAAGCGGCTGTACCAGATCGCCGGGCGCGACGCCGGCGAGTTTCACGCGGACTACGCGGGTCGGTGGGGGAGCTGAGCCTGGGCTCCAAGTCGGCTTGCGGCGGCCGTGGACCCCCCGGCGGGAGGGCCAGGGGGGCGGTTGTGGCGCGGGTAGGGCCCCAGTCGGCTTCTTGAGGACCCGCCCGGCGTTTGGTATTATATGTCCGTATTTTTGCAGCCCGTCTGGTGGGTACTTTTTGGGCAGCACACCACCGGCGGCGATCCGACGACGATCTCACCCGAGGATCACGTTCGGTGCGTAGCTTCTCGGGTTTAGGTGTTGTGTCGTGTTGAATATCTACGTGGGGAATCTCTCCTTCGAGACCGGTGAGAGTGAGTTGGAGACTCTCTTTGGAACGCACGGCGAGGTGACCCGGGCCAACGTCATCACCGACCGTGACACCGGTCGATCTCGCGGGTTTGGTTTCGTCGAGATGGCCAACGAGGCCGAGGGCCGGGCCGCCATCGAGGCGCTCAACGGCCAGGATTTCGGTGGCCGCCACATCACCGTCAACGAAGCGAGGCCGCGGGCCGCTCGTACCGGTGGCGGCGGTGGCGGCGGTGGCGGCGGCGGCGGTGGGCGCCGCGACCGCTGGTAAGCTGAACGGCCAGACCCTGCCGCCGATTTGAGGCGGCGCTGTCGTGCGCGCACGCGAGATGGCCTCCATCCCCGGGTCCTACACCGTCCGCGACGGGGTCCACCACGAGCGGCTCATCGTCTTCGACGCAACGCTGCCTGGCGGCGGCTGAAGAAGGGCCATCGGCTGTCTCCGGGTGGCTGTCAGCGCCAGAGGCTTTGGCTGGGTGGCTGGGGCTGAGCGAAGCGAAGCCCCGGTCTTCTTGTTGACAGACCAACCGTGGCGTCGTCCCGATGCGATCGGGACTCCGTCACAGCCACCCCGAAGAAGGCGAAGATTCAACACGCAGAGCCACTGAGAAAGAGGCTGACAGCCGATCGCCAAACCAAAACCGCGGAATAGTTGGTGGTGGTCGCGTTGTTTGCTCCATTGGACCACACCTCATGCGGCACGGTACGGAGATTCCCTATCGGTGGACCACGAGCCGTGTCGTGCTCGGGATGTTCATCACGCTAACCGCGGCGGCCGTCGTTAGCGTGATGGGCTGGCAGGTCCTCGCGCAGGACGCCGCGCCGGGCGGTCGGCCCGTGGTTGCTCGCACTGCGAGTCAGGCGCCGCTCTTTGACCTGAGCAACCTCACCGTTCCCGCCTCTGAGATCCTTTCCGGTGGGCCGGGCAAGGACGGCATCCCGGCGCTCACCGATCCCGCGGTCGTTCCCGTGGCCGATGCAGGGTTCCTCGCCCTCGCCGATCGCGTCATCGGTGTCCGCATCGGCGACGAGGCGCGGGCCTATCCGCTGCGGCTGCTGATGTGGCACGAGGCGGTCAACGATTCCCTGGCGGGGGTTCCCATAGCCGTGATCTACTGCCCGCTGTGTGACTCGGTGAGCGTCATCGATCGGCGGCTCGACGGAAGGACCTACACCTTCGGCATCTCCGGGCTCCTGCTGAACTCCAACGTGCTCCTCTATGACCGCACCGACGATGCCCTCTGGTCGCAGGTCGGGCTCACCGCGATCAGCGGCCCCAACGCCGGCCGGACGCTTCGTCACCTGCCCTGGGAGCTCGCCGCCTTCGGCGGTTGGCGGACGGCCAACCCCAAGGCAACCGTTGTGACATTCGACACCGGCTACGATCGGGACTACGGCCAACCCGCCTACGGCGACTACTTCCGCAACGATCAGCTGCTTTACCCGCTTGTGCGCGAAGACCGGCGGTTGCCTCGGAAGGACCCGATCGTGGGAGTAAAGATCGGCGCGACCACCCGCGCCTACCCCGTTCGCGCGATTCTGAAGGCCACCGATGGAATCGTCCGTGACACGATCGAGGGTCAAGAGATCGTTCTACAGGCGGATCGGGAGTCCTTGACGGTCCGCGTGGTCGAGGCCCCGCCCGAGGCGGTTGTCGTGTACACGTTCTGGTTTGCCTGGGGTGCGTTCCACCCCGAGACCGAGATCTACGACAGGTAGGGAGGCTGTGCCGGCCGCCGAAGAAGGCGAAGATTCACCGCGGAGGGCCGCAGAGGACCATGGAGAAAAGAACAGGTTTCAGGGGTTCAGGAAGCGGGCTGTCAGCTATCAGCCAGAGAAGAGTCGCTCGCGCATTCTCTTGCCGATAGCCGATAGCCGACAGCCGAGAGCCTACTACCTTCCCAGCCCCCTGAGCAGCCACAGGACGCCGCTCAGGACGATCGACACCACCAGGCACGTGGCGATGGGAACGTAGATTCTCAACTTGTCCGACCCGAAGGAGAGGTCCCCAGGCAACCCACGGAATCCCAGCTTGCCAAGCACCCAGAGGATCGCCCCGATGAGAGCGATCGCTGCACCCGCCAGCATGATGGTCTTGCCGAAGTGCGTCATTGGTCGCCGCCGGTTCTGGGCTATCGGCGTTCGGCACCAAAGACTTTCCGCCCTTCGACATAAACGGCCGCGGGCCGGATCGCCGAGAAGTCGACCGCGGGGTCGAAGGGCGAGCGGTCGAGAATGACGAAGTCCGCCCGGTATCCAGCGGCGATGCGGCCGAGCTCTTTCTCGGCAAAGACGGCGTAGGCGGCCCGCGAGGTATAGCAGCGGATCGCCTCGGCCACGGTGATGTTCTGGTGCGGCTGCCAGATGCTGCCGTCAAGCGTCCGGCCGGTGACCGCGGCTTCGATCCCCAGGAACGGGTTGAGGGTCACCACCGGCCAGTCCGATCCGAACGCCACCACCGCCCCGGCATCCAGGAGCGACTTGAACGCGTAGCTGTACCGCGACCGCTCGGGGCCGATGTACGACTCGGCGTACCGTCCGTCGTCGGCCTTGTGGTAAGGCTGCATCGACGCAATCACACCCAGGGCGCCGAACCGCGCGATGTCCTGGGGCAGTAGATGTTGGGCGTGCTCGCTGCGGCATCGAGCGGAGGCAAGGTCGGGGTACGCCTCGGCAAGCAGATCGAGCAGGAGGTGGTTCGCCTCGTCGCCGATCGCGTGAACGATCGTCTGCAGCCCGGCGGCGCGGCCCGAGGCGACGTTGCGGGCGAACCGACCGTCCTCGAAGCCCTCGCGAAGGAGACCCCTGCCCGGCGTCCTGACGGATACCGCCGAGGTCGGGGCGGGAAGATAGGGTCGGTTCATGTACGCGGTCCGTGACCCGAGGCTACCGTCGACGAATCCCTTGAGCCCCATGACCTCAACCCACCCCGGCCGTCCCCTGAAGCGGCGGATCTCCTGGGCCGCCTGTGCCCAGTCGTCGGCTGTCGGATAGAGGAAGAACCTGATCGACGGACGGGCCCGGGCGAGCCGCTCGTAGACGGGAAGATCGCTGATGGAGGGGATGTCGCTGACCGCCGTGATCCCGTGCCGCAGGGCGAGGTCCACGGCCCGCTCAAGCGCCCGGGCCTTCTCCTGGATGGTGGCGGGCGGGATGTGCCGGCTGACCAGGCCCATGGCGCTTTCCCTGAGGATCCCGGTCGGCTCACCCGTCACCGGGTCGCGGTCGATCACGCCTCCTTCGGGGTCGGACGGCCCGGCGGAAGTGATCCCGGCTGTTCGCAGGGCGACCGAGTTCGCCAGCGCCGAGTGACCGTCCATCCGCGACAGGAAAAGAGGGTGATCGCCCGTGACCGCGTCCACCCATTCCTTCGTCGGCTGCCCAGGCACGCGCCAGCTCTCCGTTGACCAGCGACCCCCGAGGATCCATGTGCCCGGTTCGAGCTTCTCGCGCCACCGCGCCACGCGGGCGACGAAGTCCTCTTTCCCCGAAGCGTCGCGAAGCTTCAGCCGCGAAAGCTGCAAGCCGCCAGATAGCATGTGGAGGTGCGAATCGAACAGCCCCGGGATGACCACGCGGCCGCCGGCATCCACGCGGAGTGTCCGGGGCCCGATCAGCTCCTCGCGCCAAGCTCCGACGTAGACGAACCGGCCCTCTCGCACCGCAGCGAAGGAGGCGAACCCCACCAGGGAGTCTGAGAAGATCCTGGCGTTCTCGACGATCAGATCTGCGTGGATGGCGGTGGTGGCGGTGGTGGGGGTGGTCGGGATGGCGGGGGGGGCAGGGGAGCCGTGGGGGGCGGGTCCCGCGAGCGAGACCCAGCACACCGACACAGTAGTAAGGATTGCGCTGAGCATCGTTCCCCGAGGATGCCTGGACATGCCGCGATCGTCAAGCCCCATTGTGCCGAGACCCGGGCTGCCATTGGGCCGCGGTCACCGCCGGACCGGCAAGGGACGCTAGCCTGCCGCCATGACGCGTGTGCTGGTTCCGTCACCGCAGAAGATCGGTCGATGGCTGGAGACGGTCGAGCGGACATGGCTGGGGTGGTCGCTGCCACCCGCCCGCCGGGTGATCGCCGACGCCCGCTGGCAGCCGGATGACCCACAACGCTACTGCGGCCTCTGCGGTGTCTCCGTGGGCCGCGACGAGGTGACACCGCGCGGCTGTGCGTCGTGCCGGGGCACCAGCCCTGCAACGGACCGTCTTATTCGCTTGGGGCCCTACGGCGATCCCCTTGGGGAGTGGGTCAAGGCAATCAAATACCGGCAGTGGGACCAGATGGGACGTGAGCTGGGCCGAAGGCTCGGCAAGTCGATCTCGGCGGCTCTAGCGGGGACCGCCGGCGGAGGGGGGGACGCGTACGTGGTGGTGCCCATGCCGATGCCCTGGCAGCGAAGGCTTTACCGCGGGATCGACCACGCCCGTGTGATCGCCGGTGGTGTCGCGGCCGAGCTGGGTGCCCCGCTCTTGGCGCTTCTGGCACGGGCAAACGGCCCGCCGCAGGTGAGCCTGCGCGCCACCCAGCGGTCACGGAACGCCGGACGGATGCGTCGTAAGCGCCTCGCCCATCTGCTCCCCCTCGACGGGCACACCGTAATTCTTGTCGACGACGTCCGAACCAGTGGGGCGTCGCTGGAGGCGGCGGCCAAGCTGATTCGCCGGCTGGGTGTGGCGCGTGTGGTGGCGGGGGTCCTGGCCGTGGCCGATCCTGTCTTGGGTCCTCGCTCGGCCGGCCGGGTTTTTCGGGCGAGTTGACAGGCCCCTGGCGCTGGCTAGAATCGCTTCCGCCGGGAGGAAGAGATCGGTGTGACCCCGGTCGACGAGATGTTCGTCTGGCCGAGTCGCTCATTGAAAAGTGAACAGTTGGGTACGCCGCGAGGATGTGTCTGGGTCGCCGGTCGTTGACCGGTGCCCTTCGGACATCCACGTGATGCCTGAAAAGTCAGTTCAGTCGGCCCCACTTTCCGCCGTCCATCGGGCGGCAGGAGGTTCGGTGTCGACGATACTCCAACAGGTTTGCCGCCTGTTGGCACTGGATCTCTTGATTCAGTGAGACCGGCCGGTTCGCCATCTGCGGACCGGCGAGACCAGGGCACTCGGAAGTGAGTCGCCGCGGTCCCGTTCCTTTTTCGGGGCGGGGCTGTGTCAAACGGCACATCAAACTGAAGAGTTTGATCCTGGCTCAGCGCGAACGCTGGCGGCATGGCTAAAGCATGCAAGTCGAACGTTTAAAGCCCCTTCGGGGGTGCATACAGTGGCGAAAGGGCGAGGAATACGTTCCTACGTACCCCGAGGTCGGGGATAGCCCGGGGAAACCCGGAGTAATACCCGATGTGGTCCGTCGCAAGGCGGATCAAAGGCTTCGGTCGCCTTGGGAGCGGGGAACGTCCTATCAGGTTGTTGGTGAGGTAAAGGCTCACCAAGCCGAAGACGGGTAGCGGGTGTGAGAGCACGAACCGCCGCATCGGGACTGAGACACTGCCCGGACTCCTACGGGAGGCTGCAGCAACGAATCTTCCGCAATGCGCGAAAGCGTGACGGAGCAATGCCGCGTGCAGGATGAAGCCCTTCGGGGTGTAAACTGCTGTCAGGGTTTAGCAACACAATGAGCAGACCCAAAGGAAGGGCCGGCTAACTTCGTGCCAGCAGCCGCGGTAATACGAAGGGCCCGAGCGTTGCGCGGAATCACTGGGCTTAAAGCGTACGTAGGCGGGCATGCAGGCATCTTGTGAAATCCCTCGGCTCAACCGAGGAACTGCTTGGTAAACCGCATGTCTTGAGGCAAGTAGGGGCTGTCGGAACGATAGGTGGAGCGGTGAAATGCGTTGATATCTATCGGAACGCCGAAGGTGAAGACAGGCAGCTGGGCTTGTTCTGACGCTGATGTACGAAAGCGTGGGGAGCGAACGGGATTAGATACCCCGGTAGTCCACGCCGTAAACGATGTGCACTAGATCGAGGGGGTTCTGACGCCATTCTCGGTCGAAGCAAAAGTGTTAAGTGCACCGCCTGGGGAGTACGGTCGCAAGGCTAAAACTCAAAGGAATTGACGGGGGCTCACACAAGCGGTGGAGCATGTGGCTTAATTCGAAGCAACGCGAAG
>JADFKZ010000010.1 GCA_022564665.1 Planctomycetota bacterium | reverse complement strand
CTACGCGAGCTGATGGGGCATGCGAACATCGCTACCACGGCGACGTTCTATCTCAGCGTGGGGGCCGACGTGGCGGACAAAGTGCGGGCGGCGTTCATGGCGACGGCGTAGGCCGTTTCAGCATTTCGTCGAAGATCGGTTCGAATTCGAGGAGTCTTTTCGCCTGAATGACCAACCCGAGATTGATCGGCATCTGGGTGACGGGAACTGCTTCAAGCCCAGTAGGGACAGGGATGATCTTGATCTTACCCTTGACTTCGGAAACAGGCAATGCACGTAAAATTCCGATCAATGCTACCCTGACGCCGCCCGAAAGTATTGTATTAGGATCTTCGATGATTCCAGGTCCCCAGAGAAATACCGGCGAGCCACTGGAGCCTTGGAAGACTGCTGCATCGATCATGAACTCTTTGCGCCCACAGTAGTCAACAAGCGGAGCGGTAGCCGCGATTCCCTTGCGAAAGATTGGCAAGTGGTTGACCGTGTCATAAAGGCCGGTTGGGTAACCGACCATCACGACCTCTTGCAGAACGGTGAGGTTTTGATCTGGACTCGGGATCAGTGATTTTGCCAGGTACTGGATGAAGAGTTTCCTTCCTTGCGCCTCTGCCTGGGCGATCACGTGACCTATGGGCAATGCGCAAAGATCGACCTCTGGGTCAGGATGATTGACGCAGGTTCCAGCGACGTCCTCGACGATGACAGTCGTAACATTTCCGACCATCGGCCTCTGATCGGCGTCTGCCCGAGTGATTTGAAATAACAGGCGCGTAGCATCCTTTACGACGTGACGATTCGTAATGACCGTTGCGATGAACTTTTCGTCGTTCGGTATCGTGAACGCGAAGAAGAATCCGGTGCCAACGCCAACGGCTTCTGATTCGGTTTCGACCAAGATCCGGGTGGTGCAGAAGGCCATCTGCTGCACGATAGGCATTGCTGTGGTTGCTGGACTTTCCGGGGCTGCGGCAGGCATCTCGTGTCCTTTTCAGTGTGCAAAAAGCGTGCAATCGGCCGACACGGCCGGTTTACTTTCTCTCCCTGGTTTAGCGCAAGCCCCGGGGGCGGAAGGAATTGATCAAGCGAGGCGGACGGGACTCGAACCCGCAACCACCGGATCGACAGTCCGGTACTCTATCCAATTGAGCTACCGCCCCGATTCAGGGTCAGTCAAGGTCCGACTACTGTAACAGCCTCCATCTGATGGTCAAGATGCTCACTTGGCGTCTATCCAGCTTCGGCTGAATGCGGTCTCGACCAGCAGCGGGACCCGCAGCTTCATCGCCGACTCCATCCTCTGGGCAACAAAACGCTGGACCGCGTCTGCCTGGTCGCGCGGTGCCTCGAAGACCAGCTCATCGTGGATCTGTAGCAGCATCCGCGCTTCGGGGAACCGCACCGGTAGCTTCCGGTACAGGTCGATCATCGCCAGCTTGATCAGGTCCGCGGCGCTTCCCTGCACGACCGTGTTGATCGCCATCCGCTCTCCCAAGGCCCGCAGTTGGGACTGGCGGGCATGGATCTGGTCGATCGGACGACGGCGTTTGAGGATCGTCTCGACGTACCCATCGTCTCGTGCTTTGGTAACGCAGCGGTTGAGGAACTCGTCGATCCGCGGGAACCGGGCCTTGTACTCGGCGATGTAACGGGCGGCCTCGTCGACCGAGGTCCCCGCCCCCAGCCTGCGGGCCAGCCCGTACGGGGTGATCCCGTAGATAATCCCGAAGTTGACCATCTTGGCCGTGTCTCGTTGGGCCGGCGTCACCTGATCCGATGGCACGCCAAAGACATCCACCGCCACCGCGGTGTGAATGTCGACGCCCTGGCAAAAAGCCCGAGTGAGCGCCTCATCCTCCGAGAGATGCGCAAGCAGCCGCAGCTCGATCTGGGAATAGTCGGCGGTGATCAGCACATGCTCCGGGGGCCCGGGGTCGGCCACGAAGGCCCGGCGTATCCTGCGGCCGACGTCGGTGCGGATGGGAATGTTCTGAAGGTTGGGGTCCGATGAGCTCAGCCGCCCGGTGGCCGCCACCGTCTGGTTGAACGAGGCGTGGACACGGCCGGTCGAGGGGTTGATCGCCTCCTTGAGGGCCACCAGGTAGGTGTTGACGAGCTTGGTGAGCTGGCGGTATTGAACGATCAACCGCGGCACCTGCGCAACCTCAGGCTCGAGCGCGGGATCCGTGGCCAGCTGCTGAAGCACCTCCTGGTCCGTTGAAGGGCCGGTCTTGCCCCGCTTCCTCGCTCGAAGCCCCAGGCCCGGCGGATCCTGATCGGGTCGGTTGAACAGGACCACCGCCAGCTGCTTGGGTGAGTCGGGGTTGAAGGGGTGCGGGGCCGCCTCGGTGATGCTGGCCCTCAGCTGCTTAATCTGTTCGCCGAGTGATGACCGCTGCCGGTCCAGCTCCGCGGGGTCGACGCGGATGCCGTTGAACTCGAGCTCTGCCAGGACCTCGACCAGCGGCATCTCGACCTTGTGAAAAAGGTCATCGAGCCCAAGCGTCTTGAGCTGCGGGGCAAGAACATCCCGCAGGCGAAGTGCAATGTCGGCATCCTCGGCCGCATAGCGCGTCGCCAGATCCAGCGGCACCTGGTCAAAGGTCTTTTTGTGCGTCCTGCCGGTTCCGATCAGATCGGTGATCGGGATGCAGGGGTACTGAAGATGCGCGAGTGCCAGGTCGTCCAGCTTGTGGCTGGAGCGCGTCGGATCGATCAGATAGCTGGCGACCATGGTGTCAAATGAGATCCCCGCCAGTCGCACGCCGTGGCTTCGAAAAACGTTGAGGTCGAACTTGAGATTCTGCCCGATCTTGGCAATCGATGGATCCTCGAGCACCGGGCGAAGCTCCCGGAGCACGGTCTCGGTGTCCAAGTGCCGCGCGGGCTCGGGTGACCGCGTCGGTATGTAGCAACCTCTCCGCGCCTGGAGTGAAACGGACACACCGCACAGGCGTGCCCGCCGCGGCGAAAGGCTGTCCGTCTCCGTGTCCACCGACATCTCCCCCGCCGCCCGGATCTCCTCAATGAATCTGTCGAGCTCCTGCGCCGTCGAAACCATTCGGTACTCGCCCCTCATTTCCGCTGGCGGCTCCCTGACCGCATCCGGAAAGAGCACCGCGCCCTCCGGCGGCGGGTCGGCCTTCGCGGTCCCGCCGGCAAGCTTGATCAGATCGCTCTGGAGCCGGTGAAACCCCAGCTCGCGAAAGACCGCAAGCAATGGCTCCAGTGGAATCGCTTCCGGCTCGCAACGCGCCTTCTCCAGGTCCAGCGTAACCGCGACGTCATCCTTGAGCGTCACCAGCCTGCGACTGAGCTTTACCAGGTCACGTGATGCTTCGAGGATCTCGCGGCGCTTGCCCTTCAGCTCGTCGAGACGGTCCATCAACTCATCGAGCGAGCCGAACCGCGTAATCAGCGCCGCCGCGGTTTTGGGACCGATGCCGGGGACCCCCGGCACATTGTCGGTGGGGTCCCCCATCAGGGCCAGGATGTCCCGGACGTGCCGGGGCGCGACCCCGTCCGTCCTGAAGATCGCCGCGGGGCTGATCGTCTCGTCCTTGTAGACGTCCAGGAGCTGGACGCGCTGCGAGATCAGCTGGGCGAGGTCCTTGTCCCGCGAAGCGATCCGGATGGTGAGACCGTCATCCCGGGCCTCAAGCTGGCGGACGAGGGTGGCGATGACGTCATCCGCCTCGACGCCGGGGACACCGATGACCGGGATTCCCATTTTTTCGAGCAGCTCAAGACACCGTTGGACCTGGGGGTGAAAATCCTGAGGCGTCTCGGGGCGGTTGGCCTTGTACTCCGGATAGATCTCCGAACGAAAGGTCTCCTTGTCGCCACCGACATCGATCGCCACCGCCAGATAGTCGGGCTTGCGGTCGCGAAGAAGCTTCAGCAGCATGCCCATGAACCCGAAGGTCAGGTTCGTGGGCTCCTTGGTGACGGGGCTGGTCATCCCCGAGCTGATCGCGTGATAGGCCCGGAAGAAGTGGGCATGCCCGTCGATGAGGTAAAGGCTCGGGGCGTCGGCTGGAGGCATCGGTGTCAGAATGTGTCTCCTGGGCGGTCTGTGATCCCGGCACCGATCTTTCCCGATCGGCACCGCAGACACAGATTCTCAGCGCCCGCGGCAAGTTTCCAGCCGCGGCTTAGCCTGGCGCCGCTGGATCGTAGGCTCAATAACGAGGGGGTTGGCGAGAGGCGGAGAGGAGTCCTCCGATGGACGACACCCTGAGACTCTTCGGTGAGGCGTCGGAGTTCGGTGAGCTTTTCAGGACGCTGGGATTGGCGGTACTTCTGATCTTCATGATCTGGCTGCCGCTGCGGGGCCTGTCCGCCCTGGTGCGGCGCAGTCGCGAGCTGCCGGCCCCGCGGGAGACGCAGTTTCGCAATCCGCGGCCGTTGTAGGAAGAGCTGTTGGCTGTTGTATTCTCCTGGTTCTTGCCTAACAGAGGTTGCGTCAAAGCGTAGCGGCCTTTTTGATAGGCCTCGGAGCCGCCAGAGCGAGGCAACGGCCGGTCAGCCGCCGCGAATGAATTCACGGCGGCGTACGAAAGCAAGTCTCGGCCCACAGGGCCGTACGGAGCAATCAAGAAAGTCACCGCGAGGCCACTACGGAGAACTCGAAACAGTTCACCCGCAACATCGCTCATGCAACGAGCGCAGTGCGTCGACGTAGGCGTCGCTCGGCGTCTTGTCACGCCGCCCCATCATCGTCCGCACGGTTTGGATGAACTTGTCGAAGCGATGGACCTGCTCTCCCTGATCGGTCAGCCACGCGAAACGTCGGACCGCGCGGGGAGGCGGCATCGTGGTGGCGATCATCGCCCCCGTGCCCACGACACACCCGGTCATGATTCGGGTCTCAATGGCGAACTTCACGTGATCCCCGACAACAACCCCCACCTGCCGAAGCCCGGTGTGGTGAAGTGGTCCCTCCGGCTCCAGTTGCATCGTGACCTCCCCATAGGTGTTCAGCAGGTTGGAGTTGGAAGTGCCCGCCCCGAAGTTGACCCATTTGCCAACCCATGAATCGCCCAGATGCCCCTCGTGGCTCTTGTTGGAGTAGCCCTGGAAGATCGTGCCCCCGACCTCGCCGCCCACCTTGCACACCGGACCGATCACGGTGTCGGGCTTGATCAGGGCCCGGTCCACGATGACCGCGTCGCGGCCGATAGCGCAGGGGCCGCAGATCACCGCCCCCGGCCGGATGACGGCGCCGCGATCGATCCTGATCGGTCCGTGCTCGGCGTCCAGAACGACAAAGGGTCCCAGCACCGCGGTCTCATGGACCTCCACTGGATTCTGGCCGACAACGGACGCGTCGCTGGGGACCTTGGCATCAAGCAGGCGGTCGGCCTCGATGTCCCGTGTGATTGTCTCGGAAAGACGCCGAAGCACGTCCCAGGGATGGTGGTACAGCAGCCCGCTGCCCAGGTCGCGACGTTTGATCTGGTCGGGCAGCTTGCCTGAATCGAGAAACTCGCGTGCCTCGTCGCGGCGCATCATCGCCGCCACAACCCCGCCGCTGTCGGCTTCGAGAACCGCCTCGCCCGGTTCGAGCGACAGCGCGGAATCAGGGACCGCCCAGCGGCCGTTGACACAGCTGATCACCTCGTCCTCGGGCAGCTGGTTTACGGGTGCGCGGGCCCGCTGGGCCACCATCGCGGCCAAGTGCCGGGGCACCCAGTACCCCGCCAGCGGCTCCCGCCGCACCAACGCCAGCCGGCCCGCCGTTGTCAGCATCCCGGTGCGGATCTCAAACGATGCCCGCAGGTCCGTCATGGGCCCGAGCCTGCCCAGCCCGTCGTCGAAGATGATCATCCGCACGGGCACGACATCTCACACCTGAAACACACGACACGCCATGGATCAGCGCCGCGGGCCCCCTGCCTCGAACCCCCACAACGGCATCGACTTGACCAGCAGCCATCCGATGGGGATGGCGAAGAGCCCTGAGTACAACGCGCCGAGGGCCCGAACAAAGAGCGCCCCACCCACCGACCCGTCCGTCCAGCAGACCACTTGACCGGGATGCCACACGCGGATCTGGTAGAGGATGACGACAACCACGTGCATAACCAGCAGAAAGCCGAACGTCATGACACCCATCGTAAGCGGCCGCTGGCGGAAGACCATGGCTTTGACCTTTACGACGAGCCAACCCCCCGCGACGTACCCCAGCGCATGGGGACCGACAAGGTAGAAGGCCCGATCGGGCCCAAGCGTCAGCGGCAGCGAAAGATCCAGCAGCATGCCCAGGATGAAGCATGCCCACAACGCCGGCATCCGGGGTGCCCCCAGCGCCACGAAAACCGCCAGCAGCCCGCAGAAGCTGGGCTTGATCAGCCGCGCCGAGGTGGGCTCGAGCCGGTCGAGGGCAAGTCCGTCAAGCACGCTTTGGTCAAGGACAAGGCCCAGGATGGCCGCGATGGCGAGCACCGCCCAGTTCACGGAAGATCTCCCTCGTCGGCATCGTCGGCGACCTCGATCTTCAACGTCACCGACCCAAGCCTGTGGGCATGGAACTGGGGCCTGACCAGAACTGTCTCCAGCAGCGGCTGGGCCGTGGAGGCGGTGACGGATTCCAGGCGCCCGATCTTCATCCCCTGACCGCCGAGGGGCCACGACGGATCGGACAGCACCGCGATGTCGCCGCGAGAAACCTCGAATGACTTGTCGAGATCCCCAACCAGACCGCCGGTACCGTCAGGCCTAAGCAGGACCCGGGGTGCCTTGTCCATCCGCGGCTCCAACTCATCTGCGGGCAAGATGACAACCTCCAGGAATCCGGTGGCTGGATCGGTGATCGGGATCAGCCAGCTGCTCAGCCGGCCCACATCACCCGCCACTCGACCGATCAAGTGCCCTCCGCGGAAGACCGCCACCGTGCCGGCCGTCACGCCGTGACGCGATCCGGCGTTCAGACGCACGATCCCGCCCGCACGGTCGGGGCTGCGGCTGGTGATGCGGGCAAAGAGGGGGACGATGTGGGCGGTTCCCTCGTGGAGCCGGTGAGCCTCTTGAAGCTCCCGAACCTCCTCCTGCAACGCCTCGATCGTCAGCTGCTTGGCGTAGGTAACCGCCCTGAGCTCCTCGAACTGGTCAGTAAGGATTTGAACTCTTTCTGACTCGTCCGCCAGAGGGTCACCCTGTTTCCAGAGCCAGTTGCGAAACCGTACGCCGAAGTCGCCAAGCGGCTGCACGGGGACGTTGACGATGCTGGCCAGCACCAGGGGCCACGGCCCGAACCCCAGCCATAGATCATGGAGCAGCCAGCTCGTCGGGAAGAACAGGTTGATCGTGAGCATGAGCCCGACGGCGACCGCAAACGCGCGCTGGGAACGGGTCCCGGACCTGGCCATGGATCAGGCACCGGCTAGTAATCGTCCCTGTCGGACTCCATGGTGGCCTTCCACTCGGCAAGGTTCTCCAGGTAGATCGCAGTCCCCCGAGCCACCGCCGTCATCGGCTCGTCCGCCACCACCACATCCAGGCCGGTCGCATTGGACAGCAGCACGTCAATTCCTCTCAGAAGCGCTCCGCCGCCGACAAGGGTGATCCCGTTGTCCACCAGATCGGCGGCCAACTCCGGCTCGGCACGCTCCAACGTTCGCATGACCGTCTCGATGATCGCCGACGCCGGTTCCTGCAACGCCTCGCGAACCTCGTCGCTGGTGACGACCGTCTTCCGAGGCAGCCCGGAGACGTTGTCCCGCCCGCGAACGTCCATCGACGTGGGCTCGTCGACCGGAGCCGCGGAGCCGATTTCGATCTTGATCCGCTCAGCGGTCTGCTCGCCGATGGTGATGTTGTACGTCTTTTTCATGTGGCTGATGATCGCCTCGTCCATGTCGTCCCCCGCCACTCGGATCGACTCGCAGGAGGCGATGTCGGCCAGCGACATGATGGCCACCTCCGTCGTCCCCCCGCCGATGTCCACGATCATCGATGCCGTCGGCTCCACGATCGGCAGACCCGCCCCGATACCCGCCGCCATCGGCTCCTGCACAAGGTACACCCGCCGAGCGCCGGCGCGCTCTGCAGAGTCCAGGACCGCCCTCTTCTCCACCGCGGTGATCCCCGAGGGCACCGCGATCACCACCCTGGGCCCGAAAATCCGGTTCCGCCCGTTGACCTTGCGGATGAAATAGCTGAGCATCGCCTCCGTGATCTCGAAGTCGCTGATCACGCCGTCCTTGAGGGGGCGGATCGCGCTGATGGATCCCGGGGTCTTGCCCAGCATCTCCTTGGCCGACCACCCCACCGCGTTGCCATTGTTGAGCACCCGGTTGGTGCCCCGCTTGACCGCGACAACCGACGGCTCGTTGAGCACGATGCCTTCGCCGCGAACGCAGACCAGGGTATTGCAGGTACCCAGGTCTATCCCCATATCGACGCCAAAGAAGCCAGCGAGTGAGTCAAGAAACACCAGGGTCAACTCCCCATTTGAGAATCGGCCCGAAGATACCCACCCTACCGCGGACCTAGTGTTCTAGATCGGCTCAGAGGTTGTTGCGGCGGCAATCATACTTCAACTGCCACCGTCTTGAGTCATGGCTAGCGGATGAGCTTGAAGGGACCGCCCGGATCGCCCTCGGACGCGGAGTGGTCCATGTTCTGCATGGCCAGCATTGCCACGCCGACCGCGAGCACCAGGAAAGCCACGCAAAGCAGGCCACTGTAGACGTCAAGATCCCCTCCGGAGCGACGAGCGGGGGCATTGAATTGACTCATTGTTCCTCCTTGAGCCTGTAGAGAGCCACTCCTGGGGGCCCTCTACCTCAGCTCCGCCCGGCCCGGGTAAAAACGCGGTCGCCGGCCTCAACCCGTCCCCGGCCCTCCGGATCCTCCAGCTCCACGACACCGGTGGCCCGATTGATGTCCACCGTGATGATCCGCAGAATGCCGAGGAAGGTGCCGCGGCGACCGATCGTCATTTCCCATCCTTCCTTGATCCCGTCCCGGGAGCCAGCGTTGATCTCAGCCAGCGTCTGTTGCAGTCCTCGCCGCACGTTGACCACGGTGGCGTCAAGGTCTGTCTGGAGCGGCGTGATCGGCTCAAACCCCTCCTGCTCCAGCCGGCCATACTTCTGCCCGTAGACCGCGATCTGGTCCAGGGCGCGGGCATGCTCCTCCTTGAGCTGCTGAATCTCCTCCTGCATGGCCCGCCGGGCGGCGACGGCCACTTCAAGCTGTTTGCTCTTGTCACGTAGCGCCTCGTCAAGCTCGACGGCGCGACGCTCGGCGGACAGGGCCTCGGACCGCATGGTCCTGACCTCATCCATCAGCGCCTCCATGAGCTTCTGCCCGGCGTCCACTGCAGCTGTGATCGTAGACAGGTGGGCCGTGATCTTGTCCTGCCGGCTCGTGGCCAGGGCCACATCCTTCCGGAGGCCGCGGACGTCCGCCATCGCTGTGTCACGATCCTTGGCCAGAGCCTCCTTGTCGCTCATCAGCCCCTGAAGCTGCTGCTGGAGCTGAGCCCGCTCGGTGGCGTGCGTCTCGCCGATCTGCTGCAGTTCCTGAACCGCTATGGCGGCTCTTGTCTGGGCCGACTGGAACTTGCCCTTGTAGTTGTCCTCGTTATGGGCATACACCACCACCAGCGGTACCAGCAGCACAGCGAGCAGCGACACCAAAACGACAAAGATCTTGGTCAGGACATGCACGGTTATTCCCTCTAAAGTCCGCGGCTGTCATCGGGTCGGCGCCCTGACCGTATCCTGTCAGATAGGGGCCACCACGGTCAGGATCCGTCAACAAGCCGCCCCCGGCCTGTCACGCCACCTGGCACAGCCGATCCAGAGCGATCGGGCCGGCCAGAAGCGCACACATACACCGACTCATATTTCTTTTACCTCGAGCGACCATTCGTGTCAATAGTCCGGGCGGTTCCGCCGGCAGCTCTGAGAAGCTGTCTCGCAACCTCCTGCGGGCTCTCGGGCCGACCGATCGGTCATATAACACCCTGCTAGGGCGGCAGGATCTTCAACAGAGCGCTCGCTGCGGCGACCTGGACAAGCGGGTCCGGATCTTTCAGGAGCATTCCCAAGGGCCGGACCGAGGCCTGAGAGACGATCTCGCCAAGCGTCAGGGCCGCCTGAGCCCGCAGTTGACCCTGCTGGCTGTCGGTGTAGGAGAGTGGGACATCGATCGGTGCCTGGGCGGGGTTGATCCGCGCCAGGGCCCAGGTGGCGGCCATTCGGACCTCGGCCGGTTGCTGGAACTTGCCTCTCTGCCGCGCCAGGCGCTGGAGGTTCGGCACCACCCGCTCGTCGCCAAGCCGGCCACACATCATGCACGCCAGAGCCGTGATCTCCGCTTGATCCCCGGGCCCGAACAGGGCGGCGCGAATTGCTTCGATCTCCCCCTCCTTGCCCAGCTTGACCATGGTTTCTGCCAGTTGCAGATCCACCATCTTGACCCTGGCGGCGGCCACCCGCTTCATGCCCCTTCCCACAGCCTGGCGGATCATCGGGATCGCCGATGGATTGCCCAGCGCCGCCAGAACCAGCGCCGTATTGCCCCTTACCTCGGGATCTTCGCTTCTGATCAGCGATGCCAGTGGCAAGAGGTCAACGGACAGCCCGCACCGCCGGAGACCGAAGATGGCCGCAGCGCGAACCGACAGCGACTCATCCTCCAAAAGCGGCATCAGCAGCGGAGCCACCGATTCCATTCGCGCGGTCCCAATGGTCATGGCGGCGACGAAACGAACTCCCCGGTTTGGATCGCGCACGCCCGATTCGACCAGGGGCTGAAGGTGCTCCGGGGCATGATGCATCGCCTCGATTGCGTTGGCCCTCACCAGAGCCTCCGGTGACTTGGCCGCGTGCTTCAGCAGAACAAGGGCCGCCTGACGAAGATCGCCTGCGGAAGTCGTCGCGACCCGCCGCACAGCCCCCCCGGACCTCGGCCCGGTGACCGACTCCGACTTGGTGCTGAAGGGGACCGTCGGGATCACAACACATCCCCACAAGAGTGCCCCCGAAGCAAGACACCCGAGTCCTGTCGCAATGGTGCCAGGTCCACGGCCTGCCAAGCGCGGCGTGCGCCTCATCGAGAAGATGCCCAGACCCGCGGTCCCCGCCAGGCAGGCCCACCCCCACGCCTCACCGAGGCGCCCGTAGAGCGTTCGCCGGTTGTCGAGCATCAGCTTGACCCGCCTGAAGCCGGCGGTGCGCGGCTCAACCGCAGGCGGCTCCCCGGCGATGCCGAGAAGGATTCCGCGGGAGTCGACCGCCGCGGTCAACCCGGTATTGACGACTCGAACCATTGGTACGCGGTTCTCGATACAGCGGAATCGTGCAACCTGCAGGTGTTGGCGGCGGCCGGCGTCGTAGGATCCGAACCAACCATCGTTGCTGAGGTTGATAAAGAGATCGGCTTTTTTTCTTCCATTGGAGTAAATCATCGCCCGGCAGACGCGGGCGACAACATCTTCGAAACAGATGGGCGTGGCCAGAGTGAGCAGGTCTCCGGAAGCGTGGCCCGCGTCCGGGGGGCGGGCGGACCCCCAGCTGAGCTTCAGCCGTTTGATTGCCCTGCCCTCGCTCAGATTGAATCGCATGCCCGTGGCACCGAGGGCAAGGAGCTTGTTCTCCAGCCACGGCCAATGGGAGATATAGGGCATGGTCTCGCCAAAGGGGGTGAGAAAGACCTTGTCATACCGCTGAAAGGGTGGCGGACCCTGGATCAGGTACGCGCTGTTGTACTTGTATCGCCACTCCCACCGCGTCGGCTGATCATCCTCAACAAGCTGAGGCTCTACCCAAGCCGTCGAGCCAACAAGCAGCGGCGTGTCGAGATCTCCGGCGAACGTAACGATCTGCTCGCCCCAGACGTACAACGGCCGGGCGTCGGGACCCAAGCCCTTGAGGACCTCGATGGTCCGCCGCTCCAGGCCGGCGCCGGGGAGCATTGTCTCCGGCCAGATAACGAGATCGACAGGCCCGCCGCCAGCCAGGGCGGATCGCGTCCGGCTGATGAACCGCCGGACGTCACGCTCCTGTTCCTGGACCGACCATGCCAGCTTGTTGCTCTGGGGAAGGTTGGTCTGGAGGGCCAGAACCGTGGGGCCCTCTCGAAACGATTCAGTCTGGCCCAAACGCCACCCACCGTAGCCGCAGTTGGCCGCATGCACCGCCGCCACAACCACCAGTGGCACCACCAGACCCCCGACGCTGGTGCCCGACGCGCGCAGCCGGGCCACGTCGATGATCGCCCCGGCGACCATGACGACCAGGAAGCTGAGAAAATAGACCCCCAGGAGATCAGCCGATTGGGCCAAGATCGGCAGCTGGACCGTCGGGTGGGCCAGAAGGAACCAGGGATAGCCGTCAAAAAGGAACTCGCCGCGAAGGCACTCCAGCCCCACCCATACCACCGGCACCAGCAACGTCATTGGCACTCCGCCCAGCAGGTGGTGACGAGCGAGCCGCCTCAGGAGCCAGACGAACAGGACCGGGTACAGCGACATGTAGAGGGCCAGAACGGGGTATCCGACAACGGTCAAGTCGCGCAGCCAGCGGTCGGTCCAAAGCCATGCGAGGAACTGGACCACGAGCACTGTCAAGAGGGCCCGACGTGTCGAGGCGGCGTTGATCGCAACCCACGCCAGCGGCACAACCGCGAGGTACGCCAGGGGCCAAATGCCGGCGCCGGGATAGGCGCCGAAAAAGCAGATCGCATGAGCGATGGCCAACGCCACGGTCCCGGTAAGCGGTTTGGCGAGCCGCCGGGCCAACGGCAGGGCCGACGACCAGGCGCCGGGGGCGTTACTTGCCGGCATAGTCGATGATGCGGCTGATCTCGCTGCGAAGCTCGCTCCGGGGCACGACCCGGTCGATGAAGCCGCAATCGAGCAGGAACTCCGCCCGCTGGAAACCCTCCGGCAACGACTCGCGGATCGTCTGCTCGATCACCCGGGGCCCGGCGAACCCTATCAAGGCCCTGGGTTCGGCCAGGATGACATCTCCCAGCATGGCAAAGCTCGCCGTGACCCCGCCGGTGGTTGGATCGGTCAGCACCGAGATGAACAGGCCCCCCTGCTCATCGAAACGCGCCAGTGCCGCCGCCGTCTTGGCCATCTGCATCAGCGAGAAGACCGATTCCATCATCCGCGCTCCCCCGGAGCTGCTCACGATCACCACCGGGAGGTCGCGTTCTGCCGCCACCAGGATCGCCTGGGTGATCTTCTCCCCCACCACCGAGCCCATGGATCCGCCAAGGAAGTCGAAGTCCATGCACGCCAGGATGATCTTGCGACCCTTGATGAACGCGGTTCCGGTCTGGACGCCATCATTCTGTCCGGTTCGTTTCTGGGCGTCGAGGATCCGCTTTGTGTAGGGTTTGAGATCCACGAACCTCAGCGGATCGACCGGTGCCATCTGCTCGTTGAAGGGCTCGAAGCTCTCCGGATCGGCCAGTTGCTGCAGACGCCGCTCACCGGAGACGCGGAAGTGATGCTGGCATTCCGGGCAGACCCACAGGTTGTTCTCGACCTGCTTTCGGAACAGGATTGCCGTGCAACCGGGGCAGCGAATCCACACCCCCTCGGGCACGGCCTTCTTGCCCTTGGGGGCAAGCTCGGGGGTATCAGTCCAGGATCTGCTTGGTACCTGGGCCATGGCGTGGCGCTCCGTGAACTCTAGCGGTGCCAACGACAGGCACCAGGGCACGACGTGGGGCGAAGGTCCGCTGATCCTCCCCGATCCCGGGCCGGCGGTCCAGCGACCCAGAGACTTCTTCGGCAATGGACCCCTCGCCTGTTCAGGAGTGACTGTATTGGACCTTGGCGGCCTCGGCGAGCTGCGAGATCGTCTCCATCGCCATCAGGTAGCGCTCGATGCGCGGTCGACACTTCAGGAGGGTCCATAGCTCAGTGGGGGGGCGGGCGGCCAGCCAGCACCTCAGGAAGCCCAGCCCAAGCGACTGAAGGACGACCCCCACCTCGTTGTTCCGGGACCGCTTCAGGAGCCGCCCCAAGGCCAGGAACAACCGGGCCCGGGCCTCCCCAACGACCTCGCCCTCCGGCAGCGACACTGACAGGGGATCTTCTTGCCACTGCTTGTACCGCTTGGGGAACCGCTCAGCGAACGCCTGCTCGGTGAGCCCGTCGAGCAGCCCCAAATCCGCCTCAGCCAGCTCCGCAAGCGGCTTGGTCTTTGCACCCACAAGTCGGGCCACAAGCTCGGCGGTTTCCGAGGCGGCCTCGTTGGCGGGATGGTAAATCGTCCCCATCCGGAGTCCGGCCAGCGTCGCGACATCCTGCTCGACCGACGACCGCCCCTGTGGGCTCAGCGGAAGATCGCTACGGCCCTGGAGACGCCCGTCAACCTCCCACGTCGTCTCCCCGCACTTGATCAGGCTCAAGACGATGGTTTTTTGCTTCAGGGCCACTCAACGTCTCCCTGAGGAACGTGCCCGCCGCGGAGGGCGGCGATCGCGGGGGCGTACTCGGCGGCACCGAAGATCGCCGACGCCGCCACCAGACAATCGCAGCCCGCATCGCGGGCGGCCTGGGCGGTCTCGGCGTTGATACCACCGTCGATCTGGAGCCGCTGGCCAACGCCAAGCACCGGCTTGATCCGACCCACCGTCTCCAGCACAGACACCATAAACTCCTGTCCGGCAAACCCGGGCTCGACACTCATTACCAGAACCAGATCGACATGTTGAACAAAGGGCATTATGCGCGTCACGTCCGTTGACGGGTTTATTGCAAGCCCCGCCGTCATTCCGGCGGCGCGGATTTCCCCGGCCAGGGAGGCGGGCTCCGGCGCCGCCTCGATGTGGAAGGTGAGGTGGCCCGCGCCGGCCGCCGCGAACGGCTCCACGTACGCAGCGGGCGTGCGCACCATCAGGTGCACGTCGAGAAGCGCCCCGGGGAGGCTGCGACTCAACCCGCGGCACATGTCAGGCCCCATCGTCAGATTTCCCACGAAATGCCCGTCCATCACGTCCAGGTGCAGCAGGTCCGCACCCGCCTCCAGTGCGGCTCGCGCCTCCGCCCCCATCCGGGCAAAGTCTGCCGAGAGAATCGACGCCGCGATCAACGGGGTCCGTGGCTGTGTGGTAATGAGGTTCTCGATCGCCATGAAAGAGAGGCCATCATGGCATCACCGGATCGGCCCATCAAGGCATGCTCATGGCGACCCCGGTAATCGCGCCACCGCATTCTGATAGCTGATCAGAACCCGCTCGTAGTCGGACTTCTTCCGGGGCCGAGCCACGAAATAGGCCTCGGCCTGCAGGTCAATCGCGGCATCGATCCGGCCCTGGTGAAAGTTGACCAGGGCCATCGTCGCCAGTGACTTCGGATCGGCGGAGCCGGAGATCTTCAGTGCCCTGGCGGCGGCCCCCTCGGCGACCTCGAGATCGCGATGCTCCTTCTTGATCTTCGGATTCAGGGTGATCTTGCTCGCCAACTGCCGTAGGGCGTCGGCATCCTTACGGAAGAGCCCGCCGATCAGCTCGCCCTCGGCATAGGCATAGGCTGCTGCGGGATCCTTCATGTCGACGATCATCATCTCGAACCGCTCCAGGGCCACCTCGGCGAAGACGCGCCCATCCAGCCGTATCACTTCGTCAAAATGCCTAGACGCCAACCGCCAGTTCTTCCACTTGCGGGCCTGCCGGGCGGCTGTCAGCATCGGCGCCGCCTGCTCAAGCAATTTCGGGTCGTACCGGCCCTTGATGACCTGGCTCAGGACCACGGGGAACTGCTCGTCCAGCGGATTCCCGATATAGGCGAGCTGGCTCTTGCGATCGACGATGAATGCGGTGGGGATGCCCTTCATTCCCGCCGCATCAAACCACGCCCGCCTCGTGGAATTCCGGCGGTCCGTGGCCACCGCGTAGTCCATCCGATCACCCTGCTTCCTGACGAACGTGCTCACCTTCTCGCTGGGTTCGTCGCTGATGCCAAGGATGGTCAGCCCGTCAACTCGGTATTGCTCCTGCAACTGGGTCAGGTGGGGAATCGACTTCCTGCACGGCACACACCATGTGGCCCAGAACTCGACCACGTACACCTTGCCCTTTTCGATGGAGACCGGCTCACCCTTCACCCAGGTGTCAATATCCAGACCCGGGGCCCGATCGCCCACCGACAACTTCTGACGCTGGCCGAGGGCCGCGCTGGTCAGGCCCAGTAAAAGGGCCACGATCAAAACGTTGCCAAACCTCATATCGACTCTCCTTCACATTAGAGACGCCAGCCGCGAGTACAGGATAGTGTCAAAGTAGTATCCGGACCAGTCAGGCCCCAGCACCCCCGGCCGACTCACACCCCCGCTGACGCCACCGCATCGTCCAGAAGCCCGACGCTCTCGAAACGCTTCCCCTGGAGCATTTTCAGGCTCGCCCCACCCCCCGTGGAGACATGCGAGAACCGATCCGCCAGCCCGAAGGCGGCGACTGCGGCGGCGGTATCGCCTCCACCGACCACGCTGACAGCCCCGGCGTCGGTGGCGTGGGCGATCGCCTTCGCCACCAGCTTGGTGCCCACGTCAAAGGGCGGCGTCTCGACGACGCCCATGGGACCGTTCCACACGACGGTTTCGGCCTCACGGAGGATCCCGACGTACTGCGCCGCGGACTCAGGGCCGATGTCCAGACCCATCCATCCCGGCGGGATAGAGCCCACGCAGACCCGTACCGGCGTCATGCGGGTGATCTGCTTTCCACAGACGTGGTCCTTGGGAAGGATCAGGTCAGTCGGACTGGCGGCGGCGGCGTCGATGGCGGCCTGTGCCGCCTGGACCAACGGGGCCTCAAGCTTACTGGAGCCGATCTCCTGGCCAAGTGCCTTGAGAAAGGTGTAGGCCATGGCCCCCCCGAGCAGAATTGTGTCGACCTTGCCCATGAGGTTCTCAATCGCCCCCAGCTTGTCGGCAACCTTTGCCCCGCCCAACAGCGCCACAAACCGGCCGCCGCCGGAGCGCCCGTCAGCGATCGCCTCGGTGAGATACCGCAGCTCCTTTTCCAGAAGCACCCCGGCAACCTTGGGGCAATCACCCATGGCCGCGGGCAACGCCACCAAGGAGGCGTCGGTGCGGTGTGCGGTCGCGAACGCCTCGTGACAGTAGATGTCGCCGTAGGCCGCAAGCGCCCGCGCGAAACCCTCATCACCTTTCTTCTCGCCATTGTGAAACCGCAGGTTCTGAAGGATCAGGATCTCACCGTCGGCAAGCGACGCGACCGCCCGCGCTGCCTCCTCGCTCAGACAGTCCTGCCCCACGAAACGCACCGTGTGCTCCGGGAGAAGCTCCCCAAGCCGATCGGCCACGGGCTTGAGGCTCAATGCCGCTTCGTAGCCAGCACCTCGTGGTCGCCCCAGATGGCTGATCAGAATCAGCCGACCCCCGCGGCCGACGATCGATTCGATGCTCTGGAGCGTCAGGGAGATTCTCCGGTCGTCGGCGACGGCGCCGTCGCCGTCGAGCGGCACGTTGAAGTCCACCCGCATCAGCACCCGCCGGCCGGCCACCTCCACCTGCTTGATCGTCCTCTTGGCCATGAGTGGTCTACAGGGTAACGACCCGCTAACGCGAGCGGGCTATTCGAGCGAGTGCCGTTTCCACTTGGCCAGTTTCGCGCTGACAAGAACTCACCGCGGAGAGCCGCCCAGAGGCTCGAAGTGGTTTCATAACCGATCCGTCGGCCTATGCCCGGAGGAGACCGGCACGGACGGCCCCACGTCAGCGGGAGTGAAGGGGATTCAGGGTTCGGGAAAGCGTCAAGCTCCCACTCCCGGACCCTGAACCCTCTTCTTTTCTCCGCGGCCCTCCGCGGTGAATCTCTCACGCGCGCTGAGGATAGCGACGAGGGCGCAAGATCCTGGGATTGTGTCGTTGCTGCGGAGCGAACGAAACGCGAAAGTCTCGTGCTGGAAGAGGCACTAGCATTGCTGCATGGCTGAGCCGAAGCCGATCATCTTGATCCTCGGCCCCACCGCGGGTGGCAAGACCGAGCTGGCCGTCGAGCTGGCCAAGCAGCTCGGCGCCCATGGGGTCTGGGGTGCCGAGTTGATCGTCGCCGACTCGATGCAGGTCTACCGGGGGTTGGATATCGGAACGGCCAAGTCCACGGCAGCGCAACGCCGCCAAGTGCCCCACCATCTTCTGGATCTTGTGGACCCCTGGACCGAGGGCTTTTCCGTCGACAGGTGGCTGGAGCTTGCCGAGGCCGCGATTACCGAGATCCGCACACGGGGCCGCTACCCGATCGTGGTGGGCGGCACAAACCTCTATGTGCAGGCGCTGCTGGAAGGGCTCTTGGACGGCCCCGGCCCGAACGCGGCCCTTCGCCGGCAACTCGAGACGGCCGGCCTCGATGACCTGCGGCGGCGGCTTGCGCGGATCGACCCCGCCGCGGCCCAGCGTATCCACCCCAATGACCGCAAGCGGACGGTTCGCGCCATCGAGGTCTTCGTGTCGACCGGTCGGCCGATCAGCCAGCTCCAGACCCAATGGGGGCGGGCAACACCGCGCCGTGATGTCAGGATCATCGGCCTGGACTACAGCTCCGGGGCCATCAACGCGAGGATAAACGCGCGGGTCAGGCAGATGATCGCCGACGGCCTGCTCGCCGAAACCCATCGGATATGGGTCGGCGGCAACCTGGGCCGCCAGGCTTCGGTGGCATTGGGCTACCGGCAGCTCATCGACCACCTCCAGGGACGTTGGAGCCTCAGCGAGGCGGTCGAGCAGATCAAGATCCGAACCCGCCGGCTGGCCGGGAAGCAGCGATCCTGGCTCAAACGGTTTCGGGGCCACCCTGACTCGGTGTGGATCAAAGCCGACGATCTGACACCCCAGGAGCTCGTCGCCAAGGCACTTGGAGTTGTCCGCGGCAGGCCGGTGAGAGCCGGCACGATCGCGATTGCTCGCCCATAGGGGCCCTGGGAGCCGATGGCGTATGCTTTATCGAGCCGGTTTGAACATTCATTCGCCGGCTCCTAACGTCCGGCATCATCGGGACCCCGGCTCACCAGTCGCAGGGTCCAATTCCTGATACGCACGCTCACCAATGGCCAAGACCCCCACATCCGCACCCGGAGGCGGCCGCAGCCGCCGCAGGAAGGAACCTGGACCCGCCGGCGGCAAGCAGCTGGTCATCGTTGAATCACCGGCCAAGGCCAAGACCATCAACCGCTACCTCGGGCCGGAGTATCTCGTCAAGGCCTCCATCGGCCACGTGCGGGATCTGCCCCGGAAAGCCCCCAAGGGCTCCAAACAGCCGGTGCCGGGGGTCGATCTGGACAACGATTTCCAGCCGACCTACGTGGTCCTTCCCGAGAAGAAGAAGGCCCTCAACGCCCTCAAGAAGGCGGCGAGGAGCGCAACCGGGGTCTGGTTCGCCACCGACCTGGATCGCGAGGGTGAGGCGATCGCCTGGCACCTGGCCCAGGAGCTGTCGATCGACCCCGCCCAGGCCAAGCGCGTCATCTTCAACGCGATCACCAAGAGCCAGATCAAGCACGCGTTTGAACACCCACACGCCATCGATATGTTCAAGGTCAACGCCCAGCAGGCGCGGCGAATCCTCGATCGGATCGTTGGGTACCAGGTCTCACCACTGTTGTGGAAGAAGGTAGCGCGGGGGCTCAGCGCCGGGCGGGTCCAGTCGGTGGCGGTCCGCCTGATCGTCGACCGGGAGAGGGCGATCCGGGCGTTCGTCCCCGACGAGTACTGGCGGGTGACGGCGCGGTTGGGTCCCGTGGATTCCGACGGTCTCGCCGATCAATGGGCCCGTTTCCTGCGCGAATCCGGCGACTCCAAGGGCAAGCCTCCGACGATCAAGGCCCAGAATAACTGGCTCTCGCAACGCCAGGCGATCAAGGCCGAGCTGGTGGAGCTTGGAGGGCGGAAGTTCGTGCTGGGCTGCCCCGCCGGCGAGCCGCGTGATCTGGCCGCCGACATCAGAGGCGTTGCCGAAGCCGCAGGGCTGTGTGACGTCGCGGTCCACAGCGTGACCGACGAGCAGGGCAAGGGGCCGGCGCAAGTGCTCAAGAGGGTTGAAGGACGTCTCGAGCCGGGCGTCCGCTACCGGGTCTCCTCGGTTCAGACCAAGCGGACGACGACCAAGCCGCCCCCACCCTTCATCACTGCCAGCCTCCAGGCGGGTGCCGCCTCCTACCTCGGCTTCACCGCCTTGCGGACAATGCGGGTCGCCCAGAACCTCTACGAAGGTGTCGATGTGCCCGGCGAGGGGCAAGTCGGCCTGATCACCTATATGCGAACGGACTCGACGCATGTCACTTCCGAAGCCGTCGCTGAAACGCGAGCCTTCATACACAAGACCCTTGGCGAGGAGTACCTGCCCGGCGAGCCACACATCTTCGGCCGCTCCGGCAACGCCCAGGAAGCGCATGAGGCAATCCGCCCCACCGATGTTCGCCGCCAGCCCGACGACGTAGCCCCGGCCCTCCGCGATGAGCAGCAGAAGCTCTACCGGCTGATCTGGAACCGATTCGTCGCCTGCCAGATGGCGGCGGCACAATGGGACTCAACGACCGTGCTGCTTGAGCGGTCCGACAAGTCCACGGGCGCTGTGTTCAAGGCCACGGGGCGGGTTCTGGTCTTCGACGGCTTTTGCCGGATCGCCGGCTTACCGACGAACGGCAACGAGCTGCTACTGCCGAAGCTTCGAGCCGAGCAGGTGCTGGCACCCTTCTCGATCGAGCCGGAGCAGCTGTTTACCAGCGCTCTGGCACGGTACAGCGAGGCCTCGCTCATCAAGTCCCTGGAGGCCGAGGGCATCGGCCGGCCCTCGACCTACGCCCAGATCATCCAGGTCATCCAGAGCCGCAACTACGTCGAGCAGATCGACCGGCGGTTTTACGCCACCGACCTCGGCGAGGTGGTCACCGACATGCTTATTCAGGCATTTCCACGTCTCATGGACACCGGCTACACCCGCCGGATGGAGACGGAGTTGGACAGGATCGAAGAGCAGCACACCGACTGGCTCACGATGCTGAAGACCTTCTACGAGCGATTCTCCGCCTCGCTGGAGAAGGCCCACGAAACGCTCAAGCACGCCAAGGCCGAGCGGCAGCCCGCGATCTACAAGTGTCCCGAGTGCGGCAGCCAGACCTGTTACCGCTTCGGCAAGAACGGCCGTTTCCTCTCCTGCACCGCCTATCCCAAGTGCACGTACGCGGCGCCGATCAACCGGGAAGGCAGGCCGCTTTTGCCGCAGCACGTCAACGTAGCCTGCCCGGCGGACGACTCGCCCATGTTGTTGCGGACGGGTCGCTTCGGGCCGTTCCTGGCCTCCGTCAACTACCCCGACATCGACTGCGTCATCAACGTCGACAAGAAGGGGCTCATCAAGTACCCCGCGCCACCGCCGCTGCTGACGGACCTTACCTGTCCCAAGTGCGGGGCCCCCATGAACCTGCGGCGGGGAAAGCGGGGCCCCTGGCTCGGCTGCTCCACCTATCCCAAGTGCCGCGGGCGATTGGCCTTCACCAAGCTGACAGACGCCCAGCGAGCGGATCTCTCCAAAAGGCTCGCGGTTCACGAGCGCGCTCACCCCCCCATCACCATCCGAACCCTCCAAGGGCAGCCAATCGACCCCGGCACCCCCGTCCACGACCTGCTTATCTCCAGCGGGCTTGCGGAGCTGGAGATCCATCCCGCCGCCAAACCGCTCCGCGCGACGGGCTAGCCCGGATTATTCACGCCGCCGACCGGCCCCGGTCCCCCCCTGCCGGCCGCACCGCGCTGCTGCAGCGCAGACGCTGGCAGATGGCCACCAGCCGCCGCAGCGGCGCTTCGAGATCCTTGAGGTTGCTCGACGTCTCCAGCGCGATCAGCGTGGCGCGGGCGGCCTCGGTCAACCCCTCGAAGCCGTACCCGGCCCCGGAGCCCATCAATGCCAGAACCGCCTTCCGCACCCGGCCCTTGTCCTCATCCTTCAGCGCCTTCTCGAGCGTGTTCGCCTTCCGCTGCGCTTGGTCGATGAAATCGGTGATCAACTCCGCCATCCCCGGCTTGTCCTCGATGCTGCTATAGATGGGCGGATCGACGCCGGGCGCGTCAAGCCATTCGGCCAGCAGCGACGCCAGATACCCGGGGTCGTAGGGCTTGCCGACGATCTCGTTGGCCCCGGCCTCCCGTGCCTTGATGAGCCGGGCGGCGTCGTTCTCAGCCGTCACCACCACGATCGGACCCCGGAACTCGACCTCCCGCATCTGCTTGATCATCCCTACCGCGTCGTCGGCGAGGCTCAGCTCGCACAGCACGATGTCAAAGCTTCGCCGTTTCAGCGCTTCCAGAGCGGCTCCGGAGGACTCGACCATCATCATCGTGATACCGGTGGCACTGAGGTGATGGGTCATCAGACGACGGTCTGCTGGCGACTGATCGACCACCAGCAACTGGCCGTCGAGAGCCGGCATCTCCAGCGACTGGTCATCCTCATTGACTCCGGCAAGGGTCGACGCGGGCAAGATGGTGGTGGGATCAACCTCCTTGTGAAACTGGATGCCGATCTCGTGGTATGAGGCTTCGATATGCCGGCAGTGGACAACCACCCCCGTGACCGAAAGCGGCGTCCCATCACGCCGGAGCAGCACGACCCGACAATCGGAACCGGTATGAATGTACCCGCCGTGAATGAAGGAGATACCCCCGGCGGAGAGGTTCCTCGCGCAGACCAGGTATCGCCCCAAACCGCCGCCGGGGTGCCGGACGATCACCGCGATATCGGACCTGCGGTATTCCCATCGCTTCCACCGGCGGCGGTTCCGCCGGGCCTGGTTGGCGGGCGCATCGTCCAGGCGGCAAAGCAGCTTGCTCCGCTCCGTCTGGTCCAGGCTCAGATGGCTGAAATACTCCTCGGACTTGCGCATCATTGTCCACGGCGAGCCGAATCCCGCAGAACCTATCGGTTTAATGCCAGTCCCGGATCAGACCGCATGGAGTCTGACGAGGTTGCCCCCGTCCTGGCGGCCGGAAAACGTCCACCGGCGCACGTGAGGCGGAAGCCCGTCGTGGCGGGGCGGTCCGGCAACTCTTACAATGCGGCAGCGTGATGACGAGGCGGACGACAAAGCAGATCTCTGTCGGCGACGATCGCTGCGGCATCGTCCTTATCGGCGGTGGGGCGCCGGTCGTCGTCCAGACCATGACCGTCGGCCCCACCCACTTAATCGATGCGTGCGTCGCGGAGATCAACACGCTTGCCGCGGCGGGCGCCCAGCTTGTCCGCGTCGCCGTGCCCCAGCGCAAGGACACCGCAGCGCTGGTGGAGATTCTCGATCAGACGAGCGTGCCGATCCTCGCCGATGTCCACTTCCACTACCAGCGGGCGTTGGAGGCGATCGAGGCGGGCGTCCACAAGATCCGCCTGAATCCGGGCAACATATCCGACCGGCGTCAGGTCAATGCCGTGATCGACGCGTGCGGGGAACGCTCCATTCCCATTCGTATCGGCGTCAACGAGGGATCGATCGTCGAACGCAAGGACAAGAAGCTCAGGATGGAGGAGCTCGGCAAGGTCTTCTCCGACAACCGCAATGGTCATCTGATCGCATTGATGATTGCCAAGCTCGAGGAGTACCTGGACATTTTCCACGAGCGCGGCTTCCACGACATCTGCCTCAGTGCCAAGTCGATGGATCCCGCGGTGGTCATCGACGCCTACACCGAGATTTCCCGGCGGTTCGAATACCCCCTGCACCTGGGCCTCACCCACGCGGGTCCCAGGGAGACCGGCACCATTCGAAGCATCGTGGCCCTCGGCACGTTGCTGGCCAACGGAATCGGCGACACGATCCGCATCAGCTACGCCAGTGATTCCATCCACGAGGTGAACGACGGCCTGGAAATGCTCTACTGCCTGGGGCTGCGCGAACGCAAAGGGCCCGAACTGATCGCCTGCCCCACCTGCGGCCGCATCCAGGTGGACCTCTTTACGCTCGTCGAGCAGGTACGCCGCACCCTCGATGACCAGATCACGATTCCCATGAAGATCGCGGTGATGGGGTGCGTGGTCAACGGCCCCGGCGAGGCGGAGGGCGCCGATGTGGCGGTCTTTGCCGGCGACCGCCGCGGCATCATCTACGTTCAGGGCCAGCGGGTCGCCAGCGTCCCGGAGCCGGAGATCCTCGATCGGCTTCTCTTGGAGTGCCGAATCCTCCAGGATCGGGTTCGCGCCGGGGAATGCACGCTCGGGCAAAAGAATGTCCAGATCATTCCCCCGGATCCCATCGGCGAGCTGGGAAGCGGCGTCGAGAGGATCGAGGCCGGCCTTGTCGAGCAGGTGACGGTCAGAAGAAGTGGCTGAGTGCCGATGACCCTGCTTTCGCGCGCCGAGGCGAAGGCCGCCCTCAGGCGGATGCGGCGTGAGCCCAAGCCACTCTCCCGGCCTGTCGTCGTGGCCGGGGGCATCCACGATCCCGGGTTTGTCGCGCCCCATGTCGCCCGCGTGCTGGGCTCTGCGATCACAGGCAGCGATTCGATCATCTCTGTCGCGTTCGTCGGGCCTGGCGCCCGGACCCTTGATGCGTGCCGCGATCGCCTCATAGACGCCGTACAGAAGACGTTCGGCCCCACGGACGGCGACGTGACCGCTGAGGTCGACGTGGTGGGGTATTCGATGGGTGGAATCGTGGCGCGTCATGCCGCCAGGCAGCGGACCGAGGGCCGCCGCCTTGGGATCAGACGGCTCTTTACGATCAGCACCCCCCACCGCGGGGCGCGGCTCGCCGCCCTTCCCACGCTGGACCAACGCAAGATCGATATGCGTCCAGGGTCGGACTTCCTCGCCGCGCTCGACGCCGATCTGGCGGCGGCCAACTACGAGGTGTACTCCTATGCGCGAGTGGGCGACCTGGTCGTGGGAACCGAGAACACGGCTCCCACGGGGCGCAACCCGTGGTGGGTGGTCGGCGGGCCTTTGGTGTTGTCACACCTGGGCGCCGGCCACGACCCCCGGATCCTGGCCGACATCGCCCGTCGCCTGCGGGGCGAGCCGCCGTTTTGAACACGACCACTTTTTCCTTCTTTTGCGCGCCCCGACGGCATCGGGGCCGTACCCCGGGACGTACAGATCCGCGAGCAAGCTATGATCGAGCGGGATCTAGGGCTGTGTGAGCCCACTGGCCACAAGGAGCATCCGATGGAAAGGCGTATGGTTTCCGAGGGCGGTTCCGGGGGCGGTTCCGGGGGCGGTTTCACGATCATCGAGATGCTGACCGTCATCGCCATCATCACCCTCTTGATGGGGATGCTGTTGCCGGCCCTTTCGGGCGCCAAGAAAAGCAGCCAGAAGATGAAGGAGCTCAGCGCCCTCCGCCAGATCGGCGTGGCGTGGAACCAGTATGCCCTCTCTCATGGTGACGCGGCGCTGCCGGGGTTCATCGAGCCGGAGGTGCAAGAGGCCTGGAGAGCGGAGTACGAGTTCATCGACAGCTCGGTCATCCCCCCGGCCCCGAGCACTCCCAATGGGGCCTGGTCGCCCGACGACAACCTCGCCGGCCCATGGACGTGGCGTCTGCTTCCCTATCTGGACTACAACCACCAGATGGTCCACGGCCACACTGACGAACCTGCATTCGAGCGGACCAGCATGACCCTGAACGACATCATCGCCAATCCAAAGCTCTTTGCCGAAGCGAAGCGGATGGCCTATGAACCGGGCTTTGGATACAACGCACTCTACGTCGGTGGGTGGTGGGAGATGACGCCCACCGAGGGGGCGGGGACTCCGATACCCCGTTACAAGTTCTACGACGCCACCGCCGATCTTGACGGCGACCTCACTATCGGCTCCGAGGAATACGCGCGGGTGGTCGTCCGCTCGGTGGCCCAGATCAGGCGCTCGACGGAGCTGGTCATCTTCTGTTCCTCATCGGCCGCGTTCAAGCCGGAGACCGTCTATGACAAGGTCCGCGATACCCTGCCTGGTGCGCACTGGATCTCGCCGTCGCGTCTGGGCGACAAAGACCAGTGGAAGCTGCATGAAGTCCTAGGGGTCAGACAGAGCGAGGCGATCATCGAGGTCCTGACCAAGAGACCCGCTCCCATCGGACGTTACACCGGCAACGCCGCCGTCCTGTACGCCGACGGCCACACCAACGCCGTGTTGCCCGGAAAGCTCACGGACCAGCGTGCCTTTATCGATATCGCCGACAAGGCGAACTTCGAGCATCGGTAGCCTTACTCTTTGCCGCGTTCTGCCAACGACTCCAGCTGCCGCCTGATCATCCGCCGGATCTGCGTGAGCTGGCTGGCGGTCATCGCCGAGTGCCTGAGGTCCACCTCAAAGGCGGTGAGCCAGCGCACGCTGCCCGCCGGCTCATACCCCAGCTGCTCTGTCAGACGCCGCGCCATGTCGGGCATGTGGGCTGCGCCGTAGAAGATCCCGACCGATTTCACCTCCGGCTCCTCCTGGACGATCCGCTTAAGCTGGTCAATCACGAGCTGGTTGCGTTTGTCGATGAGCACCGTCTTGAGGCCGGGACCGAACTGGGCCAGCCCCTGCTCCATCAGCGTCTCGTCGGCTAGCAGCTCGATGAGCACCACCTTCATGGTGTCGGCGATGGCACCATCCAGGATCACGTCGACAAAGCGCAGGACCCGCAGCAGGTAGATAACGAGCTTCCCCGGGAGCGATGACCCCGCCAGGCTCTCGCGAATCGGACCGAAGTCAACGCCTTGGTCGCCCAACGCCTCGACCAGCTCGTCCATCGCCAGATCGCTGGAGCGAAAGTGGTCTTTGCCGTAGTCGATCGCGTCAAGCTGGAACTCCAGCCCCAGCGCCTTGGCCAGCTCCGCCTGGAGATTGTCCTCACCGCCACCCGACCACGTCGTGGGAACCTCGTCCGTGGTCACCTGAAGATCTCGATCGGCCCCTTCGCCGCCCGGCACACCATCGGCGCCCAAGCTCGCGAGCACGAACCGCCGGCCCTCATCGGTCAACCGGTACTTCAGGTGGCGACCCCAGGCATCAGTGACGGCGCCGGCAAGCCACTGGCCGAGGCGTGGGTCGCGTTCGCCAGCGAACGCGATCAGTCCCTCCAGATCGGGCGGGTAGCGGTCCGCGGTCCGGTGGTGCAGCTGGAGCGCCTCGGCCACAAACCCCAGCGCCGCCTCAGTCGTTTCGGCCCGCTCGGCATCGCTTTCACCCCCCGCCGCCGACGCGCCCGGCGGCTTGACCGACTCGTAGAGGACCACCGCGTACCCATCGAGAAACTCCTGGATTGCGCGATAGAACCCTCGCTCACCGATGTGCGCGACGCCCACGAGGGAGACCCTCGGACCGGTTGCCTCGGGCGTTTGATACGTCCTGACGGCGATCTGGAGCTTCACTGAGTTGCCGGGGTCCTCGACCACCCGGATGGCGGCCTGGTTGGCCGCCTGGGCGCCCGCCGCCAGAGCCGATCCCACGATCGTCGAGCCGACGAGCTGTCGTAGAACCTGTTTCACAACCTCCTCCTAGGCTCTTTCTGGCAACCCCGCCTGACGTCGACCGGCTGCGGTGTCCGCTGGCGCTTGCTGTTGTCGCCCTCCGGGCGACGGGGGGCTGCATCTCTGATGCCCCTCCGGGCCGAAGGCCCCAGCAAACTGGGCATCGCCTGCTTCGCCCTCCTTGCCAGCGACCGCCTCGCTCGGTCTTGGGCCAACGGCGGGGTTGTCAGACAAAGCCTAGCGGCCCCGCAGCCCGATGGGCGCTATTTGAAGTTGTCTGCGCCCCCCGCTAGACTCCCCGCGACGCGCCCGGGCGGCGGGAGCGTCACCTGGGCGGCGAAAGTGGGTCGTCCGCCCCGGGATCGTGCCCCAAGGATCAATGTCCGGCGGGCCACCCAGGCCATGCCCGCCCCCAGAAGCGCCCTTGTGCGCTACGGGCGCCGAGATCTCGGCCACCCACTGCCCGTGCCGCCGGTGTCGCTGCCCGCTGAAACGGAGTCGTCGAACAAAATGGCCGCACTCGTAAAGGATCTCATCGAAGCCGGTATTCATTTCGGCCAGCGTCGCAGCAACTGGAACCCGAAGATGGCCCCCTACATCTTCGGCCTGCGAAACAAGATCCACATCATCGATATCCGACAGACCCTCCGTGGCCTTCTGCTTGCCAAGAAGTACCTCACGCAAACCGTCGCCGACGGAAGGCAGGTCTGTTTCGTGGGAACAAAGCGCCAGGCTCGCGCCGCGGTCGAGAAATACTCCAGTGATGTCGGAATGCCCTACGTCACCGAGCGCTGGGTCGGTGGAACGCTCACCAACTCCCGTACCATCCGCGAGCGCCTCAAGCGACTTGATGAGCTTGAGCGCCTCGTCTCCTCGGGGGAAATCGACAACTACTCGAAGAAGATGGCTTCCCAACTGGAGCGCGAGCGGCGGAAGATCACCCGCAACCTCCAGGGCATACGCGACATGGACAAGCACCCAGGCTGCCTGGTGATCATCGACGTCAACCGCGAGATCAATGCCTTGCGCGAGGCTCGCAGCCTCCAGATCACCACAATTGCCCTGGTCGACACCGACGGCGATCCCGATCTCGTGGACATCCCGATTCCCGGCAACGACGACTCCATGCGATCCATCGATGTCATCATGCGGGAGCTGTGCGCGGCCGTCGGCGCTGGCAAGGCCCAGAGGACCCCCGACACCGAGGACCAAGAGGCTCCCGAGGAGCCGGCGCCTCACCACCGATCGACCAGAGCGATGTCCTCCGCCGACCGGACCTCCTCGCCGCAAGGCAGCCTCACCGCCGAGCCCACCGTCCGGCAGCCCCGCCCCGAGGGGCCCCAAGAAAAGGGCGGGCCCCCGAGCCCGGAGGGCGGCCCCAACGACAGCAAGCTTGCAGGCTCGCAACCCCCGCGCCCCGAGAGCGAGTCGGCGCCCTCCACCGCCCCACCGACCAAAGTCGCCAACACCTCCGAATGAGGACACTCATCCATGGAGACGACCGCAGTGAGCTTCACCGCCAAGGACGTCATGGCCTTGAGACACAAGACCGGCCTGGGCATGATGGACTGCAAGAAGGCGCTGGCGGCATCCAACGGCGATATGGACGCCGCGGCCGAGTGGCTTCGCCGGACACTCAAGGGCAAGATGGCCCAGCGGTCGGATCGAGTCACCGGCGAGGGTCTGATCGGGATCGCGATCGACGGCCCCAACGCCGCGATCGTCGAGATCCGCACTGAGACCGACTTCACTGCCCGCACCGAGGAGTTCGTTGCGATGGTGGGCGAGGTGGTGAAGCTCGCTCTCAGCCAGTCAGCGGGCGAGGTCCGGGCCTCCGAAGAAACCACGGCGCGGATCGAGGAGATTCGAATCAAGACAGGCGAGAACGTGCAGTTCGCCCGCGGCCAGAAGCTCGAAGGTGGCCGCTTCGGCAAATACCTTCACCACGACGGCAAAAGGGCGGCGCTCATTCAGGTCGAGGGTGAGGTCGACGAGGAGATCCTGAAGGGGATCTGCCAGCACATCGTCGCCCACGATCCGACCCCTATCTGCATCAGCGAGGCCGACGTTCCCCCCGAGGAGGTCCAGCGCGTCCGCACCGAGGCCCTCCAGGAGGCGGAGGCCTCCGGTAAGCCCGCCCAGATCGCCACAAAGATCGCCGATGGCAAGGTTCGCAAGTACCTCCAGGAAAAGACGCTTTTGGATCAGATGTACGTGAGGGACACCTCGGGCAAAACCCCGGTCAGAAAGGTGCTCGGCGCGGGCGTCTCGATCAAGCGGTTCGTTCGCTACACCGTGGGGGCGTAATCTCTGGGTGGCTTGGGCTGAGTGAAGCGAAGCCCCGGTCTTTTCGTCACCGGACCAACCGTGGCGTCGTCCCGATGCGATCGGGACTCCGTCACAGCCACCCGGCAAGAAGAAGGCGAAGATTCGCCGCGGCGGGCCACGGAGAAAAGAGGAGGGTTCAAGGTTCAGCGCAAATTGCGTCAAAGCGAAGCGGCCGATTGAATCGGTCGCGTAGCCGCTAGAGCGAGTGTGCGGCCCGAGGCCGCTACGAAGCGCTCGAAACAGCTTCGGCAGATCGTCCCGAACCCCTGACCCCTCCTGACGAAGAGGGCTATCGGCTGTCGGCGTCTCTCATTCTCCTTCCGATCAGAACACCGCTTCTGATCGGGACCGCAACCGCCTCAAAATCTGGATCCGCAGCCAGGAGACGGTTCAACTGATCCGCAGCCTGGCGCTCTTGGCTGCCGAGGTCGTCGATCCACCACGATCCCCCGCCCAAAACATTGTCGGCCAGGACAAGCCCGCCCACCGACACCAGTGGACGAACGATCCGGAAGTATTCGGGATACTCGGTCTTGGCCGCATCCAGAAAGACCATGTCGACCGATCCCGGCCCGATCTCACCGGCCAGCCGCGACAGCAGATCCAACGCCGCCCCGCACCGCAGCTCGATCTTGTGATCCACGCCGGCCAGGGCAAACTGCTTTCGGGCAAACTCGGCATGATCCGGCTCGCGCTCGATCGTGATCAGCCGGCCGTCGGCGGCGAGCCCCCTGGCGATCCAGATCGCGGAGTATCCGGCGAGGGTGCCGAGCTCCAGGGCGAGCCTGCCCCTGGTCATCGAGGTGAGGATCATCAGCAGGCGACCGACGTCGGCGCTGACGGCGATGTCGGGCAGGCCTTCCGAAACCGCCTCCTGCATCAAGCCCGCCAGGTGGGCATCCTGACTTCCAAAGACCTGCCGTGAGTACTCGCCCGTGAACCGCCACCGCTGGGGTGTCATCTCCATGGCCGGGAGTCTATGGGCCCTGCCGGCGAGTCGGGGCCCGATCCGGCAGGTCTGCCTACTGTTTTGAGCGCTCCGTACGGCCCTTCCAGCCGACACTCGCTCTGGCGGCTACGCGGCCGACTCAATCGGCCGCTTTCGCTTTGACGCAACCTGCCGCCAAGCGGCCTTGCCGCCGCTCGAAGCCAGGAATCGCTCTAAGCCCAACTCGCCCCTTGGCCGATGGAGCGTGGGTGGACCACCCAAACCGCCGGACAGCCAGCAGACCCTCCCCCGATCGCCGCGGCCACACCCTCATCGAGATGGTCCTGAGCATGGTCGTCCTGTCGATCGTGCTTTCGGCCATCGGCTCAGCGATCGTGCTCGCCGCCCACGCCATACCGGACGCACCGGAGGCCACGACCGCGGTCGCGACCGCCGCCGAAGTTGCCGAGCAGATCGCGGGCGAACTGCTGTTTGCCCGGTCTTTTCTCGAGCGTACCGCAAACGCCATCGAGTTCACCGTCGCTGACCGAAGCGGCGACGCGGTCCCCGAGACGATCAGGTACGCCTTCTCCGGCACCCCCGGCGACCCGGTGACCCGCCAGTACAACGGCGGGACGGTGGTCTGGATCATCGAAGCCGCCGAGGAGTTCGAGCTGCTCTACGACACCACGATCGTCAACGAGCAAGAGGTCCAGGAGAGCGCTGAGGTACTCCTGGACAGCAAGGCGACCGCCGCTGACAACCAGACGTACTGGGTCACGCCCACCGACTGGTACGGCCAATACATTCAGCCATCGCTGCCGGTGAGCGCGACAAGCTGGACGGTCACGCGCATCCTGTTCCAGGCGAAAGATCCCCCGAGTGCGGGCAACGCCATCTGGGTCCAGCTCCGCCCCGCTGACCCCGGCGGTCTTCCGACGCCGGCCGTCCTGGAGCAGTACTACGCGGACAACCTCGGCGCTGCCATGATCTGGCAGGAGTTCTTCTTCAACGACATCCCGCCATGGCCCCCCGATGAGGGGCTGTGCCTGGTGGTCAAGTGGGCCGCCGGGATCGATGCCGCCGTGGTCCGCTACACGTCCGAGGCCGGCAATCGCTTTCTAACCCACGACGCGGGAGCGACGTGGCTCCTCAGCGCAGTCCGGTCATTGCTCTACTCCGTGTACGGCACCTACAAGGAGAACGTCACGGTCGCGACCACCTACCTCACCGGCATCCGCGTCAAGATCAGAACAGGCATTGACCCGACCACAGGCGTGGAGACTGGCGTCTCGCTTCTTCACGTCCACGACATCACGCCATGAGCCGTCTGACTCAAACCCGATGCGCTTCGACGCCGCGCCGCCCAACCGCACGCGGATTCTCGCTGATCGAGATGTCCCTTTGTGTCGTGATCGTGGCCGTGATGTTCGCCGCCGTCATACAGACCGTGGCGGCGGCCCGGATGTCCCAGTACAAGACCGACGGCCGAAGCCGCGGATCGGCGCTGGCCCACGACCTCATGGCCGAGATACTCCAGCAGGCCTACGACGAGCCCGACGGCCCGGGTCCGATCGGGCGGGACACCCTTGAAAGCGCCTTGAGCCGCGCCGGCTTCGACGACGTCGACGACTACGACGGCTGGATCGCCTCGCCGCCGCAGCTCAAGGACGGGACACCGCTGAGCCTCCTGGCGGCCTGGAGCCGCGCCGTCGAGGTCAAGTGGATCGTCCCCACCAACCTGTCGGTGATCGCGGGCACGGAGACCACCGCCAAGCGGATCATCGTGACCGTCAAGCACAACGCCGTTCCCATGGCCCAGCTCACGGCGATCCGCACCAGGGCCTTTCCCGAGCTTGACCGCTGAGAGAAAGGATGACGATGTTCCACGTTCCCCGCTCACGTCACCGAGGCAGCGCCTATGTCCTGGTCCTGTCGGCGTCGCTGCTGGTTGCGGTGATCGGCATCTCGGCGCTGATGGCCGCCCGGATCCAGCACCGGGCCGCGGCCGGCACCGACGACATGGCCGAGGCCCGGGTCTACGCGCGCTCGGCGCTGGAGATCGCGCTGCACCACATCAGCAACGACCCCGCCTGGCGGACCACCTACGGCAACTCCAACTGGCCGAAGAACCAGCCGATCGGAAACGGCACCTACACCATCGAGGCGGTGGACCCCGCCGACGGCGACGTGACGACGGGAAGCCTGGACCCCGTCGAGCTCACCGGCATCGGCACCATGGGCCTGGCCACACAGAAGATCAAGGTCAGGCTCGAGGCCGACCCGCCGCCGCTTTATGCCCACTATGAACGGGTTGCCAATCAATGTAGACATTCTCCAAACCAAACGGGATATGCTGAGCCACTTCCCATTGGATCGCCTCATCCACTTCATCCTCCACGGCCTGGGCGAGCGGGTAATCCACGACCGTCCAGGGGAAGTACATGCCGTTCTGGTCCTTAGGAGTTGCGGAGAAGTCCAACCAGGCGGCTATCCCATGCGGAAGGGCCCGGTGGATGGCGAGCAGGGATTGGCTCCAAGCCAGGCTTTCATTGTGGACATGGTGGGCTTCGTCGTTCAACACGACCAGGTCTTTCAGGGACTTGACCCGTTCCAACATCGAGCGCTGCCCTGAAGCCGCCAGGTCCTTGACTGGCTTCTTGCCAAGGAGAGCGTCTACCGCGTTCTGCGGGGTCCAATCATCGTCACGGGACTCGTAGAGCTGGTGGATATTGGTCAAGAATAGATTGCCAGAGGGGTCGGGCTCAGTGGCTTCTCCCCTCAGGATCACCTTCTGGGAGAATTGACTGCGCCATTCCGGCGGGATGAGGGGGGTTTCATAGAAGACCCGATTGTTGGCGAAGTCTTTTTCCAGTCGTTGGTAGACGATGACATTGGGCGCCACCACGAGAAAATTCGCGGACAAGTCCGACCCAGGCATTTTCTTTTTATGGAAGTGAGACCAGACGATAGACATGGCCATAACCCATGTCTTGC
>JADFKZ010000103.1 GCA_022564665.1 Planctomycetota bacterium | reverse complement strand
GAGAGGTAGATGTGGGCCGGGTGGCGGGATACGGCGGGATTGTCCGGGTGGCCCGGGACGCCGACCTGGAAGGCCGCAGAGAAGTCGGTGTCGGGCGAAAGGATGATCAGCTCGCGGACCCCGTTGCTGAGGCCGCGGAGCGGCGGCCGTCTGGTCTCGATCGGCCAGAGGATCGTGTAGACCCAGTGATCGGCGGGGAGGGTTCGCCACTTCAGCTGCGGGTACATCGTCTGGCCCATGGCCTCGATCGAGTGGGCGAAGGCGTGCGATCGTCCCTCGTTGACTGCAAAGATCAGGCCGCCAAGGTCAAGGTACCTGGTGAGCTTGGCAAGCGCTGCGCTTTGGGCGGCCCAGGGTACGGCCTGGTGGGAGGCGAGGTACAGGACCGGCGCGTCGAGCCACTCGTGTGGCTCGGCGTTGATCGAGACGATTTGCCAGTTCAGCGCTGTCTCGGTGTCACTGGAGAGCCGGCGGGTCAGGTTGGCGACATCGCGTGGGCGGTTGTTCCAGGCGATGCCCGGCGCCTCGAGCTTGTTGAACGCGACGGGAACGCGGCCACGGCTGAGCAGCAGCAGCCCGAAGGCCAGATGATGCAGCTTCACCGATCCGCGGCGAGCGCGTGGGGCGTTGGAGTCCCGGACGGTCAGGGTGCCGGTGACGGGATCGCGACGCAGGAGTCGGCCGATGACCTCCGCGGCCGCCTCGCGAAACCAGTCGTGGGTGCCGAAGTATTTATAACCGCTGGCCAGACCCACCCGCTCGACCGCGTAGAGGTAGTAGAAGAAGTACTCGTCCCGGCCGGGGTTCTGTGTGGGTGAGAAGTTGCGCTGCATCCACTGGAGGCCGCGTTCGATCGCTTCCTGCGAGCGGCCGGCTGGGGACCCGCCGGTGGTGAGAAACTCCCGGGCGTGCAGAAGATCCTGGGTGATGAAGAGGGTCGCGAGCCCCGCAGCGGTCATCGAGCCGGTGGCGGGACCGTCCCCGGTGTAGTTCCAACCCCCGTCGGCAAGCTGCATCTTCTGGAAACGCTCCTCCAACCGCTGCCAGTAGCTGCGGTCGATCTTCTGACCTCGTTTGGCGGCTTCCCAGAGCCCCAGCGCCCCGTACTGGGTGATGGAATTGTCCCTCCGGATGGTGTTGGGCGCCTGCCGATAGGTCCATCCACCGGCGGCAGCGCTAAAGCCGTCGGTGAGCCACCGGGTATCAGTGGCGAGCAGATCACCGAACTTCGGTGGCAACATCGCCCAGATATTCAGCCTCACGGCGACCGCGTAGGTGCCGTCTACGGATACCCGCTGAAGGTATGCCACGGCGTCGCGGAGTTCGGGGTGCTGGTAGCTCTGGCCGGCGTACAGCAGCGCCAGCACCGCGAGCGCCGTGTAGCCTGCGGTCTGTTTGCTCTGGCCTGTGGGAACCCGGGCCGGCTCCCAGAAGCGCGTTGGGTGCTTTCGCACATAGAGCTCCCCAACGATCGCGTCAATCGCCTCCCGCACATCGTTATCGGTAAGGGTCTCGGCGGTGATCGGGGGCTGGGCCGCCGCGGGGGAGATGGCCACCGTCATCCATGCCGCCGCGGCCCCGCTGAACCTCCGCCGGCGCGGTCGGGGAACCATCATCGCATCAGGTACATCACGCGGGGAAGCGAGAGGTCATTCACCACGCCGCGGAGCCTCTCGGCATCGAAGATCGCCCCCGGCCTCTGGGTCCTGGTGCCCAGCAGCTCATCCAACGGCGAGCTCGGCTCGCGCAGGATCACGACCGTGGACCGGCCGGCCGGCAATCCGGCGCTCCGCTCGGCCTGGGCGATCGCGTCATCGAGGTAGCCGATCGTGTCCACAAGACCGTTGTCGAGGGCTTCGGCGGCGGTGAAGATCGAACCGTCGGCGAGCTCGTCGATACGGGCGGCGTCTTCAATCGCCTCCTTGCGGCCCTCCTTGACCCGTCCGTTGAATATGTCGTACGCGGCGTCGAGCATGTCGATATAGGTTTGGCGGTCCTTGTCCGTCCAGGCCCGCAGCGGATTGCCCAGATCCTTCTCGGGCGAGTCCGTGGCCAACAGCGTCACCGGTTCGATCCCGACCTTGTCCAGTAGATTCTTGAAGATAAAGGCCTGCGCGATGACGCCGATGGATCCGGTGATGCAGGTGGGCTCGGCGACGATGTGGTCGGTAGCGCAGGAGATGTAGTAGCCGCCGGAGGCCGCGAGCCCGCCGAAGCTTGCGATCACCGGGATCCCCGCGTCGCGCATTCTCTTGACCTGGTACCAGATCTGGTCAGATGCCGCGATGCCGCCACCGGGCGAGTCGACCCGCAGGATCACGGCCTTGGTCCTGCGGTCACCGAGCACCTGGTCGACCAGGGTGCGGACGACGTGCGCCCGATGGGTATCGATCACGCCTTCGACGGGGATAATGGCCACGGTCGTGGCGTCGCCGTCGCGGTAGACCTCCTGGTACGCGCCGGTTTCGAACATGGTGCTCGCGGCCACGATCACGGCTCCGACGGCCAGGCCGGTCGCAAAGACGACGCCGAAGAGAAAAATGCCGACGACAAAACCGATCGCCTGGGACACGCCCGCGGGCCGGGAGACGACGTGGAGGATCTGTCCCGACTGGGCGGGTAGAGGATTCTGGTGCTGATCCATGGGCAGGGTCCTTCGGGGTGAGGGTCCTGGCTGATCATCGTCGAGTCGTCAGCCAGGCTTTGTCAGATGGCAAAAAAGTCGGCCCCTGGTATTCGGTTGTGCGCATCGTAGCACTTCGGTCCGGGGCACAGCCCGCCACCCGGCCGAAAGGCCGCAGGGGCCGGCGCCACCGAGGCCTTGATGCGGTCATAGACTTCCGCCGGATCATGGGCGATCACACCGAACGGGAATATCTCAAGCCCTACCGCCGGGCCGTCGAGCGGTTCGGCGCGGGTTTTGAGGCGACGCTGTGGGGGAGCCGCGACGCACAGACGCTGCGATTCGACGTGATGATCGATGTGGCCCGGTTCGAGGGTTGCGTCATTCTTGATGCCGGCTGCGGCCAGGGCGACTTCGCCGCTCGTCTCCTGGAGCGATCGGTCGAGTTCAAGCGATATGTCGGCGTCGACGCTCTCAAGCAGATGATCGACGCCGCCAGGGTCAGGAACCTTCCCCGGTGCGAGTTTCTCTGCGCCGACGTCCTGGTGAACCCGGCCATTGTTGCCGGGCAGCAGCCCGACTATGTGTGCATCTCCGGCACCCTCAACACGATGGATGAGTCCGCCGCCCGCCGGTTGGTGGCATCGTCCTTTGACGCCGCGGCACGGGGCGTGGCGTTCAACTTTCTCTCCAGCCGGCACCACCGCCGTTGGGAGGGCAAGGACCTGACCCCGGCGCGGCGGTTCGACCCGCTGCGCTGGCTGGACTTCTCGCTTTCCCTCAGCAGCAGGGTGAGCTTCACCCAGGCGTACCTTGACGGGCATGATGCGACGATGCTCATTCTTCACGACGAGGAGGCAGTGGCGTGATGACGGGTGTCACAGTACGCTGAGGTGCCATGGCGATCATCGTATTGGAGCACAGCGAATCGGCCGGCTGCCGGCGTCTCGGGGCGACGCTGCGCGATCACGGCCATCGGCTCCGCGTGATCGAGGTCCATGATTCGGGCAGCGTGCCCGTCGGTCTGCACGATGTCGACGGTGTGATCTCCTGCGGCGGGCCGCAATCGCTTCAGGACAACGCGCCATGGCTTGACCGGGAGATGGACCTGCTTCGGGCGGCCCACGCCGAGGCGTTGCCCGTGGTGGGGATCTGCCTGGGCAGCCAGATCCTGGGCAAGGCCCTGGGGGGTGAGGTTGGGCGGGTTGAAGGGGGGGATGGGGGGATCGAGCTGGGCTGGCATGAGGTGTGCCTCACCGATGTCGGGCGCGAGGACCCCATCCTCAGCGGTCAGCCGTGGCGGTCGATGCAGGTTCACTGGCATCGGGAGCACCTCCAAACGCCTCCGGCCGGGGCCCGCGTGCTGGCGTGCTCGCAACGATCCCCGGTCCAGGCGTGGGCGCTGGGGCTGCGCACGTACGGCTTTCAATACCACCCCGAGGTCGATGAGAACTCGGTCAAGAGCTGGGCCGCCGAGGAACCTCAGGCACTTCAGGAGGCCCGGATCACCATCGAGCGGCTCGACGAGGAGACGCGCCGTTACTACCCGGCCTTCAAGCGGCTCAGCGACCGGCTCTTTGAGCTCATGGCCCTGTACCTGATGCCCGCGGACCGGCGGATTGCGGGGTTGGTAAAGGACTTGCATCATTAGAAGAAGAGGCTGTCGGCTTTCGGCAAGAGAATACGGCCGGCGCATGTGTGAGGAGTCAGGGGTTCGGGGTTCGGGACGACTGGACGCCAGCGTGTGCGCCAGGACGCCAACGTGTGCGCCAGGACGCCAGACGGTGCTCCGACGTTTTTTTCTGGGTGGCTGTGGAGGAGTCCCGATCGCATCGGGACGACGCCACGGTTGGTCCGTTGAGGCAAAGACCGGGCCTTCGCTTCGCTCAGACCCAGCCACCCGGTGGGAGGCAGATGGCTATCGGCTATCGGCAAGAGATTGCGTCCGCCTACCCCTCTGGCCGACAGCTGACAGCCTCTTTCTCAGCGGCCCTCTGCGGCTCTCCGCGGTGAATCTTCGCCTTCTTCGGCGGCCGGCACAGCCGGCCCTACTTTCGCCAGGTCGTCCTGGGACCGGACACGGTAGACGGGATACACCCCGCCGGGGCTGATGTGCTCATCGAGAAAATTCCACGCCGCCAGCCCGTCTTGCGATTCCGGCTCCAGCAGGTAGACGGCCAGTGTGCCCAAGGGCTGCGCGGTGCGGACGAGAACTGACCCCGCCGGGAATCGCCGGCGCTGGATCGCCGCGGTCGCTTTCAGGCTCACCAGATGATGACCCTCAAAGGGCTGTGACGCGCGCCTCGAGTCGGTAATCGTGTAGGCCTCGACCGTGGCGTTGCCGGCGAAGGGCTCGAGAATGATGCCGTGGGCCGAGAGTGTATCGATGACGCCGTCGAGCCCCGGATCGATCAAGTAACCAAATGGACGCCGCACGCCAAGCGTGGACTCGAAGCGACCGAGGAAAACGACCTGGAAGTCACGCGGCGTCTTGTCGTCGCCGGGCGCATAGCCGCGGATGACCGCCGGCTCGCTCAAGGCCGCCGGGCGGTGGCGGATCCCGACGATGTCAACGGGCTGCGGGTTGAGGCCCGCCTCGATGGTCTCCCGCTGCGCGCGCCGGGTGATCTCGATGATCTCAGCGCGGTGCTCGGCGGAATAGAGCAGGATCTGGTGGAGAAACTCGTGCGTCGCCAGTACGCGGTCGCGGTAGGGCGCGTAGGCGTAGGCTTCCGAGAGAATCGACATCCGTCCCCGCAGCCCCCGGTAGGGTCCTCCGAAACGGGGCATCGCCGAGTAGGTCCGCCAGAGGGTGCGGTCGGTATCGAAGTTGCCGTAGAAGAAAGTCTCGAAGCCGCGCGCCTGCCGCATTCGCCTGGTGATCTCGGGAAGCATCCGGTCTCGGAGAAATGCGATGGGGCCGGGATGGCCGGAGGGGTTGAGCGGGGCCGCATAGGTGAGCGCGTAGCGGTGCCTCGAGCCGTTGGTCGTGTGCGTGTCAACGGTCAGATGCGGGTCCCACTCGGTGAGAAACCTCACCAGTGCCCGCGTCTCAGGGGTCTCGAGCTTGACGTAGTCGCGGTTGAGATCCAGCCCCGCTGCGTTGCGGCGCTGGCCCATGCCGCGCGCCGGGCCCAACTGTCCGGGTCGGTTGTCAGGCGAGATCCGCTCGTTGCCATCGGCGTTGAGGATCGGCAACAGGACGATGACCAGGTCGTCAAAGAGCCTGTGTTGGGGGTCCAGGGCGAGCTGCCGCGTCAGCATGAGCAACGCCTCCTTGCCGCAGACCTCACCGCCGTGGATGTTGCCGAAGGCGAAGACGATCGCCTTGCCGCTGCGGCGGGCTTCCGCCGCCGTCTGGATCGGCGGGTTGGCAAGGATGACCAGCGGCAGGGATCTGCCCTCGACGGTGGGCCCCAGCTCCGCGCGCCTCATGATCGACGACCGCTCCTGAATTCGATCCAGGAGCTCGACCACCTCGGCGTAGGTAGCGGTCGCCTGGTACTCGCTCAGCTCGGCCACCGTCAAAAGTGCCTGCGTTTCCTGGTGTGCCCCCAACCCCGCTGCCGCGACCGCCGCCCAAACCTCGAACATCCGGGCATGCTATATCATCGCCATCTTGACGACCGACGAAGCCCGCGCGCTCATGCACGAATGGACCCAAAGCGAGGCGCTTCGCACCCACATGGAGTGCGTCGCGGCCTGTATGGGTGCCTACGCGGACAAATACGAGCCGGGCGAGCGTGACCGCTGGATTGTGGCGGGCCTTCTACACGACATGGACTATGAGAGGCATCCCACGACGAAGGAGCATCCCTTCGTGGCTGTTGAGCATCTGCGCGGTCGCGGTGACGTGGATGAGCAGATCATCGAGGCCATCCTCGGGCACACCGAGTACTCAGGCGTATCTCGAAGGACGCCGATGGCCAAAGCCCTCTTTGCCGTCGACGAGCTGGCTGGTTTCATCGTCGCGTGCTGCAAGGTCCGCCCCAACGGCATTTCCGATCTTGGTCCCAAGTCGGTCAACAAGAAGCTCAAGGACAAGGCCTTCGCTGCCCGAGTGTCCCGGACCGATATCGCCCGGGGGATCGAGGAACTGGGCAGCGAGGCGGCCGATCACATCCAGATGTGCATCGGCGCCATCCGTGCCGAGGCCGAACGGCTCGGCGTATAAGAGAACGGTTGGGTTGTCAGGCAGAACTACCGTCGGACCGGCTGCAGCGTCGTCTTGGGGATCGTGACCAGCGGCACCGCGCGGCGGCGAGCGGGGTCGAGCACCTCGCGGACCCTGCGGGCGATGGCAGCAGGATCAAGGCCGGCCTCGTCGAGCTGGTCGGTCCGCGCACCGTGGTAGATCCAGCGGCAGGGGATGGCCAGGGGCGTGATGAGACGGGTGTCCAGGCCGCTGGATTGGGCGGCGTCGATGACACAAGAGCCGAACCCGCCCTCGATGCCGTGATCTTCGACCGTGATAAGCGGGATGCCGCGTTGGATCAAGGCTGTGATCAGTTCGATGTCGAGCGGCTTGGCAAAGCGGGCGTCGTAGACGCTTATCTTGTACTCGCTGTCGAGAAGCACCAACGCCTCGATGGCGCTGATGGCCATGACGCCGTACGCGAGAATGGCTAGGTCGGGCGGATCGGCCTCGATGAGCGGCCGCGCCTTGCCCAGGACGAACGGCGGGCATTCGACCCCCGATGATGCGACGAGATCGCTGACGTTGTCGCGGGGGTAGCGGACAGCACTCAACCCGTCATCGTAGGTGCGCATGAACTCCAGCGCCGCCCGGAGGCTGGGCTCGTCCATGGCTGCGGTCAGCACCGCTTTGGGGAACACGCGGAGGAGGCTGATGTCGCAGAACCCATGATGGACCGCTCCGTCGCCGCCGACGAGCCCGGCTCGATCGAGGCACAACCGGACACCGAGACCGTGCAGGGCGACCTCCTGGAACAACTGGTCGAACGCCCGCTGGAGAAAGGTGGAGTAGACGGCGAAGAAAGGCTTGAAACCGGTCTTGGCCAGTCCCGCCATCATGTCCATGGCGTGTGACTCGCAAATCCCGGTGTCCCACGACCGCGTGGGAAACCTCGGCATCACCTTGGTCAGTCCCGTGCCGTCGGGCATGGCCGCGGTGCAGGTGACCACCTCCCGGTCACGCTCCATGATGTCTATAAGGGCGTCGGCGAAGGCGCTGGTGAAGCTCCGTCCACCCTTCTTCAGCTCGACCTTGCAGCCTTGGACCTTGAAGGGCTTGGGCGAGTGGAAGGTGGTCGCGTCACCCTCGGCGAAGTCGAAGCCCTTGCCCTTGACGGTGTGGACGTGCAACACCATTGGCCGGTCGAAGTCCTTGACCTCCAAGAGCATGTCCACCAGCGACGGCAGGTCGTGACCGTCGATGGGACCCACCGTCAGGAGACCGAACTTCTCAAACCACGAGTCCTCGGCAATGGCGTCCTTGGCCATCTCGCCGAGGCGGTGGTACATCTGGCCGATGAGCGACCCGCCAGGAAGGTGGGCGACGACCTCCTTGGCCGCCTGCTTGACGGTGCGGTACGCGCGGTTGATCCGTACACGATCAAAGTAGGCCGCCAGCGCCCCCTGCGGCTTGGCGATCGACATGCCGTTGTCGTTGAAGACGACCAGAAACTGCCGCTGCAACGTTCCGGCGTTGTTCATCCCCTCCATCGCCACGCCGTTGACGATGCTGGCATCGCCCACGAGCGCCACCACTCGTCTGCCACCGGGGTTGGTCTTGGGATCGAACGCGTCACCGCGGAGCTGATCGCCCCGGGCCATGCCCACCGCGGTGGAGATGGCGGTCCCGGCGTGGCCGACCGAGAAGAGGTCGTAGTCCGACTCGCGGGGATCGGGGAAGCCCGACATGCCGCCACTCTGGCGGAGCGTAGACAGCATCGGGTACCGTCCGGTCAAGAGCTTGTGCGGGTAGCACTGGTGACCGACATCAAACAGCAGCCGATCGTGGCCGAAGTCAAAGACATAGTGGAGGGCGATCGTCAGCTCAACCACCCCGAGGTTCGGGGCGAAATGGCCGCCGGTTTTCATGATCTGTCCGCATATCGCGGCTCGGATCTCGGCGGCAAGCCGGGGCAGCTCGCTGACGGTGAGCGCCTTGACTTCGGCGGGGCCCTTGATTTCGGGGAGAAGCTCCATCGCGGGATTCGTACGACGATAGCCTACCGTCAACGTGTTCGTACGGCCATATAGCCGCTGAGTTCGATGAGCGACTCACCTCTCTCGCCCAGCGGCTCAAGCGCCTCGCGGGCGTCGGTGGCCAGCTGTCGAATCCGGCCTCTCGTGGCTTGGACGCCATGGACACCCGGATAGGCGAGCTTGCCGGCGAGGCTGTCCTTGCCCGTCGCCTTGCCGATGTGCTCAGCGGTCTGGGTCACGTCCAGCAGATCATCCACAATCTGGAACATCATGCCCACCGCTTCACCGTAACGGGTCACCGCGTCGAGCTCGATCTCCGACGCCCCCCCGCACATCGCTCCCATACGGCAGGCGGCTCGCAGCAGGACCGCGGTCTTGAGGCGGTGAATCAGGTGAAGCTGTTGTGCGGGCGTCTGGCCCGCGGGGAAGCCCCCCAACGTGTCGAAGACCTGGCCCGCGATCATGCCCGTCGTGGCCCGGGCCAGCTCGCCGGCGAGCAGGCTCCTGGTGGCGGCGGTCTGATCCGCCCGCGCGACCCATTCGAACGCCAGCGACAGCATGACGTCGCCCGTGAGAACGGCCATCGCCTCGCCGGCGTGCACATGCAGCGTGGGTTGACCGCGGCGGAGATGATCGTCATCCATGGCGGGCAGGTCGTCATGCACGAGGCTGAAGGTGTGCACCATCTCGACCGCGGCGGCGCCGTCGGAGGCCTGGTCCCGGCGGCCACCCACCGCCTCGCAGCTCAGAATCGTCAGCAGCGGTCGGAGCCGCTTGCCGCCGCCAAAGAGCGAGTAGCGTATCGCGTCTCGGAGATTCTCCGGCAGATCCAGCCTCCCGATACGGCGGGCGAGATCGTCGTCGATCTCCGCGACGATTCCGCCAAAGCGAGCACCCAGCGAGCGGCGTTCGGTTGCCGTGGAGGTCATGAGCGAGATTGTAACGGCCCGCGCGATTGACAGGTGGTCGATGGACCTTTCCCCCTGAGCCCGATCCACCGCCCGTGATCGTCTGGCGGCGGATGCGCTTGTACCCGATCTACCAGATTGAGAGTGAGTTCCGGGCGGGTGGTATAATTGGGCCTCACGCCAAGAGGACCAGCCATGACCAGGGGACTGAGAATCGGGGCCCTGGTGGGGACGCTTGCGATCTCGACGGGCGTTTGGGGGCAGCCCTTTCCCGCCTGTGACAACCCGCCGCCCGGTGCCGGCGACTGTCTGACACCGACCCCCGGCGTACCCGGCTGCCTGGACCACACCTGCTGCGAAACGATCTGCGCCTCCGACATGTTCTGTTGTGAGACGGAATGGGACGACCTGTGCGTCATCGCCGCCGAATCACAATGCGGCCCGTTTGTTCTTCGCGACTGCCACCAGGAAGCCACACAGAGCCAGCGGCTGAATGACTCTTTCCTGGACGCCAACGAAAGCGATGCAGAGTGCGCCTTTCTGGTCGCCGACTCGATCGATCCCAACCAGCTCCCTCTCGACGCCCACATCACGAAGATCCGCTGGTGGGGTATCTCGCTCCAGTTCGACGACGAGGGCGGCGGGTACATCGCGACCTGCACCGACGACGACCCGACGTCCTTCGACATCATCTTCTTCGCCGATGACGGCACGCCCG
>JADFKZ010000218.1 GCA_022564665.1 Planctomycetota bacterium | reverse complement strand
CACGCGCCCGGCGCCCGGCCCCGAGGGCCTGCGCCGGCCGCGGTGGTTCGACCGGGTGGTCCGCCCGGTGGCGGAGGCCTACCGGATGGAAGAAAGGGACGTAGGGACGAAAGGCTGAGGAACCCTCCTCCCACTTCGTCACTTCGTCACTCTTCCTACAACACCCCCAGCATGTGCACGCTCACCCAGCTTGCCAGGACGATGAAGGCCACGCGGACCCCCGCGATCGGCAGGCGGTAGGTGAGCCCGGCCCCGAAGAGGGCGCCGACCATCGCCGTCGGGGCGATACAGGCGGCAATCCAGAGGCTGTCCTCGAGCCGCAGGCCCAGCGAGTTGCCGGCCGTGTCGGTGAGCTGGCCCAGCGCGGCGTTCTTGCGGACCGCCCCCACCAGCGAGGTCAGGCCGATGACGGCGCTGCTGGCCGCGACGCTCTGGCGAAGCGGCAGATCGCAGACCCGCTTGAGCAGGGGCACCGCGATCGGGCCCCCGCCGATCCCCAGGAGACCGGCGAAGAACCCCATGGTGCCGCCGACCAGGCTCACCGGCGCCCAGCCAACCCGCGGCGGCGGCTCGGGCGCGTCGCGCCGAGCCCGGTACAGCCGCATGATGCTCACCGCCACGACGTACGCCAGAAAGAGGCCGAAGACCTTCTGGAGGATCTCGCCGTCGACGCGATCGCTCACCTCGACGCCGATCAGGATGAAGATCAGACCGAAGGGGAGCATGCGGACCACGACGTCCCAGCGGACGGCGTCGGCATGGTGATGGCGAAGCAGGGCGGGCAGGGCGACAAAGACGTTGACGATCATCGCCGCCGCCTGCGCCAGGTGCTGTTCGCGGTGCATGAAGAGGGTCAGGAAGGGGATCATCACGATCGCTCCTCCGAGCCCGAGCAGGCCGCCGGCCGTGCCGGCAAGGAGTCCGATCACGATCAGATGGAGCAGCTCGGCCAGCTCGAAGGGCATGCCTTGTAGTAGCTGGTTCGCCGGGAGGGTGCAAGTGGAAGCGACCCGCCGGAGGCGGGTAAACTCCGCGACGGAACGAGCGTTGGGGCGAAAACTCACTATTCTCACGCGCCTTATCGTGCGGCGCTACCGCGGCGCCACCCCGGGACGGCTGCATCGCGCTGTCGATGCAAGTCAATAGAAAATCGCGACCTACCGCGACCCGCGAAAGGAGGACCGAATCGATGCCCAACGTCGGTGGAATCGTCGAGACCGCGCTCTACGTCGAGGACATGCAGCGATCCTGCGATTTCTACAAGCGCGTGGTCGGGCTCCAGGTCTCGGGGACGTCCGACCGCATATCGGCGCTGCAGATCACGCCCAACCAGATGCTCCTGCGCTTTGCCAAGGGCGCCTCGGCGCAACCCACGATCATGCCCTACGGGACGATCCCGCCCACCGACGGCAGCGGCCGCCTCCACCTCGCCCTCTCCATCTCGGCCGGGCAGGTGCAAGAGTGGATCGCCTGGCTCGGCGACCACGGAAGCGCCTTGGCACACGGAGTGCTTAACTGACGCGTGGTGTGTTGGAGATTGCCGGTGGAGCGGGTGATTGAGTCAAGGCGGATCGGCGGCGGCTCGCCGGTCGAGTTCGATCTGGGCGACGTGTTTTGCCCCTCGTTCGACCAGTTGCTGACCAGGCTCGGTCCGAGGCTCACGCTGGCCGGTGAGGTCTCCTACATGAGCGATCACGGTGGGAAGAGAGACCACTTCGCGGTGATTGAAGTTGGTGGAATCTTCACGCCCTTGATCGTCCCGGTAACGAAACTGCGGCGGGTTTGCGGGAGTGGATTGTTCATCGGGTGACTTTCTGTCGATGAATGGCAGTCACTGTGTTTCAGGAGCGGTCGTCTGAAACGGGTTCGAAGTCTTTAGCGATTCGCTTTGGGGGCCGTGAAACGGTCGGGCGACCGCTTTCCTGTTGCCGGCGTTTCAGGTCTGTCGACCATTGCCTTGACGTCGTAGTTGAACCGGGCCGCGTATTCGTCGCGGTACTTTCGGATCTCATCGATGACGTATGTCATCGGCATGGTGCAAAGGTCAGTCGCCTCTTCCGGGTGATTGATCCATACTTCCTGAAAATCCTGAACCTCAAATCTTATATATGTTTCCCTGACGGCAGACGGAGTCAGGCCGCTCCGTCCGTCCGATTTCGACTAGATACGAACCTGCTATTCCCTGTAGAGTGCCGTTGTGCGGAATCTTCGGAAGGGCAGATACGCCTTGTGAAGCGCTTCGTTTTCTTTCGATGGAGATCGGGAACTTGCCGCGCAATTTCTGCACCGGCATGGGACGGACCAGCACGTCTATAGGCGAAGGGTGTACATTCGAAATAATGGATAAAAGCTAAGTGGCGGCCTCAACTGGAAAACAAGTGATTCTCTCCGCGGACCGCATCGCATCTCGCCACGAGCTTCTCGTGTATCTTCTTCTCGCGGGCTCGGTGTTATTTCTCTTCCTGTTTAGCATGTCGTATGTCATTTTTAGCTCTGATCCCTTGAAAATTGCCGGTAGGCAGGATTCGCATTTATTGAATGGGCCGAAATCGTTTTATTTGGTCTCTCGCCTCGCGGAGGGGGATTTTCCTCTCTGGAATCCACATACTTACTCCGGCGTTCCGCTTGCCGCCCATCCCTTGTTCCAAGCGTTCTATCCTCCGAATCTCATTCGAAGCGTGTTGACGGGTGCGG
>JADFKZ010000102.1 GCA_022564665.1 Planctomycetota bacterium | reverse complement strand
GCATGCGATTGCGCGGGCACGACCTGAAGCCCCCGCAGGCTCGAGGCGTGGGCCACCAGCTCGCGACCCTCCTCATCCACCAAGGCACCGACGATCTCGGGTTCGGCGAACGCCCCATGGACACGGCGCAGGGAAATCGACAACGCCGCCTCATCGAGCGTCAGCATCGTGCCAAAGAGGATGCCGACGCGCTTCTGCCTCGGCTCAACGCCCCGTGGGACTGCGGCGCGACCCGCCCGGCGGAACTCGACGACCCCGATGTGCTGGCCAAACCGGAGCCGTTGGAGCGTCTCGCCGGCGCTGACGAAGCTGGGGCTGGAAAAGGCGCTTCCGGCGCGGAACCGAAACAGGTCGTTGGAGCCCAGCGCACCACGAAAATCGTCCACCGCGCGGTAGCCGATCGTGCCTCGAAAGCCGCGGCCCGCGGCGATCTCTCTGGTGATGAGCAGGTTGCGGCCGCGAAAGTTGATACGGTCTGCGGGCGCGTTGTAGCCTCGGCTGCCCACGGCCAGGTTGGCGTCAAGCGCCCGGCCGGTGCCCAGGGCGTCCTGACCCAGGGCCGCCTCGTCGGCACCGGCTGCCAGAACACCACCCAGAACGATGGATGCCAAGCAGCTGACAGAACAGACCCCGGCAGGACGCCAAGCGGCGTGGGGAACATGGATGCCAAGCAGCTGACAGAAAAGCGCCGGCCAGGACCTGTGGGCAAGCAGACCCATTGCCATGAGGTGCGATCCCTAGAAACGATCCTTCACTTTATCGGCTATCGCCGGGGCGCCTTCAATGCGTCCTCGATGGCGTTGGGCACTCCGTCCAGCGCGCCCGAATAACAGGCCACCATAAAGTAGACCAGCACGCCGTCACTGTAGATGGTGACCTCTCTGCCCAGGTTCGGGCCCGGCAGCAGCTCGATGAGCGCTCCAGGTTCCAGCGGGACCTCACGACCCCACCTCTTGACCGAGTAGCCGCCGTCGTCCGGCACGATGAAGATGCTGAGCATTGCGGGGCCTTGGGGAAGATCCTGGCGGGTATAGAGCAGGTGGGCGGATCGCTCCGCGACCGGAACGCCGCAGTACCCACCGCCGAGGAACTCCCAGCCGGTTTGGCGGAGGTTTTCCGTCATCCCCACAACCCGCACCGGGGCACTCAGCCAGTCGCTTAACTTCGATGCGGCTTTCTCAGGCGACTTGAACTTTGCCTTCTCCAAACGGCTCGGGGCGCTTCCGGCACAGCGGATGTGCTCGTCGGCCACGTAGGGCACCGCTTCGGAGACCAGGTTCAAGGGCGCGGGCCGTCTCCACTGGTCGATGGGGCGGCCGAAGATGCCCACTAGGACAGCGCCCGCTACCAGGGTCAGCGAAGCGGCGACGTAGAACACGTTTGCCCGCTGGGGACCGCGAAGCCAGGACCAAACCAAAGAGCCACGGGGGGACTCCTCAGTCGACTCAATCTGGTGCTGCGTCTCGGCGAGGCTGCGCCTGACACGGTCTGCCAACCCCGGCGGCGGCTCGCAGCCGGTCTGAAGGACGGCGGCCACGCGCCGCCGGAGCCCGCGCTGAAGCTCCAGGCGGCTGCGTTGACATGGGTCGGACTCCAGCAACCGCTGGAGCGCTTCGGCCTCGCGGGGAGCCAGCTCGCCGTCGCAAAGCAGCATGATCATCCGGGCTGTGGGCGTCTCACTCATGATCAGTTGCAAACGCGCTGAGCGCGTTTCGGGGGAGTGTTGTGAGGAATTCGGTCAACCATAGCGTCCCCCGGAGCGTGTCCTGCCCATATCAACCCTGCTTGTGCCCGGTTTCTTCGGCCAAATCGGCCAATTGGTCAGCCAGAATGCTTCTGGCTCGATGCAGGCGACTCATAACCGTCCCGATCGGAATCTCCTGAATCTGGGCGATCTCGCGGTACTTGAAGCCCTCCACCCCCCACAAAAGCAGCACCGACCGATATTCCGGCCGCAGTTGTTCCACCGCGCTCTTGAGCCGCTCATCAACGTGCTCCCAGTCGAGCCCCTCCAGGTCCCAGGCGTGAGCGGGCTCATCGGGCCGGGGATCGTCGGCGACCGCGGCGTGCAGTTCGTCGACGGAGACAGGCGCCCTCTTGGACTTGGCAAGGCTGGTGTAGAAGACGTTTTGCAGGATCTTGAACAGCCAGGGCCGCATGCCCCCGCCCTGCTCCATGAAGCCCTCGGAAACCCGAAGCGCCTTGACATAGGTTTCCTGGACAAGGTCCGATGCCCCATCGGGATGACGCGCCAGCTGCATCGCCAGACGGTAGACCGCCGCCAGGTGCTCAAGGGCCAGCTTTTCGAAGCGTTCGCGTTCCACGGCCAGATCCCCTGCGATTGAGCGCCTCATGGTAATCGCTCCGCTTGCGGCGGACGATCGGTGGGCCGGTTCGCGCCCCATTTTGGCCGGTAGAATGCAAGAATCGTGTCGCGACACACCTACATCACGACCCCGATCTACTACGTCAACGACAAGCCGCATATCGGCCACGCCTATACCACGACCATCTGCGACGTGTTTGCCCGCTTCATGCGGTTCGACGGCGATGACGTGTTCTTCCTCACCGGCACCGACGAGCACGGCATAAAGATCGAGAAGTCGGCACAGGCCCGCGGCATCAGCCCCCAGGCTCTCGCCGACAAGAACGCCAAAGAGTTCAAGGCCATGATGGCGCAGCTCCAGCTGGGCTTCGACGACTTCATCCGGACAACCGAGGCTCGCCACGTTCGGCAGGTCGAATGCTTGGTCGGGCGGCTGCGGGCCAGCGACGCCGTCTACCTTGGCGAGTTCGAGGGCTGGTACGACGAAGGGCAGGAGGAGTACCACACCGAGACCAGAGCCCGCGACCTGCAGTACAAGAGCCCGGTCAGCGGCGCCCCACTCGTGCGGGCCCGGGAGAAGAACTACTACTTCCGGCTCAGCGCATTCCAGAAGCCCCTCGAGGAGCTCTTTGAACGCTGCCCCGACTTCGTCCGGCCTCCGGCGCGTCGCAACGAGGTCCTGGGACAACTTCGTAAAGGCCTCCAGGATGTGCCCATGAGCCGGACGAACTTCACCTGGGGCGTGCCCATGCCGGGCGACCCGGAGCACGTGATCTACGTCTGGATTGACGCGCTGATGAACTACATCACCGCCCTCGGCCTGGCCGAGCCTGACGGCGACGCCTACCGCCGGCGGCACGCCTACTGGCCCCCGGCCTACCACGTGATCGGCAAGGAGATCCTCTGGTTCCACGCCGTGATCTGGCCGGCCCTCCTCATGGCGCTGGAGCTTGCCCTGCCGGAGTGCATCTACGCCCACAGCTTCTGGATCCGCGACGGCCAGAAGATGTCCAAGATCCTGGGCAACTTCATCGATCTGAAGACGATCGAGTCCTACGTCGATCGCTACGGCCTCGATACCTGGCGGTACTACATGGCGACCAAGGGTCCGCTGGGCGCAACCGATGCCGATTTCTCCAGCGCCCACTTCCACGAGATCTACACCACGGACCTCGTCAACACGCTGGGCAACTGTGCAAGCCGGGTGACGGCAATGATCGGGAAGTATGTCAACGGGGTGGTCCCCACGGAGTCGCCGGGCGGCACGCGGATCGCCGTGGGCAACCATGATTGGCCCGCCATCTGCCAGCAGGCGGTCGCCGACGCCCAGCGCGCGATGCGGCGGTTCGAACTTGCCAGCTCGATCGGCTCGGCGATCGGCCTCATCCGCCGCGTGGACGGCTTCATCAACCTCACCGAGCCGTACAAAATCGCTAAGGACAAAACGCGGGGCGACGAGCTGGGAGCGATCCTCTACCAATGCCTGGAGGCCATTCGAATCGGGTCGCTGCTTCTGTGGGCGGTCATGCCCCAAAGGATGAACCAGCTTTGGGAGGCGATGGGGCTGTCTATCGACCCCACCACTGACCGGCTCACAACGCTGTCGGCCTGGGGCGGTCTCGAGGTCGGCCGCCGCGTGCAGAGGATCGCGCTCTTTCCGCGGATTGACGCGCCTCTGGAGGCGGACGCGTCTTCTTGTCGACAGCCGACGGCCGAGAGCCGAGAGGCAACATAGATCGCGTGTGCCTCGGCGGCTTGGTACCGCTACGATTGCACCGACCCCTCCCTTCACCAGAGGAATCGACTCATGACCACCACGAACACCGTGGCTGCAACCGCGACGACCTCCGCGGTCGAGCCTGCCGCTACCCCCGGCGCGCTGGGCCAGAAGCTAATCCGACGGCTCCAGGATGGGCTCGATGAGCAGCCCACCTTTCGGCTGGCCCAGAACGCGGTCACCCAGACCCCGCTGGACGACGTGGCCCTGAACAGGGGCGTGATCACGGCGACTGACCACAGCTTCTCGCATCTGCTGGACGACTGGGCGGTGACCAACCAGAAGAAGTCGGGTCGGTGCTGGATGTTCGCCGGGTTAAACCTGCTTCGCGTCGGCGCCATGAAGAAAATGAAACTCAAGGAGTTCGAGCTCAGCCAGAACCACACGCTGTTTTTCGACAAGCTGGAACGAGCCAACTACTTCCTGGAGGCGATCATCGAGACCGCCGGGCGGCCGGTGGACGACCGCACCGTGGCCTTTTTGCTCGATCGGCCGCTGGAAGACGGCGGGCAGTGGAACATGTTCGTCAACATCGTGAAGAAGCACGGGCTCGTGCCCAAGGCCTTCATGCCCGAGAGCGAGAGTTCCTCAAACACGCGACGGATGAACGGCCTCCTGCTGGCCAAGCTGCGTCAGGGGGCTATGGAGCTTCGCGACCTGCGGGCGGGCGGCGCACCAATGGAGGCTGTGCGGGCGGCCAAGGAGGAGATCCTCAAGGTGATTTACCGGATGCTGAGCATCCATCTCGGCACACCTCCAGATGTCATTGAGTGGCAGTGGAACGACAAGGACAAGACGTTTCACCGCGACGGCGCGATGACGCCGCATCAGTTCGCCCAAAAGTATGTTGAGCTGCCGCTGGACGAGTACGTCTGCCTCGTCCACGACCCGCGCCCGAGCTCTCCTGTGGGGCGGACCTTTACCGTCAAGTTTCTCGGCAACGTCGTGGGCGGCCAGATCGTCAAGTACCTCAACGTCGAAATCGACGTCATGAAGCAGATCGCCATGAAGACGGTGATGGACGGAGAGCCGGTGTGGTTCGGCTGTGACGTGGGCAAGATGATGCGCCGCGACCTCGGCATCTGGGACGCAGCTCTCTTTGATTACGAAGCCATCTACGGCACGAGCTTCGACCTCGACAAGGCCGCCAGGCTCCAGTACCACCAGACGCTGATGACCCACGCCATGCTCTTTACCGGCGTCGACGTGGCGGACGGAAAGCCGCGCCGCTGGCGGGTAGAAAACAGCTGGGGCGATGAGAGCGGCAAGCAGGGGTTTTTCGTCATGAACGATTCCTGGTTCGCAGAGCACATGCTCGAGATCGCCGCCAGAAAGAGCTACCTGCCCGATGAGCTCGCCGAAGCAGTCGATCTGGAGCCGATCGTGCTGCCACCGTGGGATCCGATGGGCTCGTTGGCAGGGTAGCCGACAGCCGGGACTTGTCGGCTGTCAGCCGATGAGGACGTCTGCGACGCCCAGCGCGCCGAGCAGACAGCTGATCAGGCCGTTAAGGGTGAAGAATGCCAGGGCTATCCGACTCGTTCCCCACCGCTTCACGGTCACGTGCTCCGAAACCAGCAGGACCCCGACGATCGCCGCACCCACGAGAAAGATCACACCGAACCTCTCATCGAGCCACGCTGCGGCCGCCAGAAAGAGCCATGCGGCCGCGTGGAGCCCTCGGCTGGCCCACAGGGCCCCCGCCACACCCAGGCGGCTCGGGAGGCTGTAGAGCCCCTGCCGTCGATCCACGTCGATGTCCTGCAGGGCGTAGATGATGTCAAAGCCCGCCACCCAGCACAGCACCATCGCCGCCAGCAGCCACAACGCAGGTTGGTCCCCAACCGCGGCGGGCTGGACCGCGACCGCCGCCGCCAGCGGGCTGATCGCAAGCGATGAGCCGAGATACAGGTGGCTCAAGGCGGTGAACCGTTTGCAGAGCGGATACAACACCAGCCACCCCAACACCAAGAGACCCAGGGCCGCCGGCCACCAGTTGCCAAAGAGAACGCCGAACGCAAGGCACACCGCCATGAAGCCCGCCGCGGCCCCCCCCAGCGCCGTCCCGACGGCCTTGATCGACAGGCGGCCGGAGGCAAGAGCGCGGCCCGCCGTTCGCGGGTTGCCCCGATCGATCTCGCGATCGAGGAGCCGGTTGGCCAGCATGGCCGCGGTGCGGGCGAAGAACATCGCCGCGACGACAAGGGCCAGTTGCCCGCTCAACCGCGACCAGTCGATAGCTTCTCCGGTCCGCGCCGCGGCCATGAAGGCGCCCAGGACCGCAAAGGGCAGGGCAAAGACACTGTGAGCGATCTTGATGTCGGCGGCGATCAGTCGGCATGCCGCAAGCGGCGATGCCCACGCCACCACAGGCTGCGAGGAGGGACCGCTTGACGAGCCGACCATGGCGATCAGTGTAGGCTCTGACTGACAACCCCACATCACGGGTGGGTTGTCAGAAAGAGCCTAGAACTGTTTCGAGCGCTCCGTAGCGCGTCGCGGCGTCGCGGCGTCGCGGCATCCTTGCCGCCCTTGTTTGGCAGCCCTTCGGGCTGCGGGGCCGCACACTCGCGCTGGCGGCTACTCGGCCTATCAAAAAGGCCGCTACGCTTTGACGTAACGTGCGCTAGTGACCGTGAGCGATCTCGCGCCAACGCCAGGGTTGAGCGGTCCCGACGGTGCCCATCAGGCTGTCAGGCCGACTGGACCGCTTGAAGCAGTGAGCGCGCCCGCTCCTGGATCCTCACAAACCGCCCCGCCGCGATATCCTGCGGATCAAACAGCGGCGCGACAAAGCCGACCGCAAACGCACCCGCGGCGAGGTAGGCCGCCACATTGGACTGATCGACGCCGGCGGTGGGGACGATGCGAAGGAAGGGCATCGGGCCCAGACACGCCTTGACATACGCCGCTCCGACCCCGGGAGCGGGGAAGAGCTTCTGCAGCGGCGCCCCGGCGCGGTGAGCCCTGAGCATCTCCGTAGGCGTGTGAGTCCCGGGCATGACCGCCACGCCCAGCGCACCGGCGGCCTCGATCACCTTCTCGTCGACGACGGGTGAGACCAGGAAGCTCGCCCCTCGATCAACCGCCGCCTTCGCCTGCTCGACGCTGAGCACGGTGCCGGCACCGACGACGAGACCATCGCGGCCGGCGAACTCCTCGATCAGCTCCAGCGCGCCGGGGGTGGTCAGGGTGAACTCGACGATCCGAAAGCCGCCGTGGACCGCCGCCTCCATCGCCGGTCTCGCCGCCTCGGCACAGGACGTCCTCAGGATCGCCGACGCCCTGTGATTCTTCAGGAATCCAACAAAGTCGTCGGGAGTCATCGACCGCACGCTCCTGCTGGAGACTCATTGCACGCGGACCCGGCGGACCGAGTCAGCGTCCAACCCGGCCCGGGGCCGACTATGATAGTCGCCCTTGACGGAGCCCCACCAATGGATGGCCACATGAAACGAGCAAGCCATTACCTTGTTGTTTCGCTCCTGTTGTCGACAACACTGATCGGCTGCTCGCGTCCAGCCGGTGACAGCGGCGCCAAGACGGAAGCCGTCGCTCGCACAACGGCGACCTCACCGAGGACCGAGTCACGACAACCGCCGACGCAGGAGACCACCGTGAAAACGGATACCAGCAAGACGACGGATACCCCCCAGGCCACGTCTGAGTTCGTTCGCATGCAGACGTCGATGGGCCAGATCGTCCTTCAGCTCGATGCCGGCAATGCTCCCATCTCCGTCGCCAACTTCCTGTCCTATGTGGACAAGGGGTTTTACGACGGGACGCTCTTTCATCGCGTGATCCAGACGTTCATGATCCAGGGAGGCGGCTTTACGCCCGGCATGATCAAAAAGCCCACCGGCCCCCCGATCACCAACGAATGGCGAAACGGCCTGAAGAACACGCGGGGCACGATCGCCATGGCCCGTACGTCGCGGCCGGATTCCGCCACAAGCCAGTTCTTCATCAACGTCGTGGACAACGGCGGGCTCGACATGCCCAAGGGGGGGGCCGCTTATGCGGTCTTCGGCCACGTGGTGGCGGGCATGGACGTGGTCGACGCCATCAGGAATGTGCCCACCGGTCAGAAGGACGTACCCATCGAGCCGGTCCTGATCGAAGAGGTGCGCAGGATGACCGCCGAGGAGGCCCAAGAGTCGTCACCCGACAGCTGAGCTCTCTTTTCAGTCAGCTGCTCGGCTCCATGTTCTCACGCCGCTTGGCATCTGTGTTCTCACGCCGCTTGGCGTCCTGCCGGGCGCCGCTCGAAGCACAAAGCGGTTTCATACGAGTGGAGCTGTTGGGATTCCAAACCCGGCTCGCCCCATTCTAGGGAGGAGGACATTGGCTGCCCCCGTCCAACCTCTCGGTGTTCGGTCGAAATGCCAGAGGAATAGGCGAACCGAACGCGGTCGCCTGCGGTGCATGGGGTCAGAGATACAATTGGCCCGCCTCGTCAGCTTGAGGGAATTCGGGCGCGCCTTGTCAGGAGCTTCGAGCCGTGACCGAGTCGGAGATCGAAGCAGCGGTCGCCAAGGTCGTTGCCGAGAAGATGGACGTCGATGTACTCGAAGTGAATGGACGAATGTCAAAGAGTCGCCGCATCATCCTGGCGGGTCTTGATGATCAGAGCCGAAGTGTGATCGAATCATGCCTGCCGAATGAGCAGTTCAAGGTCACTCAGGTCGCTCCCGAATCGGGGAACGAAACGGACGAGCAGGTGGTTCTGGTCGTCTTCACGGCCACGGATGATGTTCGTCAGGTACGGCAACTGTGTGCCTCGATGCGAAACCGGTTCGGCCAGAGCGTGCCGCTGCTGGCGTGTGTCGGGCGGTATGTGTTCCCGGCCATCCGGCCTCTGCTCGAGACGGAACTTCAGGGTCTCATCATGACCCCGTTCGACGCCAGAGAGTTCAGCGAGAAGCTCCATCAGATGGAGTTGGGTTTCTGAGGTCTCGTGTCGAAGAGGATGATGCTGCCGTGCGGCATGACGACCGGCGACGAGTAGGTCGATCTGGCGGCTGTGCTCACATGCGGCAAGTCGCTCCATCTGGACCGCGGCAGCGATGAGCCGGTCAGCTTCGACATTGGAAAAAACCAGGCCGATCGACATCGTCTGCGCTCGGGCCCTGCGCACGCATCCGTTTCGGGAGTGACACCGGCCGTTGGGACAGGCAGAATTGACATGGTGTTGCGCCGGAGATGGCCGGCTCCACACGCGCCGACACATGAGCCCCCAGGGATCGCTGACGCCCCCGAGCGCCCTGGACCACCGGCGGCAGCTCCCGTGCCATATCCGGACAGTTGCGGTGGAATACCGTATACTGCCTGGGCTCGGGAGTATGCCGCCCGGCACAATGGCTGCGGGCAGGCAACGAGGCTATCCAACCTGCTTCACCGAGGCCGCTTGACGTGGCGTGTCACGCCAAAGGAGATACCACATGAAGACCATTCGGCTTGCCGTTGCGGGCGTGGGCAATTGCGCCTGCTCGCTTCTGCAGGGAATCGAGTATTACCAAACTCACAATACCGCTGAAGCTGCCGGGCTGATGCATCCATCCATCGGCGGCTACCGCCTTGAGGACATTGGCGTTGTTGCAGCCTTCGATGTCGATCGGCGGAAGGTCGGCAAGCCGCTTGAGGAGGCGATCTTTGCCCAGCCTCAGTGTACGACGGTCTTTCAGCCAGATCTTCCGTCATACGGGATTGCCGTGCAGATGGGCCCGGTTCTGGATGGCGTCGCCGCCCACATGAGCGACTACCCGGAGCCCCAGGCGTTTCGCGTCGCGGACGAGGAGGCGTGCGACGTGGCCGCGGTGCTGCGGGAAACCGGGGCGGAAGTCCTCGTGTGCTACCTGCCGGTGGGTTCTGAGGAGGCCGTCCGCCACTATGCCCAGGCCTGCCTGGATGCAGGAGTCGCCTTCGTCAACTGTGTGCCGGTCTTCATCGCCTCAGATCTACAGTGGGGCAAGAGGTTTCGCGAGAGGAACATCCCGATCGTCGGTGACGACATCAAGAGCCAGCTGGGCGCGACGATCGTACACCGGATGCTGACCCGCCTCATGGGCGACCGGGGCGTGAAGCTCAGACGGACCTACCAGCTCAATACCGGCGGCAACACCGACTTCCTCAACATGATTGAGCAGCATCGCCTCAAGTCAAAGCGGATCTCCAAGACCGAATCCGTGCAGTCGCAGCTCGATGAGCCACTTGCGGAAGAGAACATCCACATCGGTCCCTCCGACTATGTTCCGTGGCAGAAAGACAACAAGATTTGCTTCGTGCGGATGGAATGGGATGGCTTCGGCGACGTTCCCATGAACCTGGAACTGCGACTCAGCGTG
>JADFKZ010000217.1 GCA_022564665.1 Planctomycetota bacterium | reverse complement strand
TGAGCCGATGTACACCGACTCAATGACGCCGCAAAGCCCAAAGTGGCGGATCAAGGCCGATCAGACGCAAGTCGCGAGCGATTGTCGCTGGAGTCGAAGCGGTCCTAGCACCCCCGGGGGACTCAGCGGGATCGAGCACCGGTTGCCGAGACCGGGAGGCAGTCCTTCGCCTGCTGTTCTGCAAGCAGCTTCGGCCCCTGCGACGGAGATTGCCCGGCGGACTTCGACGGCGACGGCTTCACGCCACACCTGCGGCCTCGATCGCCTGCCCGCCGGAAATCAAATTTCCTATCAACTATGTGTTGACAGGCGTGCAACCTTCCATTACTATCAGTCGTAGTACTGCGATGGGGAGTAGGTACTCCCCTTGGAGACGCCATGACCGGCAAGCGCCTCGACCAGCTCGGCACACTTCAGAAGGCGGTGATGGGGGTCCTGTGGGCCGGCGGCGAGGCCACCGTAGAGCAGGTTCGGGCAGCCCTTCGCGGGCGCAAACGCCCGGCCTACACCACCGTCCTTTCGGTCCTCCAGAAGTTGGAGAAACGCGGCTGGCTACGGCACCGGACCGAGGGGCGTGCCTACGTGTACTCGCCGGCGCGGTCGCGCGAGCAGGCGGGGTCAAGCGCCCTCTGGAAGTTCGTGGACGGGGTATTCCGCGGGGATCCGCTGCTGATGTTTGAGCATCTCATCAGAGGCGACCGCTTGGGGAATGAGGACCTCGCGGCGCTGCGCAAGATGATCGACGTCAAGAGAAAGGGACGGGCAGGTGGCTCCAAGCGCGATCGGGATTGAGGCGGTCCTTTGGTCCGCCCTCTGGCAGTCGACGGCCTGGCTCATCGCGGGCCTGCTCGCTTCGACGCTGCTGAGCCGGCGACCGGCCCGGGCCCACGCGGTGCTTCTTCTGTGCATCTTGGGCGCCGCCCTGACTCCGTTGGCAACCGCCGGCTTCCGCCTGGCAGGCTGGGGTCTCTTGCCGGGGCTCAACCGATCGGTCGACGTCGCCGACCTGGCGGCGCGGCTGAACATCGGCGACGGTCCGCCGGTGATGGATCCTGCCCTGGCTTGGCCCCACGCCCTCGCGGCCGGGTGGCTCGTGTTGTCTCTCGTGTCGATGCTTCACCTTTTCGCGTCCGCCCGGCGCGGCCGGCGTCTGCTTTCAGGGGCGACCCCGATCAACAGCGGACGTCTCGTTGCGCTCGCGAAACAGGCGGCGCGGCGTCTGGACCTGAAACGGTCTCCGCAAGTCCTCGAATGCGCCAGCGTCCATTGCCCGGTCATCTGGTGCTGGGGGCGCCGGCCACGGCTTGTCATGCCCGTCGGTCTCCCCGACGGCGGGACCGCGCTCCGCGGGGTCCTCTTCCACGAGTTGGCGCACCAAAAGCGGCGCGACCACCTGGCCAGCCTCGCCGGGGAGATGGTGCGGGTCGTGCTCCCGTGGAACCCGTTGGCGTGGCTGACCACTCGAAGACTCCGCGACCTCAGCGATCAGGCGTGTGATCGCTGGGCGATCGCTTCCGGCGAATCACCGACGAGCTACGCCGAGGCGCTGCTGGGCCTCATCCCCCAGCCCCGGGTCGTGCTCACCCTGGCTGCCCTCAACGAACGGCGTACGGTCGCGCGGAGGATTGATCGGATCCTCGACCCGCGCCCCGCCGTGCCTCACTCCGGGCTGCGCTGGACCGCATTGGTCGCCCTGGCCACGGCGCTGGTCGCCACCGGGGCAGCGCTGGCCCACCGCCAGCCGCCGACGATCGAGGTTGTTGACGAAACAGCAGACCTTGTGCCTGAAGACGCTCCGGAGGTCATCACGATCCCCTATGAGCTTGACCTGGACGTCGGTGAGCGGGGGCTTTCCAAGTCGCTCGAGGTCCTGCTCTGCAACCGAAGCCGCGAACCGCGCGACGTGCTTGGGTATTCGACCAGTTGCGGCTGCATGACCGTCGAGTGGTTCGAGCCGCGGACCCTTAACACCGGCGAATGCATGAGGCTCCGGATCACGATGACAGCGCCATTGGAGCCCGGCGCTCTCAAGACCAAATACGTCACCTTTTACGTGGAAGGCCAGCCGCCGCTGGAGCTGGCCGTTCATCTCCTCGCCGCCGGTAGCGATTCGTAGCGACCGGCCTTCGTCCGGCGAGAGGAGAAGCCCTATCTTTCGCGGGAGACGGCCCCAACAACGCCCAACCGGGATCCATCTCCAAGGAAAACCTGCTTTTGCTTTGGTGGGAGATTTCAAAGTGATCAGCATGAACGATCGTGTGACGCCTGTCCTGTGTATTGGTGTGGTTCTCGCGCTGGCCGGCTGCGGAGGGGCGGACCCCGACCAAGAGACCCAGGCAAAGGTGAACCAAGCGACGGTCAATGCCTCTGGACAGCAGGCAGTCGACCCGGAGAAGCCGCCCAGGGCCAGCCTCCTCACGTCGCGCAATGAGGGGCCGATCGTCGACGGTCTCCGGGTCCTGAATGCAGATCGTGGCCGGCCCCCAGCGCCAGCGACAACCCAGCCCGGCGTCTCCTACGTCAAGATTGAGCCGGCCATACTCGACCTGGGCACCGCGGCCACCAACCAGACCGTTGTGGGCACCGTCCGGCTTGTCAACATCACCGACCAGCCGGCCAGGGTCATCTCCTGCAAGAGCAACTGCGGCTGCACCACGGCCAACTGCCCAACGGGCCAGGAGATCGCCGCGGGAGAGTCCCACGAAGTCGAGATCAGCGTCAAGACCG
>JADFKZ010000101.1 GCA_022564665.1 Planctomycetota bacterium | reverse complement strand
CGACAGGGTCACTTTTCTCACAAGCGGCCCGATCATGCTCCAGATGGGCAACCTGTCCACCGACGGCAAGCGGATGGCGCTTTTGACCTCCCACACCGCGGCGCCGGACGAGGTCGCGGTCGGCGAGGTCGCGCCGAGGTCGATCGAGGTCCGCGTTCTTACGAGTTTCAACAAGTCGCTTCTGGGCGAGCGCGACGTGGCCAAAATCCAGTCGCACTGGGTGAAGGTCGCCGATGGCACCAGGGTCCAACTCTGGGTCATGAGGCCGCCGGCTTTCAAGCCGGGTCGCAGGTACCCGTTGATCCTGGAAATCCACGGTGGCCCGCACGCACAGTACGGCGTGGGGTTTTTTCACGAGTTTCAGGTTCTCGCCGCGGCCGGATACGTGGTCCTTTTCTCTAATCCTCGCGGCAGCAAGGGCTACGGCCGCGACCACTGCGCCGCGATCCGCGGCAGTTGGGGAGGCGCCGACTGGCAGGACATCCAAGCTGTGATCGAGTTCGCCAAGAGCCGGCCCTACGTCAACTCCGCGCGACTCGGCATCATGGGCGGCAGCTATGGGGGCTACATGACCAACTGGGCGATCGGGCACTGCCACGACTTTGCCGCCGCCATCACCGATCGATGCGTGTCGAACCTTTTGAGCATGGCCGGTAGCAGCGACTTCCCCGACCGGCCGGACCACTACTGGCCGGGCAACCCTTGGGATCGCGCTGAGACGCGGTGGGCCCAAAGTCCGATCAGGTACTTCAACAAGGTCAAGACACCGACGTTGGTCATTCACAGCGAGGGTGATCTACGGTGCAACATCGAGCAGGCCGAGCAGGTCTTCACGTCGCTGATGGTCCGCGGGGTTCCGACGCGTTTCGTTCGTTACCCTCGCTCGACAAGCCACGGGCTCAGCCGCGGTGGCCCGCCGGACACGCGACTGCACCGGCTGCGGCAGATCCTCGAGTGGTGGAAGGAGTATCTGTGACGAGACTCTCGCTGACGAAGGGCCGGCTGTGCCGGCGGCCCAAGAAGGCGAAGATTCACCGCGGAGGGCCGCGGAGAAAAGAGCAGGGTTCAGGGTTCAGCAGTGGGAGTTCGTCGCTTTCCCGAACCCCGAACTAACGAAGGATCTTGCGAATGCATCCCAGGGCGAGTTGATGGCTGACAGCTTCTTTCTGGTCCCGCGGTGACGGCGGGGCTAGGCTCTGTCAGACAGAGCCTGGAGTCTGGAGTTGACGAGCTTGGACAATCGAGGGCGAATCACATGACGCAGATAACGACCCGCCGGGTCAGCAGCGAGCGGCCGGATGACGAGCCTGCCGGGTCTCTGAAGAGGGTCATGCGGCACGTCCGCGGCCTCCTGGAGTTCATCGGAGAGGATCCGGACCGCGACGGGCTCAGGGACACGCCCCGCCGCGTCGCCGGTGCGCTTGAGGAACATTACCGCGGCTACGGCGAGGACCCCCGGCAGTTTCTCTCCAGGACGTTCACCGATACAAATGACTATCGCGAGCTGGTCCTGGTCAGCGATATCGAGCTTTTTAGCCACTGCGAGCACCACATGGTCCCCTTCGTGGGCAAGGCCCACGTGGCCTACATCCCCAACGGCCGGATGGTGGGTCTATCCAAGCTCGCCCGAGTGGTCGATGTCTTCGCCAAGCGTCTACAGGTTCAGGAGAGGCTGACGGGCCAGATCGCCGACGCGATCCAAGAAGCCCTAGATCCGCAGGGAGTGGCGGTCATCCTGCAATGCCAGCACTTCTGCATGTGCTACCGCGGCGTCAAGAAGCCCGGCTCCTGGACCACCACGAGCAAGTTGCACGGGGCGTTTCTGAAAAGCGCTGCAACGAGAGCCGAGCTTTTTACCTTGATCGGAATGAAGCACAAAGTGGGCTAAGAAGCTGTCAGCTGACAGCCTCTTATCACGTCGCCACTTCTTTCCTCAGCGTCCTCATGCAATCGATGAGCTTGTCGAGGTGCTCGATCTCGTGGGCGGCGGAGATCTGGGCGCGGAGGCGGGCCGTACCTTCGGGGACGACTGGGTAGCCGAAGCCGATCACGAAGACGCCCAGATCCAAGAGCCGGTTGCTCATTGCGATTGCCTTGGCCGTGTCGCCAACGATAATGGGACAGATCGCCGTGGGCGAATCCAGCACCTCGAAGCCGACATCGCGGATGCCTTGTCGGGCGTACGCCGTGTTCTCGCGCAGCTTGCGCACGCGCTGCGGCTCACGCATCAGAATCTCGATTGCCTTGTTGGCCGAGCAGGCAATGGTGACGGGAAGTGCGTTGGTAAAGAGCGTCGGCCGTGCCCGCTGGAGGATCAGATCGATGCCGCGTCTGGACCCTGCCAGATACCCTCCCGCCCCACCGCCAAGCGCCTTGCCCAGCGTGCTGGTGTAGAAGTCGATTGCAGCGCCGGGCATGCCGTGGTGCTCGTGCGTCCCCCGCCCGGTTTCGCCCATCACGCCGGTGCCATGGGAGTCGTCGATCACGAGCAGGGCGCCGAACTCATCACACAGCGACCGCAGCTCCGGAAGCCGGGCGATATCGCCTTCCATTGAGAAGACGCCGTCGGTAACCACCCAAATCGTCCCCGTGACATTGGGGTCGTCGCACGCTTTGCGCAGGGCTCTGCGGGCGGAGTCGATGTCGCTGTGGGAAAAAACCGCTCGTCGGACCCCCTTCTTGATGGTGGTGCACAGACGCATGCTGTCGATGATGCAGGCGTGATTGAGCTCATCGGAGATGATGATGTCTCCGTCCTCGCATAGGGTGGGGAAGAGCGCCTCAGTAGCCGTCCAGCAGCTGACGAAGCTATAGGCGGCCTCGACTTCCAGGAAGCGGGCGATCGTTTTCTCGAGCCTCTCGTGCGGCTCAAAGGTTCCGCAGATGAAGCGGACCGAGGCCGTCCCTGCCCCGTAACGCTCAATCGCCTCGATGCCGGCCTGCCGGACCTCCGGGTGGTTGGCAAGACCCAGGTAGTTGTTGGAGCAGAAACAGGCGACTTCGCCCCGCCCGCGCAGCCTGACGGTCGCGTCCATCGGCCCCTCGATGGTTTGAAGCACCTTGAGCTGTCCGGTTTCCTTGAGGTGGGCGAGTTTCTCACCGGCGCGATTGGTGAAGTTGTCCCCTCTTGAGATTCCCGTTGCCCTGGTCATAGCGTTTTATACCGCGCCTTGATCCCCGGCACCAGGTACTCCTTGAAAGCGCTGCGCAGATCATGGCGGGGCTGATAGCCCCAATCAGCGCGAGCAGCGGAGTCGTCGACGTCCAGCGGCCATGAATCCATAATCGCCTGCCGCTGCGGATCCGGCTCGAAGGTGATCAGTGCCCCAGGGAAGAACTCGCCCACCAAATCGGCAAGCTCGGCCGCCGACGGGCTGAAACTCTTCACGTTGTACACGCACCGGGAAAGCCGCTGCTCATCGGTGGCGGCCAGGACGAGCAGCGCTTCGATCGCCCCCGGCATGGTCATAAAGGGGATGCGGGTATCGGGCCGCACGAAGCACGAATAGGGCTTGCCCTCTGCCGCGGCATGGACCATCTCCGCCGCGTAATCGCTCGTTCCTCCCGAGGGCAGCGTCTCGGCGCTGATCAGGCCCGGGTATCGGATGCCGCGGAAATCGACGGTGTGATCCATGCGGTCCTGGACGAGTTGCCGGTAGTGGTGGGCGTAATAGCGGCCCAAGTGCTCGCAGTAGAGCTTGTTGCACCCGTACATCGTGGTGGGCTGCGTGAACTCGTCCTCGCCCACGGCGCCGGCCCGTTCCTTGGCGGCGAGATCACTCAAGCCGTAGACCGCGATCGAGCTGGGAAACATGAACTTGACGCGTTTGCCGTGCGAGCGCGCCTGCGCGGCAGCCAGGTGCAGGAGCTTGAGCGTCCCTCCCACGTTGATCTCGTGGCCGGCCTCGGGCGTGAATTCCGTCCGCGTGCTCAGCAGCGCAGCCAGATGATAGATCTCCGTGATCTCGTACATCGACTGGAGCCTCTGGAGCAACGGCCGCTCGCAGATGTCGCCGACGATCGTTTCGCGGCACAGCGCTTGCTGCCCCTCGTCGAAGCCGCGCAGATCGATGGCCACGATGTTGCGCCGGCCGGCGGCGTGCATGGCCCCAAGCAGCCCGTGCCCCACCTCGCCTCCTGCCCCCGTGACCAGCGTGGCCCCGCTGCGCCGCAGGCCGCGGTCCGGAGGTGTGGGGGCGGGAGAGGGCATCGCGAGGGCAGGGAGGGCCAGCGGGGATTGTACGATCGACTACACCCGGGCGGGGCCGGGGACCGCCGACCACGGGGGCGGGGGTCTGTTACGCTGATGCTATGGTCGATCCGTGCGGCACGATCGCGTTGTCGGTGGTTGCTGCCGCCCACAACGAGCAGGACAACGTCGCCGAACTGGTCCAGCAGACGCTGGCGGCGCTGGAGCCGGCGCTTCAGCACTTCGAGATTGTAATCGTGGATGATGGCTCGACCGACGGTACCTTGAGCGTCCTTGTCCAGCTCATGCGCCGCCATGACAGGCTCCGGGTGATCCACATGCTCGACACGCCCCGCCGCGCGGGTGAGGGTAACGGCCAATCGGCGGCGTTCTGGGCGGGGATCCGGGCGGCTCGCGGCGAGGTGATTGCCCTGATCGATGCCGACCTCCAAAACGATCCCGCCGACATCCCCGCACTGCTTGAGACGCTTGCCGACAGCGGGGCCGACGTGGTGCAGGGCGATCGCCGTGCCAGCCGCCGTGACAGCCTGGTCCGCCAGGCGAGCTCCGTGGTGGCCCGAGTGTTCCGTCGCTGGCTCCTGGGTGACACCATCCACGACACGGGATGCTCCCTCCGCGTGCTGCGTCGGGAGGCGGCTCTGGCCCTGCCGCTTCAGTTCCGCGGGATGCACAGGTTCATTCCTCTGACCTGCCGGCAATTTGGGTATCGCGTTCTGGAGCAGCCGGTTCGCCACCGGCCCAGGACCGCCGGCAGGAGCAAGTACGGTATCCGCAACCGGGCCCTCGTCGGCCTCATCGACTGCTTTGCTGTCAGGTGGATGCGAAGCCGTCGCCGGTCCGTGGCCTACAAGGAGGTCGACCCATCCGGCGCCGTGTCACCGCCGGCGACGCCGTCGACCGAAACCAGAGAAAAGGCAACGACATGAACGCGATCGAGCTCCTGGGCGCCGCGGCCGACGGTGGTGCCGGCGGTGGTTTCCTCCAGCCGCTTCTGGAATGGTTCCGCATGGAGGATCCATGGAGGAAGTGGCTGATCGGCTTCGGGTTTCTGGGTCAGGCGGTGTTCTTCGCACGCTGGATCATCCAATGGATCGCCAGCGAGCAACGCGGTGTGTCGCACATGCCGGTGCTCTTCTGGTGGTGCAGCTTGCTGGGGGCGTTGATGCTGTTCGTGTATTTTCTGCTCGACCACGATCCGGTTGGAATGCTCGGGCAGGGCGTTGGGTGGACCGTCTACAGCCGCAACCTCTACCTGATCAAGCGCAGACACCGGCGGCCGACGGACACCGGCGGCCGCCCGAAGGCTTCCGGGCACGCGGCCCCTGATTGACGCTCCATGCCGGTGGCACAACCGCGATGCGGTTGGACTCTGGTGAGCGCGGTTCGCGGGCAAGTCGCGCATCTTTTGGGTCGATGGGATCATACGGCCCAGGCCTGGCGTGACCATCTAGCCCAGGTTGCGTCAAAGCGTCGCGGCCTTCTTGAGAGTCCGCGTAGCCACGAGAGCGAGGCAACGTCCGGTCAGCCGCCGCGAATAAATTCGCGGGGGCGTACGAAAGCGAGTGTCGGCCCGCAGGGCCGTACGGAGCGCTCAAGAAAGTCGCCCGGAGGCGGCTACAGAGCGCTCAGGCGAGGCGCCCGATCAGCGGCGGCGAATGAATTCGCCGTCGCATACCAGAGCGAGTGTCGGCCCGAAGGGCCGTACGGAGCGCTCGAAACAGATGGCTCATCCCAGGTCCAAGCTCCGATCCGACGAACCTGCGCACGGTTGGTCACAGTTGATGCCGGTGGGAGTGTGGCTTCTCTTTGGCGTGCCAGGGATCCTTGCCGGGGCGGTGCTCGTCGCCAGCGGTCGATTCAGCCGACTTTCCGCGGCCATTGAGGTATCCATTGCCGTCGTGGTCGGCTTGCTGACCATGCTCGCCTTCACACCCTTGAAGCACCTGAGAAAGACGGTCAGCGACCGTCGCGAGATTCGAAGGCTCACCCGCTGCATGCGGCGGTTCGAGATCCAACGGGGACGCGAGCTCCTGGGCGATCTGCTTTCTGATCGCGATGACGACATCGGTGAGCTCAGCCGCGCCATCCACGAAGCGCTCAGCAGCGCCACCGCCCATCGAATGGAAGTGCGCCGGCTCCGCCGCACCATGGACTCTTCAATCCGAAGGGAGACGCATCGGGCTACTGATCGTCTTCAGCGGCAGGCCGCGACCGATCTCCTGACGGGTGTGGGCAACCGACGAGCGTTGCAGGAGCGTTTGGAGCGCTGTGTCGAATCCGACGCCCAACCGGTCAGCGCCCTGGTAATCGATGTCGACCGGTTCAAGGAGATCAACGACCAGCTCGGTCACGAGGCGGGCGATCAGTGCCTGGCGTTCCTGGGCGAGCTCCTTCGGTCAGGCCTGCGCGGAGCGGACTCCGCATTTCGTACAGGGGGCGATGAGCTGATCGTTCTGATGCCGGCAACGTCAAGCGACGTGGCCGAGACCGTGGCCCGGCGAATCTGCTCGCTGTTCGGCCAGCTCCCCTGGCCCCATTCGAGCCCGGCCCGGCCGACGCTCTCAATCGGTGTGGTGGCGGCGGTGCTCAGCTCGCTGGACGAGCCGCAGGATCTGATCCGATGCGCCAATGAGGCGATGTACGCGGCCAAGCGATCGGGCCGCGCGCGGGTCAAGAACTACAGCGAGCTGCGTGGCGCGGCATAGAAGGAGGCTGTCAGCTGACAGCTGTCGGCTACCAGCCAAGGCGGATGCGCACGTCTGTTCTTGCCGAGAGTTGCCGAGACGCCTTCGACCTCGCGGGAGCGTAGGATCCCGAGCCAAACGGCCGCGCCCCGCTGCGGCGATACCGACCGGTCACCCGGAGGCTCTTACTCGGGGGGCGAGCGGGTCCGATGTGACCCAACTTCGTTACCCCGTCATTTCTTCTTGCTGCCATGCCCTCCCACCGCGAATCCAGCCGCGCCCGATACCGCAGATACACCAATGAGCGGGGGACGGAGGCCGCCACGGCACAGGCCGCGGCGCAGGGGGCCATCGTGCCCTCCACCCGGAGCCGCCGCCGGTCATTCGGTGACCTGCTGCGGCACTTTCTTCAGCTGCTTCGAGGCCATCGATTGCCGATCACGCTGGCCTTGGGGACGCTGACGCTGGCCACGTTGCTCAATCTCATTCCGCCGGCGGCCACCAAGGTGGTCATCGACAATGTGCTGGGCGATCGGCCCCTGGCCCCCGTACTTTCCGAGTGGCTTGGCCTGCCCTCCGACCCAGGCCGGCTGCTGGCGGTCGTGGCTCTGGGGATCTTCGGCATCTCGGTGGTGTCGATCACGCTGGGCATGTGGGGACGCTGGCAGGCAACCAAAGCGACCAAGAAGCTCCAGGCGGGCATCCGCCGCAGGGTGTTCGAGCATGCGGGGCGGTTGCCGCTACATCGGGTCTACGCCCTGAAATCGGGAGGCGTTGCCAGCATCCTTCGAGAGGATGCCGGCGGTGTGGCGGAGCTGATCTTCAGCATGCTCTACAACCCCTGGCGAGCGGTCATCCAACTCACCGGCACGTTGATCATCCTGACGGTGGTCGATTGGAGGCTGATGGTCGGATCACTGCTTCTGCTGCCGACGGTCTATCTGACGCATCGGACGTGGATCGCGCGGGTCCGCCCGCTGTTCCGGGATATCCGGTCCACCCGGCAGCACATCGACACCCACGCCACCGAGGCGTTCGGCGGCATGCGGGTGGTTCGAACCTTTGGCCGCCAGCGCAGCGAAGCGGCACGCTTTACGCGCAACAACCACCTCATGGCCCGCCAGGAGCTGGCGGCCTGGTGGTGGTCAAGGACCGTGGAAGTTGTCTGGGCGGTGCTCATTCCTGGGGCCACGGCACTGCTGCTCTACTTCGGCGGCAAACGCGTGCTCAGCGACGACGCGGAAATGACCGCCGGCGACCTGATCATGTTTCTGGCCTACCTGGTGATGCTCCTGGGCCCCCTGGCCATCCTGGCCTCGAGTGCCACGCAGTTCCAGAACAGCCTGGCGGGGCTGGACAGGGTGCTGGATCTCCTGGCCGAGCCCCAGGAGATGGTGCCGACCGCCGGGGCGGCGATCGTCGAGCCGGCGGGTGTGGTCGGGCGGATCACGTTTCGTGACGTGAGCTTCAGCTACCCCGGCTCGAGCCGCCGTGTCGTTCACGGCGCCAATTTGGAAGTGGCGGCGGGCCAGACGGTCGCCTTGATCGGCCGCAGCGGGGCCGGCAAGACGACGCTGTGCAACCTCGTCGCCCGCTTCTACGACCCCGTTGAAGGGACGATCGAGCTCGACGGCAGGGACCTGAGACTCATTGACGTAGAGAGCTACCGTCGCCTGCTCGGCATCGTCGAGCAGGACATCTTCCTCTTCGACGGGACCATCGCCCAGAACATCGGTTATGCCCGCCGCGGGGCGGCGCCCCGGGAAATCGAGCGGGTCGCGGTTCTCGCCCACGCCCACGAGTTCATCTGTGGGCTCGAGAACGGCTATGACACCGTGATCGGTGAGCGGGGGGTGCGACTCAGCGGCGGCCAGCGGCAGCGGCTGGCCATTGCCCGGGCAATGCTCGCCGACCCCCGCATCCTCATCCTCGACGAGGCCACGAGCAATCTGGACACTGAGAGCGAGCGGTTCATCCAGGCGAGCCTGACCGCGCTCATGGAGGGGCGGACAACCTTTGTGATCGCCCATCGGCTGAGCACTGTTATGCACGCCGATCGAATCGTGCTGATGGAAGCGGGCCGGATTATCGACCAGGGCACGCATGAGGAGCTTATGGCCGTAAGCCCCACCTACCAGCAGATGATCTTCATGCAGCTTGAGGGTGGAGCCTCGACGCCGCCGACGCGGGAGCTCATCCACCTGGGTGGAGAAGAAGCACCTTTGGCCGCGCGTGGAGATCCGGCAGCGAGGGAACCTCGGCCAATCGCTTGATCACGCCGTCACCCCCCGAATCGCACAAAATCCGTTGGATCGAGGTTGACGGGGTGAATATCACTTCTTACGGCAGATCCACTACGCTCCTGTCCCCACGCCCCGATGGAGTGCCATACCGCGGACCGCGCAACAGGAGGATGGATGAATGGCGCATCCCACGACCCACTGTGTTTCTGCGCTTGGCTTGGTGACGCTGCTTGGGGTGCCCGCCGTCTGTCGGGCCTCGGGAGGTCCCCCGGACTCTGAGAGCCCCGCACTCCGCCTGGAGCGGCCCGACGACCCCTACATGCCGCCGGTGGAGAGCCCCAACGCAGGCAGCTCGGCGAACGTGACCTTCGGCGGCTTCATCAGCGTGCAGGTCAACGTCAACGGGCTGGGCAACAACGTCATCGGGGATGCCGCAAACGAGCCCTCGATCGCCGTCGACCCCACCGCCGCCAACCGCGTCGCCATTGGCTGGCGGCAGTTCGACACGATCCTGTCCAACTTCAGGCAGGCAGGGCATTCCTTCAGCCGCGACGGCGGGCGGAGCTGGGCCGGGAAAAGCATCATCGAGCCCGGGATCTTTCGCAGCGATCCCGTCCTGGCTGCCGGCGAGGACGGGACGTTTTATTTTTTGAGCCTGTCGATCGTCGGTCCACAGCAAGATTTTCTCAACGACATGTTCATTTCGTCCGACGGAGGGGCCACCTGGCCCACCAAGCACTTCGCCTTCGGCGGCGACAAGAGTTGGTTCACCATCGACCGCACCGGTGGCATCGGGGCCGGCAATCTCTACCAGGGCTGGAACACCGCGGGCAACGAGTTCTTCCCGAACCAGTTCAACCGCTCCACCGACGGCGGCGTGACGTGGGAGAATCCCGTGGAGTACGACCCCGGTCCCCAGCCGGCCCGGCCCGTCTTCGGAATCCTCGACGTGGGACCCGATGGATCGGTCTACGTCGCGGGCTCGGCGAACTCCGCCAATACCTCGACGTTCTGGGTGGTCAAGTCCAGCAACGCCCAGGATCCCGGCCAGACGCCGGTGTTCGATCAGATCACGGCGGTCGACTTGGGCGGCAATCTCCGGTTGGGGACGGGTCCCAACCCCGCCGGCCTGCTCGGCCAGGTCAACATCGCCGTCGATCGCTCGGGCGGGCCGCACCACGGCAACGTCTACGTGCTTTGCTCGGTCGATCCGCAGGGCCCCGACCCCATGGACATCCACTTCGTCCGCTCGACCGACGGCGGCCAGACCTTCAGCGCACCAGTCCGCGTCAACAACGATCCCGGGCCGCCTATGGGGGGTAACGACTGGCAGTGGTTCGGAACGATGTCGGTGGCCCCCAACGGCCGGATCGACGTGGTCTGGAATGACGCGCGCAACACCGGGGCGGTCAACCTCTTCCAGACCTTCTACGCCTCATCGGTCGACGGCGGGCTCAGCTTCCAGGGCAACTTCCCGATGACGCCGGTGTTCGATAGCTTTGTGGGCTGGCCGCAGCAGAACAAGCTCGGCGACTACTACGACATGATCTCGGACAGGGTCGGGGCCGACCTGGCCT
>JADFKZ010000216.1 GCA_022564665.1 Planctomycetota bacterium | reverse complement strand
GTCGCCCTCGGTGGTCCCGCCACCAAGTGGCTGCTCCGGACCAGTCAGGGGATCACCCGCCTCCGCGGGACCTGGGCGACCTATGTCGACGGGCCGCTGGTCTTCCCGGTCATGCCGACCTTTCACCCGGCGTATCTATTGAGGAACTACACGCTCGATACGCGCACCAAGGTCTGGACGGATATGCAGGCGGTCATGGTTCGGCTGTCTGGTGTGAGCGCTCCGTAGCGGCCTCGCGGCGTCCGTCGACTTTCTTGGGATTATCGCAACCGGCTCGGTGGTCACGGCGGAGTAAGGGGCGAGCCCAAGGCGCCGCTGGTCGCCGCCATCGGCTTCAGCTTCTGCCCCCCCACAAGGAGCCCGCCGGTGCGTAATCGCATCGGTGGGCTCGCTTTTGGAGGAAGGGGTCAGGAGATGGAGCCCGAACCGCGAACCCCAATCCCTGAACCCCTCTTCTTTGTCCGAACAATCAACGTCACCGGACCGTCGTTGACCACGCGGACGATCATGGCGGCGCCGAAGATGCCCGTCCGAACCGTCAGACCCTGCCGGCCGGCCAGCGTCTCGGCGACCCGTTCGTAGAGCCGGCGACCCTCCTGGGGCTCCGCCGCAGCGGCAAAGCTCGGCCTGTTTCCCCGGCTCGTGTCACCGACCAGCGTGATCTGGCTCACCAGGAGCACCGCGCCGCGGATATCCTCCAGCGACCGGTTCATCTTGTTCTGCTCGTCGGGAAAGATTCGAAGCTGCGCGAGCTTGCGTGCCGTCCAGTCCGCCTGCTCGGTGCCATCACCCTCTTCCACCGCGAGCAGCACGCACAGCCCCCGGCCGATTTCGGCGTGGAAGCTCCCCGCCTGAACGGTCACCGATGCCTCACGAACGCGCTGGAGTATGGAGATCAAGGCAAGAATTACACCAGCGCGATGGCGGCGCTGGAGACCATCGCGAACCCCCGGTCGTCGTACGCCTGGCGGTAGTCGATCAGCTCAACGTCGTCGGGCTCTGTAAGCGTGATGATGGCGGTCATGTTCCCGATCGAGCACCAGCGGGTCGGGTTCTTGTTCCACTGGAACCCGGCCAGAAACGCATCCGGGTCCCCCGAGAGGAAGTTGGCGAGCATGTCGCGGTCGTGCCGCTCCACGTCGATGCGGCGCTGCTCATCCACGGGGCGAGGCTCCCCGAACTGGAGTCCGACGTGGCTCAGGTCGCTGGAGGCGATGTAGAGCGTCGGGCCACCAACATCATCGATCACCTCCCGCAGCACCTCGACCAGCTGGGCTGCGCTCACCCGCCCGTCCCCCGGCTCGATCATCGGCACCAGCGGGTCGGGGACCAGGGCCGCCACCAGGGGGACGGCACCGAAACAGTACTGGATCCAGGGAAGGTGAAGCTGGATGGAGTGTTCCGCCAGGTGGTCAAGCTGGTCAACGATCAGTGGCTGGCCGAGTTGCTCAAGCAGCTTGCCGATCACGACGGTGTCGGGGGGGCAGCAACCCATCGGTGACTCGAAGCCGTGCTCCGAGAGCACGACGCCGTCGCCGATGCCGAAGTGGTTGGTGCCGAGAATGACCACGCGGTCGGGGGGATCGAGTCCCTCGAAGCAGAAGTAGGCGGCCGCGTAGATCGGCCAGCCGCGCTCGTAGTCGAGGTGGGGAGCGACGATCCCCAGGACGGGCGCGGCCAGATCAGGGGGCTCGGTCTGATGGAGATACTCGCCGATCGCCCGTCGGCACTCCGCCTCGTCGCGGCCCATGGTCTGCGATGCCGTGGCGGGAAAGACGCCGCGGTCCCGGAGCCTCTGCCTCAGCTGGACCTCGAGCCGCTCAAAGGTCGGCCCCCAGAGCAGACCGATGTCGTCGAGCTTTGTAGCCAACTCGATGAACTGCTCGAGTTTGCCGTTGAGTTGGTCAGCGATCTCGGCTATCGACCGCTCGCCGCGGAACTGCTGCAGCGCAGGCATCGCCTGGATCGGGACCACCAGCGTCTGGCGGGTGAGCATCGCCGGGTCGCACAGGGCAATAAAGGGCTTGCCCTGCTTCATTATTGGCCGGGGTTGGATCGGCCTCAGGTGCGGCCGCCGAATGTGCTCTGGAAGCGACTCGATGCTCATGGGCTCACAGACACATGAGTGACGGCCCTGAAAGCCTCGGCGTTGCGGACCCCATGGTGAGCGGCGGCTCGACACTCCCCAGTACCCACCGGTACACCCTGACAAGCGAGGATACCCCCCCCCGCCCCGCAGGCAAGGAGGGGCGGCCGGCAGCGCTCCCGGGCACGAGCGGTCTCAGCCCGATCGCCGCAGGCCGGTGTTGGCCTGCTCAAGCAGCTTTCGCGAGAGGTTTTCCACCTGGACCATTCCGGGGATGGCAAAAAGGTCCAGAAACGCCCCGATCCCCACGACACCGCCGGTGAGGAGCCACAGCAGCCCGGTCGGCCACCGTCCCAGATAAAACCGGTGGAGTCCCAGAATCCCAAGGCCCCCGAGAAACCAGAGAAGATACGCAACCCCTGTGCTCTTCACAGCACCTCTTTAGGCACACTCAAGCGGATATTTCTGGTCGAATCCGCTCGATGGAAGTACCTGTTGATCTTACAATGGCGCTTTGTCGCCGAGACCCCGCGGCGAGAGGAGAAGCCCTATCTTTCGCGGGAGACGGCCCCAAGAACGCCCAACCGGGATCCATCTCCAAGGAAAACCTGCTTTTGCTTTGGTGGGAGATTTCAAAGTGATCAGCATGAACGATCGTGTGATGCCTGTCCTGTGTATTGGTGTGGTTCTCGCGCTGGCCGG
>JADFKZ010000100.1 GCA_022564665.1 Planctomycetota bacterium | reverse complement strand
AGCGCATCCACGGCCCGCATGGCATCACGCTGCTGGTCCACGCTCGCAACGGTAAGGCCGAGCGCGTCATCGACTATCTTGAAAGCGTGGAAGGCGCACACGTGCCTCAAACCAACAAGCCGCTCGATGATGAACAGAAAAAGGTTTATCTCGGCGCGTATGGGTATGGCAGCGGGAATGACGAGACGCTTAGGATCGTGGAGATGCGCAACGGCATGCTCGGCATCCAGCGCGGCAAGCGCGCGCCTCGCCATCTGTTACACCTCGGCGAGCACACGTTCCATCCCACCGGCGCGGCATCGGTGCGGATCAACTTCCGGGTCAATGACAGCAGTATCGCCGAAATGTTGACGGTCCACGATGCGGATCTGATCGTGACCGCCCGGCGGGTCGAATAGGCACGCGTCACGGTTGGGATGAAACTACCCCTTGGCGCTGCGCAAACGGCTCAAGTCGACAGTGAATGAGATCTGCCACCAAACGGCGATTACTCGAAATCGTAGTCGAGCGTAAAGGAGCCGTTGGGTCCAAGCTCGGCAATGAAGCCTCCTTTGCCGCGCAGCCCGCGCAGGTCTCCCGTCCCGGACCCGGGCACGACGGACCATGTGGATCTCGCGGTGCTGCCATCGAATGTCCCGTTGGTCTCGAGCACAACGCTGCCCGATCGGTCACCAATCCGGCCAATAAGGCGTTGCAGCCCGACAAAGTTGGCATTGCCGTCGCTGCGGTGAATCATGAGGTACTCCACCGTCCCCTCACCCGCGAAGTCCCCGCTGAATGATTGCGTGACGCTGACGCGCGTCAGCTTCGCGCCTCCGTCGATCTCCTCGTAGGTCTCCTCATTCCAGGATTTCACTTCAAAGGCGCCGCTTGCCTTCGTGCCCATGACTGTTGCCTCCTAGTCAAATGTTTCCTTCAATCCAACGTTCCGCCCACACCCGTCGTGGCTACGAGCCGCTTCCTGCTCGCGTCTCGCGTGCCAACAACAGCGCAAAGACCATGCAATGGGTCACCAAGAGTGCAGGCACAAGGATGGCGGGAATCCAGAATGCCGCCCCCATCCCGCCCGCGGCGTGATGGAGCACACCTTGGGCCACTGCATAAAGCAGATCGATTGTGCCTTCGATATTGAAGATCCATACCAGTGGCACGGCCACGGGCCAACTGAGCCGGAGCGCGACGAGCGCTATGAACGCAAGAATGGACGCAGCGAGGTCTCCGTATGCCGCCGGGTAGGCGAAAGGATCAGGAAGCTCGTGCGTGAGCGCACCAGAGGCGAGGAACATCAGGCCAATGTGGCGAAATGTGTGCAGAAGCAGGAGCGGCTGAAGCGCCTGTTTGGGCGGGATAGAGCGAAGACGCGGCATGACATACCACTTGGCGATGAGAGCGAAGGCGACCGTGCTGAGAAAAAGGTTGACGATCAGAACCTGGTCACTTGACATCGTTGCACCTCTGGCGCGCCGAATGGATCAGAGCTGCGGGCCTGACAAAGGTGGCCCACCGAGTTCCCCGGCATTCTACGAGAATTGGTTTCATAACCGATCTGTCGGCCCATGCCAGCAGGAGGTTGTGAAACCGGTTCCCGTGATTGATGTGGCGCAGCAGGAGCGTGGCGGGCCTGAACGATGCCGGACCGTTCTCCCCGCGTTCAAACGATCGCTTGATTGGAGTGCGCGGCGGGCTAAACTCGTGGGCGCCATCGCCCGGGCCGATGGGCCGGAGGCGACCACATGCAAGGCGGGGAGTGCCTCCAGATGAATCGTTTTCAGACGCGCTTGTACTTCGCGTGGGCCGTGACTTTTGCGTGTCTTGTGGGCCCGTCCCACGGCGGGCAGGAAGAGCCGGGCCGGAGCATGGGCCCGCCGCCTGCCAGCGTCAAGGTCCAGCGCGTCAGCCGCGAGCAGGTCCAGGAACGTCGCCGCGTCACCGGCGAGCTGCGGGCGCGGCGTCGCAGCCGGGTGGCCACCCAGGAAGAAGGGCTTGTGGTGGAGGTGCCCGTCGAGGCGGGCGACCGTGTCAAGAGATCTGACGTGCTCGCCAGGCTCGACAGCCGGAGGCTGGATCTTCTGAAGCGGGCCGCCGAGGCCCAGGAGCTTGCTGCGGCGAGCCTCGTCGACGAGCGAAACGCCACCCTGGCGTGGCGGCAGCGTGATCTGGAACTCTATCAATCGTCGTTTGACCGCGGTGGCGCCACCCCCAGGGAGCTTCGTGACGCCGAGTCGGTGGTTCGCGTCGCGCAGGCGCGGGCTCACCAGGCCGAGCGGCAGCAGGCGGTCATCAGGGCGCGGACCGAGCTTCTCGCCGAGCGGCTCAAGGACATGACGATCGTCGCGCCCTTTGACGGGGTCGTGGTTCAAAAGCACACCGAGCTTGGGGAGTGGGTGGGCGAGGGTGACGCGGTCGTCGAGCTGGTCTCCACCGGGCTCATCGACGTCTGGCTGGACATCCCCCAGCGGTACTTCGCCGCCCTGAGGGAGGGCACTCCCGAGATCTCGATCAATGTCGAGGCGACGGGAGGCTCAATCAGCGTTGGTCAGATGCGGGTTGTGACGCAGGTCGACCCGAAGGCCAGAAGCTTTTCCTGCGTCGCGACCATCGACAACTCGGCGGCCGGGGGTCGGCTTGCGCCCGGCATGTCGCTGACGGCGTGGATACCAACCGGAGGGTCCGCGAAACGGCTGTTGGTCTCCAGGAACGCGATTCTGCGAAACGAGGCGGGCGCCTTTCTCTATGTCGCCCGGCAGCCGCCGGGCGCGGCCGGCGGCGACGCCGCCATCGCCGTCCCCCTCCGCGTCACGGTCTCCTTCGGCGTCGGCGATCGCGTGGTTGTGCAGGGGCCTGGACTTAAGGAAGGCGATCTTGTGGTGGTTGAGGGAAACGAGCGTCTCTTTCCCATGATGCCGATCATCCCGATCCCTGCCGAGGATGATCGGGCGCCCGCCGAAGCGCCGGGAGATGAGACGTGAACATCGTGGGGCTGGCCATCCGTCAACCGGTGACGGTCGCCGTCGGTGTGATCCTGGTGGTCATGGCGGGGCTGATCGCCGCTACGCGGATCCCGATCCAGCTGACGCCGAACGTCGAGAGCACCATCATCACCGTCACCACGATCTGGGAGGGCGCCAGCCCCGGCGAGGTCGAACAGAACATCATCGACAAGCAGGAGGAGCGGCTGCTGGGCCTGAGCAATCTGCGTTTGGTCACGAGCTCCTCCGAGCAGGGCCGCGGCAGGATCCGGCTGGAGTTCTTCACCGGCACCGATAAGGCCGAAGCACTCCGCGAGGTCAGCGACAAGCTCCGGGAGGTGCCTGACTATCCCGTCGACGTCGACGAGCCCGTGATCTCCGCCACCGATAGGGAGAGCCGCGACTACATCGCCTGGATCGTCTTCGGGACCACCGATCCCGACTTCGACATCCGCATTCTTCGGGATTTTGCGCTCGATCGCATCGAGCCGGCCCTGGAGCGGGTTGCGGGCATCGCGGAGATCAACGTCCTTGGCGGACGCGAGCGCGAGGTGCAGATCAGGGTCGATCCGGTGAGCCTGGCCCAGTACGGGATCACGCCGACCCGCTTCGCCCAGGCGATCCGTGACGCGAATCAGAACATCTCCGCCGGCCAGCGTGCCGACGGCAAGCTCGACGTCCGGATCCGCACCATCGGGCAATACCAGACGCTCGCGCAGATCGAAGAGACCGTCCTGCTGGATACCGATGCCGGTCAAGTACGCGTGCGCGATGTTGCTGAGGTGGTCCAGACCCACAAGGAGCCGATGAGCTTTGTTCGGTCCAGGGGCCGGCCGGTCATCGCCATCAACGCCGAGCGGGAGATCGGGTCCAACGTGTTGGAGGTGATGACCGGCCTGCGCCAGGCCATCGCCGGACTCAACGCCCCGGGCGGCCTCCTGGACAGCCATGCCCGCCACCTGGGCCTTGATGGAACCCTTCGACTCACCCAGGTCTACGACCAGACCCGCTACATCACCGACGCTCTGACGCTGGTCAGGAACAACATCTTCATCGGTGGTGGCCTGGCGATGCTCGTCCTGATCCTCTTTCTCCGTTCGCTCCGCTCCGTCGGCATCATTGCCGGGGCAATCCCCATCTGCGTCATCGGGGCGGTGGTGGCCATGGTGGCCATGGGCAGAAGCATCAACGTGATCAGCCTCGCGGGGATGGCCTTTGCGGTGGGGATGGTCGTGGACAACGCGATCGTCGTCCTGGAGAACATCTTCCGGCACCTGGAAATGGGCAAGACCCCGCGGAAGGCGGCCTACGACGGCGCCCGTGAGGTGTGGGGCGCTGTGCTGGCCTCGACTCTGACCACGATCGTGGTCTTCATCCCGATCCTGCTGATCGCCGAAGAGGTGGGGCAGCTGTTTCGGGATATCGCGCTTGCAATCTGCGCGGCGGTCGCCCTGAGCCTGGTCATCTCGGTCACGGTGATTCCCACCACCGCGGCGCGGCTGCTCCGCGCCGGCGGCGCCTCGGGCCGCCGGGTCCCGGGCTCCCAAGGCGGCCTCTCGTCCGCGATCGGGCGGTTGATCTACACCATCTGCGGAAGCACCAGCGCCCGAATGGGGATCATCGGCCTGCTGACAGCCGTTTCGGTGGTCGGCACGATCACGCTGATGCCGGCGGCGGATTACCTGCCGCAGGGCAACCGCAACCTCGTCTTTGGGCTCGTCATCCCGCCTCCGGGGTACAACATCGCGCAGATGGAGGTGCTGGCCGACCGCATCGAGGAGACGGTGCGGCCCTTCTGGGAGGCGGGCAGGCTCAAGGATGATCCCGAGGCGTACCGGGAGGCGGTGGCCCGGCTTCCGGAGGTTCCGACCTTTGACTGGATGGCCATGCGGCCGGGGCCGCCGGTGGTGCCGCCCTCGATCGAGAACTACTTTCTCGTGTCCTTCGAGGGGATCCTCTTTCACGGCGCCGTGAGTGACGACCCCCGGCGGGTGATCGATTACCTGGCGCTGTTCAGTCACGCCACGCGGTCCGAGGTGATCCCCGGGGTGCTGGCGTTTCCCCTGCAGGTGCCGCTCTTTCAAGTCGGGGGCTCGACCGGCTCAGCGATCAAGCTCCAGCTGGCGGGGGGAGATCTCCTGGAGCTGACCCGCTGCGCCGAGGTGGTGTTCAATGCCCTCAACGCCAGCGCCCTGTTCAACCAGATTCAGCCGGTGCCCAGCAACTTCAACTTTCCCGCCCCTGAGCTTCAGGTTCATCCGGACCTGGTTCGTCTCAGCGAACTGGGGCTGACCACGAATGACATCGGGCTTGCCGTGCGGGCCGCCGGGGACGGCGCCATCATCGACGAGTACCACATCGGCGGGGAGGCGATCGACCTGAAGATCATCGCCGCCGACGCGGTCGATCAGACAACGATCGTTGGCCTGGAGGACCTCCCGTTCGCGACGGCGACCGGCGCGATCGTGCCGTTGTCCTCCATCGCAACGATCAAGCGCGTCGGCACCCCTCAGGAGATTGCCCGTGTGGGGCGGCAGCGATCAGTGAGCTTCGAGGCCACGCCGGCGCCGGGCGTGCCGATGGAGAAGGCAATGGTCGCGCTGGAATCGATGATCCAGGAGTTCCGTGAACGCGGCGATATTCCGCCCACGGTCTCTTCGAGCCTGGCGGGCTCGGCCAGCAAGCTCCAGGATGTCCGTTCGGCACTGCTGGGCGACGGCACGTTCCTGGGGGTGATCAACAGCTCGCTGGTGCTGGCGCTGGGCGTGGTCTACCTGCTGATGTGCGTGCTGTTTCAGAGCTTCCTGCAGCCGCTGGTGATCATGTTCAGCGTGCCGCTTGCGACGCTGGGCGGGTTCGTGGCGCTTGCGGCGGTGGCCATGTGGAGCACCATGGACCGGTACATGCCGATTCAGACGATGGACGTCCTGACGATGCTGGGCTTCATCCTCCTGATCGGCGTGGTGGTCAACAACGCGATCCTCATCGTCCACCAGACGCACCGCTTCATGGTGACCGATGTCGACGTCGGCAACGGTCTGCGCGGGCCGCTCGAGCCGCGGCGGGCGATTGCCGAGGCGGTCCGCACCAGGATCCGCCCGATCTTCATGAGCACGCTCACCTCGGCGGGCGGGATGGCGCCGCTGGTTCTCATGCCCGGCTCAGGGTCGGAGCTGTACCGCGGGCTGGGAAGCGTGGTCGTGGGGGGTCTGCTGGTCTCGACGATCTTTACGATCTTCCTCACACCGCTTTTGCTGAGCCTTGTCCTGGAGTTTTCAGGCGGCCGCCGGCAGCGGGCATCCGTCCAGGAGACCGCGCCGTCAGCGGAGCCCGAGGAGGAGCCCGAGCCACTTCCTCAGACGATGGCGGCGAAGTAGCTGTCAGCTATCAGCTGTCAGCCAGAGAAGGAGGCGGACGCGTATCCTTTCCGACAGCCGACAGCCCGCTTCTGGGTGGCTGTGGCTGAGCTCGGGTGGCTGAGCTCGGGTGGCTGGGTCTGAGTCCCGATTCCATCGGGACGAAGGCCCGGTCTTGGTGTGGTCGGACTCCCGATGCGATCGGGGCTCCCTCACAGTCACCCAGTCGGACGGTCAGTCATTCGCGCGCGGATCGGGCGAGTCGCCGGAGAGGTTCTCGATCACGTCGCAATGGGACTTGTTGAGCGTTGCGCGGCACAACTGTAGCGAGGCACGAAGGACCTCTTCCAAGCTCCACAGCTCCTTTCTCTTCGCCGTGATCTCGGCGAGTCGCTTCTCGATGAGCGTCTCGACCTCCCGGCAGGGAGCGCGGCTCCCATCGCGAAGATCCAGGAGGCCTGACACGTCCGTCAGGGTGAACCCGGCGGCCTGCGCGGCCCTGATGAACCGCAGACGCTCCAACGCCTCGGTGTCGTAGTAGCGGTAGTTGCCATCCGTTCGCCCTGTGGGGGCCATGAGGCCGGATCGCTCGTAGTACCGCAGGGTCGATCGCGGCACCCCCGCTGCCTCAGCCAGCTCGCCGATGGTGTAGCACCCCGCCATCCGCCTACAGGATAACTCCCATGGACCGGTGGTTCAAAGATCCGTGTTCAAGAAAAAAGCCCCCGGAATGGGGGCTGTCGGGTGTCAGCTATCAGCCATCCCCTTCCGGCTCCTCAGTCTCTCTGAGCTTCTCCCGGTGCTTCTTGACCCGGCGCTCGGCCTCCCGCCTCAGCTGCCACTTGTCAAAGACCTTGTGGCGGGCGTCGAGGTCACGGTGCACGTGCTCGAGGACCTTCTTGATCTCATCCTCGGGCACGCCGCGTGCGGCGAGCGTATCGGCGACCTGCTCGATCACCCTGACGATGAAATCCGCTTGCTCGCGCCTGGGTCGTCGACCCTCCCGATGTTCGCGGCCGTCAAGCTCCCGGTGGACCCTGTCCAGGATCGACCTGGCTTCCTTCTCGGTGACGCCCCGGCGGGCGAGGATCTCGACAAGATGGTTGTGCACTGACTCCCGGACGGACCTGGCGATCTCCTCATGCGGTCGGTGAAGCGGGCGTCGTCGTTGGTTGCGCTTCTGGCGCAACTCTTTCAGACGCTCGGCCGCCTCGGCCTCCGTGATTCGACCCGCGGCGAGGTCGTCCTCGACCCGGGCGCGCAGCGTCTGGAGCTTCGACTCCAGCCTCCGGTCTCGCTGATGATCAAAGACGTCGTGCTCGCGATGGAACTCGAACCGCTCCTTGGCCTCCGCGAGGCGCTCGTGCGCCTCGGCCTCCGTGATTCGACCCGCGGCGAGGTCCTCATGGACGGTCTTTAGAACCGCAAAGAGCCCCTCGCTGACGTTCGTACCCGGCCGGCGCTTGCGGAGGGGACGCTCGTGGGGCCACTCGCCAAGAACATCCCGCCGTACCTCATCGAGTCGTCTCTTGGCCTGGTCCTCGGTGATACGGCCGAAGGCAAGGTCCTCCTTGATCTCGGCGTGGAAGTTCTCAAGCCGCCGCTCGAATGCCGCGCCCTCCCGGTGGTACGACCGCCGCCGCGCCTCCCGGGCCTTCGCCCACGTCTGGAGCTTCTCTTGGGCCAGCTCCAGCCGCCGGTGGGCTTCCCTTTCCGTGATCCTTCCGCCGGCAAGGTCGCGCTGAACGGCGTCACGAACGTCGTGCATCTTTTTGGCCACGAACGCGGCTCGCTCTGCCGCCCGCACTGCGGCCGCCCGGATCGCCCCCATGATCTGGCTGTTCGTGCCGATGATCCCAAGGACGCCCATCAGCTGCCTGTTGTTGAGCCCGCCCTCGCGAAGTGTGGCGATGACCTCGGCGTGCTCGACCTCGTGCTCCCTGAGGAGCGCGACGATGTCGATGCGGTCGATCGCGTTGACCTCGGCCTCGGCGTGGGGCCGATGCTCCGGGCGGTCGACGGCGACGGCGACGCTCGCGGCGGACGCGATCGCCAGCACCGAGGCGGTCACCAGCAGCGGGGCCATCCAGCCGCCAATCCCTCGCGACGGCACCATTTGAACGCCGGCCAGTCTTCGAATGCGATTCATAAGTGAGCCTCCAGTTGATGCAAGAGCCGGTTGAGGCACCTGCGCCCGAAGGACGTCCAGCGATGAGAGCGCCTGGGCGTAGCACAATCTGTCGCCGCCGACGCTGACGGCGATGTCGTCACAGCAGTACTCCCGCTCCACCCGCAGTCGCCCCGACAGCCACCACACCGCGGGATGGTAAAAGAGCAGTGACTCGAAGAATGCCTGAATCAGGTTGACCAGGTAGTCATGCCGTCGGATGTGGGCGAGCTCGTGGGCGATGACCGCGCGAAGCTGCTGGCTGGTGAGCCCCGTCATCACCGCGGTCGGAAGCAGGATCACCGGCTGGAGGTATCCGATCAGCGTGGGAACGCGTGCAAGGGAGCTTTCGACGATCCGGACAGTTCTTGCGATCACAAGCTGCCCGCACAGCCGCGCCACCGTTTGCTGCCAATGCGGCGGTACCGGGCTGGTCCCGTGCCGCTTCATGTGCTGAGCGTGCGAGAGTTGAAGCATCAGCCGGGCCTGCGTCACCAGCACGCCCAGGAGCCACACGATCGTCAGTGTGGGCAGGAAGGCTGCCAGCCGCTGCCAGAGGGTTGGCGAGAGCTCCAGGCCCGCCAGCCCCTGCACCAACCCAGCGATCGGCGCCGCCGGCGCTCCGATGATCAGCAGGAACGTCACCAGCGGCGCCGCCATCATCAGCGCCATGCCCGCGCAGCAGGTGAGGTATCGGGCGTGCGCAGTGTTCTTGGCCTGGAGACTCAGGACCGCAGCCAGGATGGCCGCGATCACCGCGCCCTGCCACAGAAAGTGCAGGAGCGTCCAACCAAGGGCCCCGGCGGCGGGGGCGGCTTCGACCATGACCATATTCAAAAGGCTCATCGCGCGTCCCTTTCAATCTGATCGAGGAGCTTGCGGATCTCGCGGCGTTCCTGGGGCGTGGTCTTTTTCGTCGAAAGCGCCTGGAGGACGAGGTTGCCGGGTGAGCCGCTGAAGACGTTCTCCAGGAGATCGCCCAGAAGCTGCCGCTGGACGTGGCGTTGGGTCCGGGCGGGTTGGTAGACCTGAGGGCGAACCGTCTCGTCGCGTCTCAGCGAGCCCTTTTCCATCATGATCTGCATGAGCTTCAGAACGGTCGTGTAGCCGGCCCCGCGTGCGCGGCTGATCTCCCGGTGGATCTCGCGGACGGTGCTGGGCCCGCGTCGCCACAGGACCCTCAGGATCTCCAGCTCTGCGGCGGTGGGGCGTTTTGTTTGGGGTCTGGCCATCGCTGCTCCGTGCCCCCGGCGGGCCGTTGCCTTGGACGGTTGATCATATCGGGAGTTTCGTCCAATCCACGAAAAACTTCGTCATTTTGACGAAAGTTTTCGTCAAACAAATGGATGTCGGCCCTCGGCGTCGGCGGGTCGGCCGAATGGGTCGACAACGCCCGCCAGCCGGCGGTGTACGCGCGGGGGAAGCTGGCGCTCTCGATCTCCGGCGGCCACGATGAGGAGGGGCTGACGCACAAGCCGTTTCAGATCGTCGCCTGTGGCGTGCCGATGATCAACATCGACCGTGTCGGCGTTGGCCGAATGCTTCACCCCGGGACGGGAGGTCGCGACCTTCGCCACCCCGGCCGAGGCGCGGGAGGTCGTTTCGGATCTTCTTGCCGATCGAGATCGACGCGAGTCGATGGCCGCGGCGGCGCGGGCACGTCTACTCACAGAGCACACCTGGGAGAAGCGTCTGCCGGAGATGCTCAACCGCGCCGGTTGGCCTGGGGCCTGAGCAACGACCCAAGCGTTGCCGAAGCCCCCCTCAAGGGGCGACCCAGGCACCCTGTCACGTCGCTGGCCTGAATCAAACGTCCTTTCAATCGTTTCCTACGTGCATGGCCCCCAGTTGGCCAGCAGCGTCGGCAGGTCCGGCACACCCACCCTCCCCCACCGGGTACGCGCAGGCGGGACAGAGGCCGCGGTTGAAGCGGATCGGGCGCCGCCCCTCCGGCCACACGACCAGCCCGAGCCTGCCTGACCCGAAAACCACTCTGCCTACCTCAGTCGACACCTGCAGGCGGTTCTTACAGGGACAGTGCCTCCTTCGCGAGGATCAAAAAGGCGTAAACCAGCACCTGGTCAACACAGTCCGTAATCCAGTCGCGCCCCGGGCCGTTCCCGTCCGGCTCGCCGCGGAGCACGCAGCCGTCCGTGCGCTCGAGCGCCTGGTCGATCTTAAACAGCGCCCGCTCGATGTCGTCCACCTGGATGGCTGCGATCGCCTGCCCGAGGAAGTTGGTCAGCGCGTTCTGGTTGCCCTGCGTCGTCACGCTCTCCGGCGGCAGGAGCGCCACGAAGTCCAGGGCGTCCAAGATCACGTTCGCTGCGAAGTCCTCGCCCGTGATAACGGTGATGATCACGGGGTC
>JADFKZ010000215.1 GCA_022564665.1 Planctomycetota bacterium | reverse complement strand
TCTGTGCCATCACAATATCATGGTGGGCCGTTCGCGGCCAGGCGACCGGCGGTCAGAGCCAATTCTCTCGCCACGGATCGGGGATAGTCGAAGGAGTCTTATGGTAAGCCGCGCAGCGGTTCCTCGTGGTGCCTGAACCCTTGCGACGAAGTACGGTGCTCTTTCGACAACTGTGCAGTCCCGCTCCTCCGCGCCCACTTCAGGTGGCGTCAATTATGGGCCTGCTCATCGCCTCCCCCCAACTGCACGGCACCGGAGGGGACAGCTGTGAGAAGGCGCTTGTCATCCCCGCCCTGCCGTTCGTCGACGCCGGCGACACCACCCTCTTCAACAACACCTATGCCCCGGCCTGTCCCTTCGGTGCGCCCGCCGACTCCGCGGCCGAAGATGTCGTGTACCGCTACGTGCCGGCTCGTCGCGAGATCGTGACGATCAGCCTCTGCGGGTCCGGATTCGACACGAAGCTGTACGTCTTTCAAGACGTCTGCCCGGTCGGCCCTGACCCCGGCAACCCGGTTGCGTGCAGCGACGATGACTGCTTCGGTCCCTCCGGGAGGACGTTGCAATCTCATCTCGATGGGGTGGCTTTGGCCGCGGGATCGACGTACTACATCGTCGTTGACGGGTTCAAGAACGAGCGCGGGCCGTATGTGCTGACGGTCACCTCGTTGGGCTGCGGTGACTGCGATCCCGGCGGCGCGAGCGAAGATGAGCCTAACTGCGGTCTCGGTCAGGACGGGCAGCCCGACGATTTCATCAACGGAGGGTGTAACGCCTCGGTCCCCATCTTCTCGCCGATCAAGGGTGGTCAGACGGTGTGCGGAACCACGGCGTCCAATCCAGCCACCGGTGCCCGGGACACCGACTGGTACCAGCTGGTGCTGGTCGAGGAGAGCGTGGTGAGCTGGCAGGTCACGGCGGAGGCTCGATCGTTGGTCGGGATCGTGGACAACGGTGGAGTCCCGGACTGTGAAGGGGTGCTCTGCTTCATCGATTTCACGGAGGCGGCCGCGTGTCAGGCGGGGCGCGTCTCAGCGGCTCTCGGCCCGGGGACATGGTGGCTCTACGTGGCCCCGTTCTTCCAGGACGAGGAACAATGTACTTCTGCCTATACGGCGCGGGTGGACGTGAGAGTTGCGGCTGATCTGGACGGCGACGGCGTGGTCGGGCCGCTCGACCTGTCGCTTCTGGTGGATTCCTGGGGTCCCTGCCCAGCACCGCCGCGCCAGTGCGCCGCTGACATCGACACCGATGGCACCGTAGGGGTGACAGACCTCCTCATCTTGTTGAGGCAGTGGGGGTAAGCGCAACCCGACCGACCGAGATCGCGATCCGACCTTTAACCGCCGTTGAAACAATCATGGCCTCGTCCGACACCGACACAACAACTCCAGCCGTCAAGCGCGGACACGCGAAATACGAGGGCAGTCTTGCGAGTCAGCTTCAGCGGCTGGCCACGGCCGCCCTGGCGACGGGGTTCGCCGCCGCCGTGGCGGCCTCACGTGTGCTCCCGCCGCGCGGCGGCACGCCGTTGAACGACAACCGGCAACTCCTGATGGGCCTGCAGGAGCTGGCCCACGTCGCGAGATCCGAGGCGCGCGTCGCGGCCAACGACATCCAATCGAGGCAGCGATTGATTGACTCAACCCTCGAGGATATCGACCGGCTTGCCGCTACCGCGACCTTCCAGTCCACGCGTCTGCCTGCCGGCGTGCTGTGCGCGCGGCCTGCCGAGCCCGCCGTGGCCTACCTGTCCACCGGATTCACGTGGATATTGCCCGACGGAGGCGGTCCTCTCACGATCGAGATCGCAGGCAACAAGGGTGTCCAGCAGTTCACCTTCGCCTCCAACACGCTCCAATCGGACATCATCACCGCGATCAATGTCTTTACCAAATCCATCGGTGTCACGGCGGCAAGGGACGTGCCCGACCCACACCGTCTCGTGCTGGCCTCCACCGAGAGCGACGCCGACGGGTTCGTTCGTGTCAGGCAACTCGCGGGGGATCGAGTCATCTTCGCGGAGCCTGTCGGCGGCGAGCCGCTGGGCGACCTCAAGGACTACGGATCCAACGCCATCGTCCTGCGGGCGACATTCGAGCGGTAGCCGCTCCGGGCATGCTCATCCCTATCAGCGCCCCGCCGGATCCCCTTGCGGATCAAGCGGTACCTCCGGCAAGGGCGGCTGCAGGGGCCGGATCGACGCCTCGACTTCGCGCTCGATCTGCTGGTGCGTCTCGATGATCCGCTGGCGGCGGGTGTGTCCTTCCTCCGCGTGGACCTTCGCCCAGGTGACGTGGCGTTGCAGCTCCAGCAGGCCCGACGCCAAGAGCAGCATCACCCAGGCCCAGAGCAGCAGAAACATTCCCAGCGGGACGAGGGTGAACCAGGCGATGCTGCTGGGGAACAGTTGTGGCACCAGTGTCGCGACGGGCAGCAGCCAGACGGCGGCATTCAATCGCCGCGCCGCGTTCTCGCGCTCCGCCTCCTCGGCGACCCGGCACAGCATGAATGCGAGGACGATCGTCCCCGCCCCGGCCATGCATCGAGACAGGCGACCCAGCGTGTCCATGACGTCGGCGCTGGTGACGGCGGCGAGAAGCCAGCACACGTATCCCACCGGCCAGAGGACCTGTGAGAAACGGACGAACAGTCGCGGGAGCCGCATCCAGGGCCAGTGTTCGGCGACCCGGCGCGGGGTCACCATCCAGGACGCGCCCGCCCACAGCACGCTCAGGAGCAGCCCCGTCACCAGGTAGAGGTTGATCATCATGGTGCTGACGCCGCGAAACCCGCCCACGAACAGGATCAGCCGCGCGGCGACCGCGGCCACCAGACACCC
>JADFKZ010000099.1 GCA_022564665.1 Planctomycetota bacterium | reverse complement strand
CCTCCCATGACCGAGGCCGATCACAACTTGAAAGTCGTCGCACCGCCCGTGGGCGCCACCGTGCCATACCTCCCCGAGGAGGCCGACAAGGAAACGGTCAACGGCAAGAAGTACTTCGTGTACCAGGACACCTACTACCGGCCGTTCGCAAGCGACGGCGAGACGATCTATATGGTCGTCGAAGACCCCACCAAGGCGTCCTGAATCTCAAGCCAAATGCGGCCCGCTCGGGCCTTCAACTCCATCCTCATTTTGTGGATTCACCAGGAGCTAACAATGCGAACGTCCTCGGTCCTTGGACTCGTGCTGATCACTTCGATGCTCGTCGCGCCGCTGAGCGGCTGCTCAACCGCGCCGAAGGTCGGGAATCGAGCTGAATTCCTCGATCGCGCCAGCTCATCGAGAAGCTGGTTCGAAAGATCCGTCTACGGTCTGCGCGACCAGATCCAGGACTCGGCGGGCTATGTCATCTTCCCAAACGTTACTCAGTATGGAATCCTCTTCGGTGGCGGCACGATGGGTCGCGGCGCGCTGTACCGGCCTGACGGATCGCAGGTCGGCTGGGCCGCGATCAATACTGGATCCATCGGTCTCCAGGCCGGCGTTCAGGGCTTTCGAATGATCATGGTCCTCGAAGATGAAGCCGTGGTGCGGAAGTTCATGGCGAACCAGCTGGGCGGCCAGGTCGCCGGCGTCGTAGTGTTCGGGGCAGGCGGGAGCGCCAAGGCACCCTTCCGGCGCGGCGTGGCCTGCTACCAGGGCGCCAACAAGGGCCTCATGGCAGGCATGAACATCGGTCTGGACTACATCCGATACAAGCCGCTCGATTCGGGCTGAAGCAACTTTAGTCGCTCGCGGGTAGCAAACCGCTCAAGTTAGCGGCCAAGGGAGGTGCGCCGCTGGCTCGGCGGCGTCAAAGCGTAGCGGCCTTTTTGATGGGCCGCGTAGCCGCCAGAGCGAGTGTGCGGCCGGAGGCCGTACGGAGCGCTCTCACTAGAAATCCCAATCCGGCTGCGGATCGGGCAATCGCAGGAGAGAATCCAGCGCCTCCAGCAATTCAGGGGGGCCGCTCAGATCGTCGGTGAAGTTCAGGGCGGTGGCGGGACGGACGCCGAGCCACATCCGGCTGAACGCGTTGACCGAGGCCGTCAAGATCGGTAGCGCGTCGTCTGAGCCTGGTTGGGCCCCCGACGAGCCGCCGAGGGTCACGACGTACTCGCCCGCGACCCCCCGCCACGGCCCATCGGCAGGCAGGAACTGGTCGATGGGGTCGCTGAGCACGAGGTTGAAGCGCACCTCGTCGCCGCCGCGGAGGACCGTCTTGTCGAGGCACCGCCCAACGTCGCAGATCCGCGCCTGCCAGTAGGCCGCCACGCCCGCTCGATCGCCCCACTCGCGCAACGCGGCGTCTTGGCGGCGGCGGCGAAATGGCTTGCTCACGAGATCCTGGAGCTGGATCCCGTGGGACTCCCTGACAAAGACCGCCCTCACCTGATCGGAGAGGTTCTTGATCAACCCCATGAGCTCCAGGAACTGCTCGCGGGTCTTAAAGGCCATCCAGGCGACCTCGTAAGGCCCCTGCCCCACGTCGCCGGCAACCCTCATCCACAGATGGTGGCTCAGCCGCCCCCCCGGGCCATCGCAAAAGCCCAGCCCGAACCGCCCCTTCGTGCGACCGCCGAGCATGTCCGCATGGGTGAAGCCGGCGGGCGTCAAGGTGCAGCTGCCGTGACCGCGCCGGCGGGAAAGACGGTTGGCGTGCACCAGCTGGAAGTCCTGAGGCTCCAGCCGCCTCGGGACGCGTGTCGCCCCGGGGACGCGAAGGTCCGCCGGGTCGAAGCCGTACCAGTGGACGTAGCCCCCGGTGCCGAAGCCGAGCCGATCGTAATAGCCCTGCTCGAACATCCCCAGCGCCGAGACGATCGCCCCGTCGGCGACGTCGGCGGCAATCGCCTGCGCCGTCAGCCGCGCCGCCAGCTTTTGCTTGCGTGCGATCCGGCTGGTGGTCACCGCCGTGACACACTCCAGCGGCAGGTCGCTGTCGAGATAGCGGATCGTGCCGGGGATGGTCAGGACCAGGCATTCCGCCTCGCCGTCGATCTGGGCCACCTCGGCGCGGCTGCACCTGATCTGGGCATCCATGACCTCCGTTATCTCGTCGGTGAGCCAACCCGTCTCGCGCCAGATGCGGTGGACGGCGTCTTTGTCCCGGGAGTCGTCGTAGGGACGGAAGAGGGTTGTGGTCATCGGATCTCGCTGAGAAGCTGCCACTTCGGATCGACACCCGAAGGGTCCGGTTCCCAAACGATCCCGAACTCCAGCGGCGCGAGCCCCTGGGTAAAGACGCTCCGCGTCCGCCCGCTGCCGCGGCCTGTCTGGCGAAGCACAAACGCGGCCGGGCTGCGGCCGCCGCCCGGGCCGGGAACGAGGAAGACCGAGGGATCCTCCGCCCCAAGCCGGCGGCGAATCCCAAAGCGGTGCGTGTCGTATTGAAAGCTCATCCGCCTCAGCGCTGACTGAAGCTGAGCGAACGTCGCCGGCTCAACGCCGTCGCCGCGCGCCGCCAGCAAGCCGGCCGCCAGGAACTCAAGACGAGCCACCGTCGACTCGAAATCCGTCGGCGACAGATCCCGGAGGTACGCCAACCAGCGTTGACCGAAGGGCTCCAGGTCGTGGACGCCGAAGGACTGCTGAAACGCCGACCGCCAGGATCGCCCCTGGTTCATCAGGACCAGAAAGCGCTCAAAGGACGGCAGATACCGGCGGCGCTCACCAAAGATAAGGAAGTGAATCACGGACCATGCCTCGGCGTACTGCAGTGCGCCCCGACCCGCCTTGACGTTGTCCTGCCAATCCTCCTCGTCGAGCTGGAACAGCCGGTCAATCGGAATCAGCGCGTCGCGCCGAGCCGACTCGGCCAAAAGCGCCGTCCAGCCGGCCTCGACCTGGCCCAGAATAATCCCGCTTTCAAGCACCACCGCCGCCTCAAACACTTCGGCGAGCCCTTCGTTGACCCATGGCGGCATGTTGGGAAAGTAAAGCTCCTTGAACTGGTGAAACCCCTCGTGCCTGAGCACCCGCATCAGTGCCTTTTCAGGCTTCGGCCCCTGCCACGCCGCCAGCGTGATCTCGGTCCCCTTCCTGAGCGACATTCCGCTGGTCCCCGCCGGGTCGGCCTCGAACTTGAGGCTGAGCGTGCTCAGATACGCCTCGCGGCTCCGGAACAGCCAGATCCGCGGCCGCTGGCTCTGGCGCCGTTGCCGCAACCCGCGTAGAAGCCGCATGTACTCCTCGCTGATCAGATCCATGTGAGCGGCCAGCCGCCGCGTCACCGCCATGTCCAGATCGCTGCGTACCGCGTAGTACCGCGACTGCACGGTGGCGGCGCGCCGCTCCCAGGCCTGCGCGGTCCGCGGGTCCTTGTCCTGGCGAACTTGAGCGGCTGCGGCCTGACCAAAGCCGTTTTGATCGCCTGCGGCCGCCCCGAGACATACCCAAAAAAGCGACAGCACCACGCGGCGTCTCATGGGCTGCCCTCCAACCTCACGTCGTCGCTTCCGTGGCCACCATTCTCTCGATCACCTCCGTCGAGCTGAGCCCGGGGCGGTATGCGAGCACCCTGACAACCCCCCCGTAGGCCTCGACGACCTGGCGGCCCACCACTTCCCCGGGGCGATAATCGCCACCCTTGACCAGCACATCAGGCTTGAGTCGGCGGAGGATCTCCTTCGGCGTCGGCTCGTCGAAGACGGTCACATAATCGACGAACTCCATCGCCGCCAGCATCCTGACCCGGTCAGCCTGGCAGAAGATCGGCCGGCCGTCGCCTTTGAGCCTCCGTACCTGCCCGTCGGAGTTGACGGCGACGACGAGAACGTCCCCCAACCGCTTCGCTTCGGCCAGATACCCGACGTGCCCGGCGTGAAGCACGTCAAAGCATCCATTGGTGAAAACGATCGTCTCGCCGGCGTGCCGGTGCACGCCCAGCTCCACGAGAAGCTCCGGGAGCGTTCGCGTCTTTCCGTGAAGCCGCTGCGACTGCGCCAACAGCTCCCGTTGCAGACGCACGAAGGGGATCGGCCGCGCCCCGAACACCTCCACCTCCAGACCCGCCGCCGCATTGGCGAACTTCACCGCGTCGGGCCATGGAAACCCGTTGGCGGCCGCAGCCGCGAGGGCGGCCAGGACGATGTCGCCGGCCCCGGTGACGTCGTAGACCGATCTGGCAACGGTCCCGACGAACAGCGCCTCCCCGCCGCGCTCCATAAGAAGCGCCCCCTGCCGGTCGAGGGTAAGCACCACAACGTCAAGGTCCAGGTCCCCAAGGAGCATCGATGCCAGCTGGATATTGTGAGCCTCGGAGGCCTCCAGCGGCGTGTCGAGCCCCGTCGCCAGCTCCGCTTCGGAGCGGTTGGGGGTGATGACGGTCGCTCCGCGGTACTTGGAGAACTCCGAGATCGCGGCGGGATCAATGAGAACGCGGGTGCCCCGCTTCCGGCACGCCTCAATCAGCCGCCGACACAACGCCGCCGTACAGACGCCCTTGTCGTAATCCTCCACGCACACCACGTCCACATCGTCGAGGCGATCGGCGATCAGGCTGCCAAGACGCCCGGCCATCTGCTCCGACAGTGGCTCGGAAGCCTCCAGATCGACCCGGAACATCTTCTGCGGGTGGCGGTGCTGGGCCAGTCCGATCATGCTCCGTTTGATCGTGGTGGGACGGCCGGCGTCCTCGATGAGGCCGTGGATGTCGCAGCCAGCCGCTGCAAGCTTTTCGCTGAGGATCCGCCCCTCGGGATCCGCGCCCACCACGCCGAAGCACAGCACGTCGGCCTTGAGCTCCCTCAAGGCCAGCGCGACGTTGGCCGCGCCGCCGGGGGAGTCCTCGAACCGGCTCGCCTTGAGAACAGGAACCGGTGCATCGTGGCTGAGCCGCTCCGCCGCCCCGTAGACGCACTGATCGAGCATGTAGTCGCCGACCACCATCGCCCTGAAGGGCGCGTAGGTCTCCAGACGTTTCAGAAGCGTGGACATGGATCACGCCCCGGAAAAAGCTCTGCCCAGGAGATGCTCAAGCTCCTGGGCACCGCAAAAGACCTCGATCTCGAGTCGGGGCACCACAATGGGGACCGGCCAGGTCGGCAAGTCTATCAGGTGCCGGGCCTTGACCCAGTCCTTGGCCGTCATCACCAACGCGTCCACCCCCTCCGAGAGCGTCCTGGCGAGCGCCATCCGCGCCCGATCGTAGGGCTCGTGGTCGCGAGCTGGAATGTTGGCGGTGACCACGGCGCCCACCGCTTCCAGCTGCTTAAAAACGGGCCCGGGATTGCCCAAGCCAAGGAGCGTCAGCACGCGCTTGCCGCGCAGCCAGCCCACCTCCTCCCGTGCCGGTGGACCGCCGCCGGCGTAGACGACAACCGCGCTCCAGACGTGCCGCGACCACGCGATCGGGGGCCTGGTGTGGTGGCCGGCGATTTCGCCCGCCATCGAATCGTCCACAGCCTGAGCATGGGTGACGATGACCGCATCAGCCCGTCGCAGGCTCGCCGGAGGCTCGCGGAGAAACCCGGCGGGAAAAAGCCGGTCGCGAAGCGTCCCGCGGGAGGCATCGATCAGGACCAGGTCCAACTCGCGTCGAACCCGCCGGTGCTGGAACCCGTCGTCGAGCAGGACGCAGTCAATCTCTTTGGCGCGCTTGAGAAAATCGCGCAGGGCGCCGAGGCGGTCCGGATCGGCCAAGACCGGGACGTCGGGCAGCCGCTGGGCGTAGACCGCCCCCTCGTCGCTGGAGCCGGCGAGCCCCCTGGGGGCACCGTAGCCCCGCATCGCGATCACCGGGCGCCGGCCGGCGGCGGCCAGACGCTCGGCGAGCCAGATCACCATCGGTGTCTTGCCCGTCCCCCCCAGGGTGAGGTTGCCGACGGAGATCACCGGAAGCCCCACTGACCCGACACCGCGACCGCGATCGAAACGTCGGTTCCTGGCGGCGACGACACGGCCATAGACAAACGACGCGGGAAGGGTCACAGGAGCCAGATACCCCGGCAGGGGACCGGTCACGGCCCGCCCCCCGCGAGCATCCGGTCAACGCGGCCCAGCACCTCGGCCGGCCTGATCGATGCGATCAGCCCGTCCCCCGCCAACAGGTCCTTGTAATTGACGCCCGCCGGCCTCCGCCGCGCGCCGATCACCGCGTCAGGCACGCTGAAGGGCCCCACCAGCTCCGGATCGGTCGGGCCGTAAAGACCAATACACCGCCGGCCGAATCCGACCGCCATGTGCAGCGGCGCGGAGTCGTTGGCGATGACCAGGCCGGCGCCGGCCACGACCGCCATCGTCCGGCCGACGGTGGTCGCGCCGACGAGATCGATGAGGTCCCCCGCATCCCGGCCGCGCGAGATCGCATCCACCTGCGGACGCTCCGCGGGCGAGCCCACCATGACCACCGCCCCAAAACCCCGGTCAATGAGCGGCCCGATGAGGCTCGACCAGAACGGCTGCGGCCAGCGCTTGCTCGGCCACCGGCTCGTTGGAGCCACGACGACATACTCCCGTCCCGAGATCAGCCGGCTGTGCTGCGTGCGCCACCAGTCTTGATCGGCCTGGGAAACGTAGAGCCTCATGTCGTAGATCGGCTCAAGGCCCTCGGCCTCGAGCAGCGACATCATCCGCCTGACGGTGTGGGCGCGTGGCGGCGGGGGATGCCGGACGGTGTAGCCCAGCCACGCCAGCTCCCGCGCTCCCCGGTGGCCGACGCGGCGCCGGGCCCCGGTGGCCCACGTGATCAGCCCGCTGCGGCCGAGGCCCTGAAAATCGAAGACCAGGTCGTAGCGGCGGCGGCGAAGCTCGGCGAACCAGCCGGCCATCTCCCTGACAACGGCCCGGCTGAGCCACCACCGCGCAAACCGCTCCCGCGGGAAACCAACCGCTTCGTCGAGCGCCGGGTGCGCCGCGATCGCGGGGGCGAACTCTGCCTGCACCACCCAGTCGATCGTCGCCCCCGGAAACGCGCGCCGCAGTGTCGCCAGAACCGGCACCGAGCGGCAGACGTCGCCCAGAGCGCTGGGCCTGACGATCAGGATTCTCTCGGGCTCGACCATCGCCGATTGGGCCCAGGGCTCTCTTGGGATGGTAAGGGCTGGAGTCGGGTCTGGGAACCGATTCGGCCCCGGTGACGTATCGAACTGCTGTGAGGGTACCGGGCAGGGCCGGCGGGGCCGATCACCGCTGCGTGGAATGGCCAACAGACGACCTGGGCCGTCGGCCCGGGGCGTTGCGATTGGTATTCTTATGGACGAAAGTTCCAGTACCAGAAGCCTGAGAACCGTGACGAGGACACCGCCGCCAAAGCAAAGACCGGAAGCCGACGACGACCTCGCGCCGCTGAAGCTGGCCGAATCCAGTGAAGGCTCGACGCAGCCGGTCGATGCCGGCACCGCCGGCGAGAGCAAACCCGGCTCCGGCGGCTCGCAGGCACCGGAGATGGGGTCGGGAGAGGGGTCAACCGGCGGCTTCGAGACCATGCTCGGCAAGCTGGTCGTCCGCACCGGGCTGGCGACGGCCGAGGAGGTCGAGCTGTGCCACGCCCTTCGTCAGGAGTCCGCCCAGAACGAGCGGCCGCAGACGCTCGCCGACCTGCTCGTGACCAAGCAGTTCGTCACGCCGCGCCAGCTTGCCCGCGTGAAAAGCGAGTTCGAGGCCAAGAAGTCAACCGAACACATCCCCGGGTACGAGATCATGAAGAAGCTCGGGGCGGGGGCGATGGCCACGGTCTTCCTGGGCCGGCAGCTGAGCCTCGACCGACTTGTGGCGATCAAGGTGCTGCCGCCAAAGCTCTCGGCGAGCCCCAACTTCATTGAGCGGTTCTATAAGGAAGGCAGGGCGGCCGCCCAGCTGAATCATCCCAACATCGTCAACGCATACGACGTGGGGAGGGCAGGCGACCACCACTACTTCGTCATGGAGTACGTGGACGGTCAAACCGTCCACGACCTGATCAGGAAGGTCAAAAGGATCAAGGAGGACGAGGCGATCAGGATCGTCAGGCAGGTGGCCAACGCGCTGCGGCACGCCCATAGGCGGGGCTTCATCCATCGCGACATCAAACCCAAGAACATCATGTTGGCCACCGGGGGATCGGTGAAGCTGGCCGACCTCGGTCTCGCCCGGGCGATGAGCGACACGGAAGCCGCGGAGGCCGAGGCGGGCCGAGCCTACGGCACCCCCTACTACATCAGCCCCGAGCAGATCCGCGGCGAGGTCACCATCGGCCCCGCCGCAGACATCTACGGGCTCGGTGCGACCTTCTACCACATGGTCACAGGGCGAGTGCCCTTTGAGGGCAAGAACCCCTCGGCGGTCATGCACAAGCACCTCAAGGCCGAGCTGACCCCACCGGATCACATCAACCCCAAGCTTTCCGCCGGCAGCGCGCAGGTCATCGAAATGATGATGGCCAAGGACCCCAGGGACCGCTACCACAGCGAGGCCGACCTGCTCCACGACCTGAAGCTCATCGCCCAGGGGGCGCCGCCGCACTTCGCTCATCGCAGCCTCGAACTGACCGATGCAGCTCCGGCGGCGTCGGGAGCGACCGTCATGCCCGCGGGTGGAAACCTCCGCCGCGCGAAGCGCGGCCCTCTCGACTCCACCGCCTTCATGATCGTGCTGATCGGGGGGTTGATCGTGAGCCTGCTGGTAAACGCGGTTGTGCTGGTGATGCTGCTTTCCTGAGAGGCGACTTTGGTACAATTGACCCATGGACATCTACATCGACACGGCCAACCTCGACGAGATCCAGCAGGCGGCGGCCCTGGGCATTCTGGACGGTGTCACGACCAACCCGAGCCTTCTCGCCAGGGAAGGGACCGACTCCCAGACCCGCCTCGAAGAGATCTGCCGGGTGGTCCGCGGCCCGGTGAGCGCCGAGGTTGTCGCCACCGAGCACGAGCCGATGGTGTCCGAAGGGCTGGCGCTGGCCCAGATCGCCGACAACATCGTCGTCAAGCTTCCGTGCATCGAAACCGGACTTCAGGCGTGCAAGACACTCAGCGACCAAAAGATCAGGATCAACATGACCTTGTGCTTCCAGCCCCTCCAGGCCCTGATGGCCGCCAAGGCGGGCGCGTTTCTCATCAGCCCCTTCGTGGGAAGGGTCGATGACGTTGGCGGCGACGGCATGGAGATCGTCCAGCAGATCCGGCAGATCTACGACAACTACGGGTACAAGACGAAGATCCTGACGGCCTCGATCCGCCACCCGCAGCACCTGGTGCAGGCGGCCCTCATGGGATCCGATGTCGCCACCGCCCCATTCAAGGTGATCCAGCAGGTGATGAAGCACCCGCTGACGGACGTGGGCCTTCAGAAGTTCCTCGCCGACTACAAAAAGCTCCAGGAATCACTGCCGCACCACCCGGCGCTGGCGTGAAGAGGGCTCTCCGCTGTCAGCAAACTCTGGGTGGCTGGGGCTGAGCGAAGCGAAGGCCCGGTCTTCGCGTGGACGGACCAACCGTGGCGTCGTCCCGATGCGATCGAGACTCCATCACAGCTAGCCGGAAGAAGGCGAAGATTCACCGCGGAGGGCGGAAGAGGTCCGCGGAGAAGAGAATATGGTTCGGGGTTCAGGAGTGGAGGGTCGCCCCCTTCCCGAACCCCGAACCCCAATCGTCCTCGACAGCCCTACTCCACTTGGGCGACCATCTCCACCTCGACCGTCGCTCCCAGCGGCAGGGCGACCGAGCCCACCGCGGCCCGGGCGTGGCGGCCGGCATCCCCGAAGATCTCCACCAGAAGCTCACTCGCTCCGTTTGCAATGGTGGGCTGATCGGTAAAGCCCGGATCGGAGGCCACGAAGACCCCGAGCCTCACGATCCGCCGCACCCGATCCAGATTCCCCTGAAGCTCTCCGGCAAGCACGGCCAGCGCGTTGAGCACGCATTGACGGGCGGCCCGGGTGGCGTCCTGGACCACCACCTCGGAGGGGACCGGGCCGCTGGCGACCAGACGACCGCCGTCGAAGGGGATCTGGCCGCTGACAAAGACCAGATCCCCCACCCGAACCGCCGGCAGGTACGCCGCCACCGGTGCCGGGGCGGTCGGTAGGCTCACCCCCAACTCCTTCATGCGTTTCTGGACGTTGCTCATGAGCAGGGCCGCGTCTGGCTGGGTGCCGGGGCGGCTTTTTTTGCCCCGGGCGGATTCTCGGAACTTGACGTGCCGCCAAAGCGTAGTATTCTCAGACAGGCGGTCGTGTGGCCGCCATGACCGATTGCGGCGTCATCATACGTCCTCGACATACCGCCCTCATTCGCCGGGTCCTCCGGCACATCATCCCTGCCGCACAGGTCGACAATTGACGGACGCGAAGGAGCCGGCAGTGGTTTCCGCCGGCGGCAGGCTTCGGGATCAGTGACCGTGTGCCGTTCAGCTCCAGCCAGCTGAGGCTGGGTGGGAACCGCACCCGGCGTACCCCCGGCAAACACCGCCCCCAGACTCCGCTGAAGTGCCGGCCCGCCTCAGGCTGATCGCTTATCAATCTTTCCGCGGTTGCGTTTCTCGTTCGGTACTCGTCTTTCTTTCCGTACTCATCCATCCCCTCATTGGAGACCAGACCATGAATCGAATCAAAGGCTTTACCCTTATCGAACTGTTGGTGGTGATCGCCATCATCGCCCTGCTCGTGGGCCTGCTGCTGCCGGCGTTGGCGACGGCCCAGAGGAACGCCAGGTCGATGAAGGACTCCGCCCAGATGAAGGAGATCCACCAGTCGTTCCTCACCTTCGCCAACGAGCACAAGGGCAAGCTCCCAATCCCGGGGCTGATCAACCGACGGGCCGACCCCTTCCTGGGCCACATCCCCGACTCGGGCCCGGAGAACTCCGCGGAGAACAGGTCGTCCAGCCTGTACTCGTCGATGATCGCCCAGGAGTACTTCGGCACCGACATCGTGATCGGGA
>JADFKZ010000009.1 GCA_022564665.1 Planctomycetota bacterium | reverse complement strand
CCAACTGGGGTCCGTGCCCCTGAAAGAGGCTGTCAGCTGTCGACAAGCTGCGGGTGGCTGGGGCTGAGCGAAGTGAAGCCCCGGTCGGTCGATCGGTGGAGGGGGGTTCGGGGTTCAGGGTTCGGGAAAGCGATGAACATCTACCCCTGAACCCCGAACCCCGAACCCCTGATCCCCTTTCAACTGCAGCCAATCTCTTTCCGATAATCGCATCGGCGCCACGCCCGGATTGCCTGCTTCGCGCGAGCACCCGGCCTTGTAGACCGCCGTCGCGTTTACGCTCATTCACCTTCTCACAAAGGTCGACGTGGACAGGGGCGGCTGCGGCCGCACGCCAGAGGCTGTCCCGGCCGACCGGCGTACCGGCGGCGGGGTCGCTCAAGAACCGACTCGGGAGCCCACGACGCACCCATGGAACAGGCAGGCCAAGCTCCCTTCTCGATCACCATCGCTCCTGACAAGATGAGCGTGCTCCTGACCGTGCGTCCAGCCGGCGCCGATGAGATCACCGGCCCCGAGATCGCCGCCGCCTTCGAGGCGGAATCGATCGTGTGCGATGAGGCCGATGACGAACGGATCGGGCGGCTGATCCAGGCCCTGCGGACCGGAAACGTTCCGGAGGGCCCGGTGGTCATCGTCAAAGGGGTCCCGCCGGTTCACGGGACCGACGGGAGCGTGGTGGACCTCGTTGCGGCCAACGCCCTGAGCGTGGACGAGCAGGGAAACGTCAGCCACTACGATCGCAACGTCTTGGGGATGGTCAAGAAGGGGGAGGCGATTCTCCGGATCGTGCCGCCCACCCCGCATAAGGACGGTCGCGATGTCCTGGGCCATACAGTCTCCGCGACGCCCGGAAAATGGCCGGATATCACGCTTGGGCCCAACGTCCTGAAGTCCCAGGACGGTCTTACCCTCAGCGCGACTGAGGCGGGACAGTACCACTACAAGAACCGCAGCGTTCGCGTTGATCCTCAGCTCACCGTGCGAAGCGATGTCAGCTTCCGATCGGGCAACATCGACTTCGAAGGGGATATCGTCGTCGACAAGGATGTCGTCACTGGCTTTGAGCTGGTGACCCCCAAGAACGTCCTCATCAACGGTGCGGTCGAAGGCGCGACGATCGAGGCGGGCAAGAGCGTGACCGTCCGCACCGGAATCCTTGGGCAGCACAAGGGACGGGTGGTTGCGGGTGATCAGATAAGCTGCCGATTCGCCAACGGGTGCCGGCTCGAGGCCGGCGGCGACATCTCCATTGCGAAGTACTGCTTCGACAGTGAGATTCGCTGCGGGGGGAAGTTTCTGATACCCCAGGGCGTGGTCGCGGGTGGCGAGATCACCTGTGGTGGCGGATCTGTTGTGGGTACGCTGGGCAGCAACGGACAAAAGCGAACCGTCATCCGAGTTCGCTCCGGAGACGGCCGGGCGCAGGCGGTCGCGGACATGGAGGCCCGGATCATCCGGGCACGGGAGCAGCTTCAGGAGCACAGCGAGGCGTTTCGGCCCTTTCAGGGCCGGCTCAAGAGCATACGTGGCAGCGCCCGCGAGGCCGCGCTCCGGATTGCCGGCCAGATCAAGGATTTGACTTCCGAAATCGAGCAGCGGCAGGCCGAAATCCGCGAGCTACTTGCGGTGGAACCCGACTCCACGCCACTCACCCTCGAGGTGCGCAAGAAGATCTTTAGTAGCGTCGAGATCATCCTTGACACCGCCCGGACCATCTTCCACAAGGATATGGACGGACCAGTCCGCATTGAGATGGGCAGGGGCGAGCACTCCGGCGACCTTGTCGCCATAATCCTTCACACCGGTGAGACGAGGACACTCAAGACCGGGTTCATCGATCGTGCCGCGTAAGGGGGGATTCGGCGATTAATGAGTGGAGCCGATCAGCGGCGGCGGATCGAATTCGCCGCCGCGTACCAGAGCGAGTGTGCGGCCGGAGGCCGCTACGGAGCGCTCGAAATAACAAAAAAGCCGCCCCTCCGGGGCGGCCTGTCGTTGATCTTAATGCAGAGCCGAATCGTTCAGTGATCCGGATCTTCGCCTCCCTGCGGCTCAAAGAAGAATGACGGCAGCGTCATCCGGATCCGGATGTCGTCGAGGTTGCGAATGTACTGCGCGTTGAGCACCTCTTCGATCAGCACCTTGGCCTCGGTGAGGTGGGCGAGGCTGTAAAGGTCGATCCGGTAGCCGGCCTGATCCAGCGTCTCTTGGATCTTGCCATTGAGCTGGCGCAGCTTGAAGAGGCTCAGGTTCGAGATCGGCCTGGCGGACGCCCCGAACCAGGTATCGGTCATCGTCAGGTCGATCAGCCGCTCGAGGTGCTCCGCCTGAAGGTTGCGCCGCAAACTCGAGATCATCGGCTGGCGGACGGTGTAGGTTCCGTTGTAGGTATTGTCGAGCTCGGACCAGATCGAATCGGTCACCCCGTGGATGATCTCAGGGAGCGTGAAGGCGTCCTCGTTGGACGGGAGGCGGAACTCGTTGTCGAAGACCCGCCGCAGCGTGGTGGGGTTCATGATCATGGTGATGGCCGCGGCCTGGATGGCGATGATGCGGTCGTGCACCGGCCAGCTGGGGTCCTCGAAGATCAAGTGTCTTCCCCCGGGGTCCCACCACTTGTCGACGGTCATCTTGGCCAGCAGCTCCGGTGTAAGTCCGAAAGCCTCGTCGCTGAAGGCATTGTCGATCACAAACTTCAGCGCGCGACGCTGCTTGGCCGCAGGCACCGTGATCACCGGATCGCGGTCGCCCGGATCACCCTTGCGGTCACGGTTTACGTAGGACCCGCCGAGCCAGTTGGCCGCGATGCTGACGGCGCCGATGTGCCGGTGGAGCAGGAGCAGGTACGCATTCCGGGCCTTCTGCCAACTGTCGCCCTCCTTGACGACGCGCTCGAGGATGTCCTTCCGCAAGTGGGCAATGAGCCGCATCTGGCTATCGGCGAAATCCAGGGGATCCGATCCGTAGTCGAACCGCCTCGCCAGCGGGTCGGGGCCCCAGGTGTCCTCGTCGGTCGCGTAGGGAAGCGTGCCCTCCGAAACCCTGGCGAGGATCGGCTTGAGGTCCTTCTCGAGGCTGTAGCCGTACTGAATCGCCCACTCGTCGTAGGGCCCGATCGTGACCATCGTCCAGTCACCCTGGACGGGCCCGTCGTCGAAGTTCACGTTGATGGGGTTGTAGTCCATCACCGAGCCGGTCTGGGGACGGCCCTTGAACTCCTCGGTGTTGATCTCCTGGATCGAGTGGATGGTCGAGGCCTTGAAGTTGTGCCGCAGGCCGAGCGTGTGGCCGACCTCGTGCATGATCACATCCTTGAGCAGCGGTCCGATGAACGACTCCGGCACGCCGTCCAGGAGATCACCCTCTTCCTCGTCCTCCTCGCCCGGGCCATTGTCACCCCTGGCAAGCTCTGTGAAGAAGTCACGGTGCAACCGGAACATCGCCAGGTCCAGCGTCCTCATCTGGGTATACATGCACGCGCCGTTGACCTGGCTGATCCGGTCGCTGAGGCCGTCGAAGGCCTCGTCACCGAGAAGCGTCGGGTCCGCCGTCTGGGCCGGGTGGACGGCCCCGTTGGCGGCCTGCCGTGCGATGCGCTCCATGACCTGCCGTCGCTCAATCAGAGGTGCCAGCCGCACCCGGGGATCCCAGTTGGGATGCTCGGCCAGCCAGGTGAGCGTCTCCGGACCGAACCCCTCGATCGCGATCTCGGGGATCATCTCCCGCCAGGCGCGGGCCCAGCTGCGAATGAACGCCTCGGACATCACGATGTCGGCGTCGAGGATCTGGCCGGTCCGCGGATCGACGCGGCTCGGGCCGATCGCGAAGCCGATCGGAGCGTTGGTCCACAGGAGGAAGTTGTAGCGTACGTCCTCCGGGTCCTTGTCCATGTGGGCCTTGGTCCGGGCATCCTGCTGGTAGACCTCGATGGCGTTGATGACGCCGATCTTCTCGAAGGCCTTGTTCCACTCCAGCAGCCCCTCTCTGACCCAGCGGCGGTAGCGGACCGGTACCGTGTGCTCCAGGTAGAAAACGATGGGCCGCTTGGGAGGGCTGAGTTTCAGCTTCGGGTCGGCCTTCTCCAGGTTCCAGCGGTTGATGTAGCGGACGTAGGGGTCGTACTCGCCGGGCTTGGCCAGATCCAGATGGGTGGTCGTGAAGTACCCCACGCGGGCGTCTGCCTTGCGGACCGTGTAGCCGGTCTTCTCCGGGAGCAGGCTGATCGAATATCGCAATGTCACCAGCCGTCCCGACTTGTCGGGCACCTCGAAGGCCAGCTCCACGTTCTCGGGGAACGCCTTGGCCTTGGTGATGTTGATGAGGCCCTTGTTGAAGCCGCGCAATCTGCGGCCGAAGAACTTGGAGGCCTGCCCCACAAGCAGGGCGTCCATGTCGATCACCGGCCCGCCGCCGGGACCCATGCACTCGATCGGCACCTCCAGCAGCACGCGGTCGGTAAAGACGCGGGCAAGGCCCTTTTGGGACTCCAGGTCTCCGGAGGTGCGGACCGCGAAGTTCGGCTCGATCAGGGCGAGCTTCTTGTCGAACCGCTTCCAGTAGGCGTACTGATCGTTGACTTGGATGCCCGCAAAGAGGCTCCCGCCTGCAATGTTGTAGGCGATGAACAGCTTTTGGTTCGCGAAGCCGCTGGGCAGCTCGGCGAGGACCTGCCCATCTTTCTTCCTCGTGTAGAGTGTGTAGAGGCTCTTGCCGTCCACGGTCGAGATGACTTTCTTGTAGTCCTTGGCGACATCCTCGAACTTGGGAAACTCGGGCTTGTCCTTTTTTTTCGCCTCGTCCTTGGCCTTGTCCATCTTCTTGGCAAGCTCGGCCGGGACCTCGGTTTGGCTGGGGGCAGTGGCTGTGGCCACACCGAGTGCGACCATCACCGCGATCGCGGCGGGCACTCTCGTCAGGCGGTACTCGACCATCGGCATCATGGCTGGCTTCTCCTTATGCTTCTACTTCGCGCCCAAGCGGGGGCACCGGCACTGACGCCCTTGCACGGGGACGTTCCGCCGGCGGAACGGGCCATCAAGCAACAATAGGCGGGGTCGGCTGTCTCTTCCCGATCCCGGGGGGGACAGCATACGCGATACGATCCGACCATCGTTGAGGGCGCAATGACTATCGGAGCTTTTTTGTTCCTGTTTCTCGCCCTGATTCAGGGAAGGATCGCGATGATGCGGCAGGGCGCCCCTGTTCCACCGTCAATCTTGGGGAGCAGGGCAAGCACAGTGGGCCCGCGGGGAGGAAGCGTCTGGAGGTAGGCGACGTTCTCGAGGCTGGCAGTGTCCAGACCAACCAGATCCACCCGCCGCTCGACCAGGAGTTGGGCCGCCGCCGACCGCCGGGAGGTCGAGATCGCGTAAGAAAAGGCCCGCCCCAGTGGGGCGGACCTCGTGTTCTTGGTGTCGGGTGGGCGCGTCAGTTGTCCTCGGCTTCCGCCTCGTACTTCTCGAGCGTCTTCTTGAGCTCCTCTTCGAAGGGCGTCTCCTCGGCGTGCTTGACGGCCTTCTTCTGCCAATTGATCGCCGACGCTACACCGCTCTCGTAGTAGACCCGGGCCACCGTGTCGAGGATCGCGGCGTCCTTGCCCTCGGTCAGCTCGTTGGCCCGCAGGGCGGTCTCCAGGGCGAACTTGAAGTCCCGCTTCTTGACCTCCTTCTCATCGACGGTGAACCAGGCGATCTGGTTCAGGAACATCGCCTCGTCCCAGTGCGATTTCGCAATCTCACGGCCGAAGCCATAGGTGCGGCTGGTGTCCTCGCACTTGATGAGCATCGAGCGGAAGAGCGAGGCCTTGTACTGGAAGTGGCTCTCGTTGATCTCGGTCAGCTCGTTGACCGCCTTGATTGCCCCGTCCCAGTCGCCCTCGTCGGTCGCCTCCTTGATGCGGCGCTGGTACTTCATCATCTCCCGGGTCTTGGCGATTTGCTCCTCGAACTTGACCTTGGCCACCTCCCGGTCCCAGTTGTCGCGGACCACGTCGTCCAGCGGCTCGTCCATTCCCATCGGGTGTCCGATCCACTCGATCCGCTGGTCCTTGCCGACGATGAAGGCGGTGGGGATGCCGCGCTGCGCGGCCGCTTTCATGTACGACTTGTACACCGAGCGATCGGGGTCGGTCGCCAGCGTGTACTGGATCTTGTCGTTCCAGAGGGTCTCTTCCTTGCCGGTCTCGCAGAGGAACTTGACGACGGTCTGGAGGTCCTCGTCGCTCACGCCGATGACCGTGACGTCGTAGTCCTTGTACTTCTCCTGGAGCTCGCTGATGTGGGGCATGCTGGCCCGGCACGGCCCGCACCAGGTCGCCCAGAACTCCATCACGTAGACCTTGCCGTCTTCGAAGGCCTTGACCTGGTCGCCCTTCAGCCAGTGGGCGATGTCGATGTCGGGGGCCTTGTCGCCGATGGTGAGGGTCTCGTCGTCACCGGCCATACAGACGGTCGGAATCAACAGGGCGAGGACGCCCGCGATTGCAGTCCTGCTAAACAACATGATGCTCTCCTTGGAAACGGGGCGGGGTGATGCAGCGGAAGCTACGGCGGGGAGGTCCAACGGCCGATCGTCACCTGGGGCGGGGAAATCTCGGCCCGGTCCACTCCTTTCCAGATCTCAACTCCTCGGATGGGGTCGCTTATTCTAGCAGGCCCTGGAAGGTTTCACCGGCGGTGAGGCTCCGGGATTCACCCGAATCGGTTCTCAACAGCAACTGTCACACCTCCGCGCCCCCGGGTCCCACGGCCACGCCCCTCAGGACTCACACGGCCCGGAGCAAGTCTTAGCCTGCCCGCCCCTGGCCAGGGCACCACTAGGGTCTTATCCGGGTCCGCCGGCCGCAGGAAGTGTCCTGCCGAGGACTGCGGAGGACCCTGGGGTTCAGGTGCGTCCGCGCCTGCCGCAAGGCGGACGGCTCCTACATCTACGGCACGCACCTGAAGTACCTGCCGTTGATGGGCGTCAACAGGCCCAAGGGGTGGGCGATGCGGACGCCGGGGTGCAACCTGGCGCTTCGCCTCTTGGGAGCCGAGGTCACCGACGACGACATTCGGACGGGGCTCCGGCACGTCGTTGGTCACAACCGTTTCGCGGTCTCCGGCGTCCGCCGCCCGATGGCCGTTGCGCTCGACCGTCGACCGTTCCAGGCAGCCGTCAGCACACCCGCACGACGCGCCGCGAGCCCCGTCATCTGCGCTTAGACCCGAATCCTGATCCAGGCAGAAGGCGAGGGATTGGGCGAAAATTCGGCCTCTTTTTGGAGGTCGATCAGGATGAAACGGAAGCGGTTCACGGAAGTGCATGAACCGGCCGCCCGGGCAGTCTCAATCCGCCCTTGCGGGTCTCGGGCGAGCAGCTTGCGCTGTTCGGCTGACCGAGATCTTGACCTGAAGAGCCGGATGTGTGGTCCACAAGTCCGGTTCTGTGAGAGGCCTGGGGGCGCAAGCCTCCGGGCCTACTCGCCGCTTGGCGTCAACGGACCAACCGTGGCGTCGTCCGCCTGCGGCGGACTCCGTCACAGCCACCCAGAAACGGGCTGTCAGCTATCAGCTGTCAGCCGCAGGTGTGCCGACCGCATTCTCTTGCCCAGAGCGGGCGAGCTCCGCCTCGGCGGCGATGTAGCCGAAGGCGGGCCAGGACGGCCCCGAGGTAATCCCTTGGAAGATCTCAAGCGCCGTCTCCTGCTCGCCGTTGACGAGGTGCCACGCGCCGACGCCGTAACGTCCGGTGGCGTCATCGATGGACTCTGCCGAAAGCGAGCCGAGCACCTGCGGGATTGATCGGGCGCCCTTGAACATCAGGAGGAGCTCGTGGTAGGTGAAGTTCTCGATGATGTCCATGTCGGCGCCGATGGGCTCGAGCACGGCCGCGGCCTCCCGATCGCGCCCCAGACGGCGGAGGGTCACGTACAGCCAATAAGAGGTCGCGCAACGCATGTCGTCGTTTGCTGAGTACTCCAGGCACCGGCGGTATGCCACCAATGCCTGCTCGAACCGGCCCTTGAGGTACCAGGCGAGTCCGAGGTGGTAGTAGATGTTCGTGTGGCTCGTGCTTCTGGGGATGTTGCGGGGGTTGGGCAGACCGTCGGGCTCGAACTCATCCGGTACGCCCTGGATGAGCCGGCCTGCGCGAGTGAGGTCCGAAATGGCGTCATCGAGACGGCGGACCGTGAGGTATCGATGCCCGCGATGCCGAAGCAGCTTGTAGCTGTCGGGGTGGCGGGACAGTCCGTCGGTATAGACAGCGATCGCCTGGTGGTAGCGACCGAGATAGGCCAGCCGCCGGCCGAGCCAGATGATCGTCCCCTCATCCCGGGGCGTCTGCCGGTAACGCGTCCCGGCCAGCTTCAGCTCCTCGTCGCGATGGGCACGGGACGCAGGCCCCAGTTGCGGTCGAAAAAGCGGCGTGGCGAGAAGTGATATTGCTTCCGGGATCCGCGAGGCGGCGGTGAGCTCGCCAGAACCGGCTCGCTTAAACGGTTCGGCGCTGCGCTGGCCGCCAGCGCCTAAACGGCAACCCCAACACGCCCCGGCGGCGGCAAGAACACCTCCGATGAGCAGATGATTGAGGGCCTGCGACATTGGCAGAGGATATACTCGATCGCTGGTGTCATGTGGAGGAAACGCCCGTCCCCGGCCGCAGAAGTGTCCGGGTTCCATCCGCTCGCAGAGGCTCATACTTCAATGAAACGAACGACTCTCTTTTTGGCGGCGGCGGTGGGTCCGTTGGTCCTCGGGTCTTCGTCCACCGCCCAATCAGTTGACGACGCCCGCGAGGTCCTGCGGGACGCGGCGGAAGCGACGCTGGCCCTCCGGTCGGCACGCTATGAGGCGGAGGCCCAGATCCGCGGCGGCACCTCCCATCGAGTTGTGACCGGGCACGTCGTGCTCGCCAGGTTCGATTACACGGATCCCATCGGTGGACGCATTGCGGTGTCCGGACAAATCAGCCGATCAGATCGCGGTGACAGCGAGCCGTTCCAGGTCGCCTACGATGGGCAGACCGTTGTCAGGCTTCGGCCCAAGGCTCGGACCGCTCTTGTCGCTGACGTCCTCTACGGGGGTGAGGCGCTCTTCCGCGGGGCCGGAGGGTCCCTGATCCTCGATGAGCTGGTTGCGGTGGAACCCTTTTACGCTCAGATGCAGTCGGCCGCTGTCCTTGATGGTGCGACGCAGAGCGTCGACGGCGTGCCCTGCCATGTCGTCGTGATTCCCGGTGAGACGTCCCAAACAGGGGTGACGTGGTACATCTCGGTCCAGGACCACCTGCCCCGCCGTTTCGAGCGGCGGTACCTCTCCGCCAGCGGCATCACCGTCAGGTCCGTGTTGACACTTCGAAAGCTCCGGGTCGATGTTGCCGTTGATGATTCGAGCTTCAAGATCGAGCCGCCGCGTGACTACCGCGTCGAGACGGTGGGCAAACGGCCGCCGCCGATGATGAACGTTGGCACATTCGCTCCGGAGTTCACGCTTTTGGGAGGCGACGGCAGGGAACACTCGCTCTCGGACTACCGCGGTAAGCTGGTGATACTGGACTTCTGGGCCAGCCGGTGCCCGAATTGCCAGAACTCGATGCCCTCGCTGCAGAGATTGCATACCCGATACCGCGACCAGGACGTGGTCTTCCTCGGCGTCCATTGTCGGGACAGGCCGGACGTGGATGCCGTCGCCTTCGCCCGACAGTATGGGATCACCTTCCCCCAGCTCATCGATGGCGACTCGATCACTGTGCAGTACCAGATCCGGGGAATCCCTGCGTTCTTTGTCATCGGGCCGGATGGCCGGCTCATGTACCAGTCGGTGGGCTTTGGCAGCGACTCGGAAGCACGACTGGAGGCCATGATTCAGCAGTATCTGGCCGCCAAGAGCTAGTGCAGTTTGCGTCCAAGCGTAGCCGCCACAGCAATGCAACGTCCGGTTAGCCGCCGCGAATGAATTCGAGGCCGCTACGGAGTACTCAAGAGAGCGTTCGATCAGCGGCGGCGGATGAATTCGCCGCCGCGTACCAGAGCGAGTGTCGGCCGGAGGCCGTACGAAGCGCTCTAAAAAGTCCTAGCAAGTACATATATCGCGCCGCGCGAAGCAGACCCCGCCCGCGGTCCAGGTGAAGGCGGCGGTGAGCGTCAGCACCGTCATGTCCGCCAACGGCCAGATGCCCGAGCCGGCTTCCCGCAGCACCAGCAGGGGTTGGTGGTAGTTCATCAGGCTCAGAAATGCCACGCGGGCCGCCGGTGGCCAGAGCTGGGCCAGGAAGTTCAAGAGAAAGGACGCTACCAACATCCCAAAGACGAGTGCCACCGCCCGGCCCCGGTTTTCGCTGAGCGATGACACGAGCGCCGACAACCCCCCCACCGCCAGGTACAGGCAGTAGAGGTTCACCACGACAAGCAGAATGTGCTGCGGACGCGGACGATTCTCCGGCCCGACCGCAAGGCCGCCCAGGAAGCAGCCCAGAAGACCCAGGCTGATCACGACAAGCCCCGAGGTCAGGAAGACAGCCAGGTCGCAGGCGTACGCACGCCATCGCGACACGGGCAGACCGAGAAAGACGTCGATCGTTCCCCGGTCGATTTCGCCCGCGGGCAGACGGGTAAAGAAGACGATCGCATGGGCCCAGAGGATCGTCAGAACCACCGGGTGGGCCCATGCGATCGCGTGCAGCGCGTCGGGGCTGAGCATATCGCCAACGTCCGTTCCCAGGAGCGCCTGGATGATCGACCGGAAGAACTCAAGCTGGAGCAGCTGGGGAGAAAACTGCTGGAGGAACGTGGGCAGCGCATAGGCCAGGATCGCCTCGATACCCATCAGGGCACAGGCCAGGAGCACCGTGGTCACCCAGGATTCGAGAAACGACTTCAATAGCAGTCCGCGGATCACGGCTCTGTGGCCCCATGCTCGTAGTAGCGTCGAAAGAGGCTGTCCAGGTCGGGCCGGCCCAGGACCAGGTCCGCAACCGGCTTGGCATGCAGCCATTCGATGAGTTGGCCGGCGGTGCCATGGAGGCTCCCACTCCACGTGCGACCATCGCGTTCATGAATCTCGAGGAAATTGGGGACGCTGATCGCGGATAGGTCGACGCCTTGCTGCCACTTGATCGTGATCAAGCGTTTGGCCTTTTCCCGCATTCCGGCGAGCGTCTCGTCGGCCACCAGCCTTCCCTCGCGCACGATCGCCACCCGGTCGCAGAGCCTTTCCACCTCGCTGAGTGAGTGGCTGGAGAAGAAGACTGTGTGGCCGGCCGCGGCAAGCTCCCTGAGGTGTCGGATCAGGATGTCCTGCATGAGCGGGTCGAGCGACGCGGTCGGCTCATCCAGGATCAGCAGCCTGGGGCGGTGGGCGAGGGCCAGGATCAGGCCGAGCTTTTGCCGCATCCCTCGCGACATCTTCCGCACGCTGACGCTGAGATCCAGGATGAACTGTTCGGCGAGGTCGGTCCCAGCCGCCCGCAGATCCCGCCCGCGGATGGTGCCGAAGATCCGAAGCAGGTCGTTGCCGCTGGCGCCCGGGTACAGACGCAGGTCGCCGGGCAGATATCCGACCTCGCTCTTGATGCGGTGAGACTCTTTCCAGCAGTCGAGCCCGTGGATGCGGGCGGTCCCCGTGGTGGGCCGCAGAAACCCCATCAGCACGCGGATGGTCGTTGTCTTGCCGGAGCCGTTGGGACCGAGGAAGCCGAAGAGCACGCCCTCCGGCACGTTGAGGCTCACCCGTTCGATGCCCCTGCGGCTCCCGTAGCGTCTGGTGAGTTGCTCAGCGACGATGACGCTCACAGCAGGGTCCGTTGCGGAGGCACGGGGAACGCAGCCGGTGAGCCCCGGCCTGAAGCCATCATACTGGGCTGTCAGATGAGGGGTCCGCCCTCGGGCGCGGCGGTTCGGCGCCGCAAGTCGTCAGCGATCGCCACGTTTCGTCCTGTTGCTGATGGTGCGGTGCTTACGCGGCCCGGCTCAGCCCGACCTCGGGCATGTTGCCCTGATCGTCCTTGAAGTCCTCAATGGAGACCGCAACCGACGGGGGCTCGAACTCGAGGCCGCATTCATAGCTGAAGGTATCGCGGGCGTTGCAGTAGACCACCTTGGCAGGCAGGATCACCCGTTCGCCGTCGGAGCGGGACAGCATGAGGGCTCCCCGGCGGCCCACTGGCAACTCCTCCGGAAGGTGGACACAGAGGCCGCCGGAGCTGATGTTCTCGCTTTCCAGTAGCAGCGGCTTGGTCTTCTTGCCCATCGGCGTGAACTGGATCAGGGAGACGTGGCCGTTGTAGGGTATCCGCGTCGCTTCGCGGTTTTCCCGGTTGGTTGGGCCGTGGGGCGCCACCCCTCGGGCAACATCGATGATGTGGTCGATCATGCTGGAGATTGAAGGCGGCATCGTGTGCTCCCTGAGCTGGCGGGTTTCTCGGACCGCTGTGGACTTGCTTCACTATCGGCGCGATTGAGCCGATTCTGAAACGTCCCTGGCAGCCTCCGCCCGCCCCGTCCGGGTGAAAGGACCCAAAAAAAAGGCGGTGACGCGCCCGGTGCGGCGGAACCCGCGCCCGGCGGGAATCATCGCGGCGCACAGAGCAACACCTGGGAGCGCCCAATCGAATACGTTCGCCATGGACCGCCGCATCCTCCTCAGGACGATCATTCTGGCCCTCGGGGTGACGGTCGCTGCCGCCGTGACGTTGAACTGGGGGGGCTGGCCGGTCCACGCGTCCCTTGGACGGGCGAGGGGTCTGGCCTATCTCGACCAGCAGCACCGGGCGGCGTTGGGGGTCTTCCGCCAGAGGGAGACCGTGCTCTGCTTCATCCTCAACTCGGTTTACTATACGAGCGCGAGCTGGCTGCTGGCAGGCGCCGCGTGTGGCCTGTGGCGGCGGTCGAGCGACCAGTGGCGCCTGGTCGCCTGAGCCGTCCCCATCCGGCCTAGGCTGAATCGCCGGGCGGGGCAGGCTCGCGGAGGTAATCTCTTTGGACCCTGTTTTCGGTGGCGAGGGTGGTCAGGTCGGCGGCGAGCTCCGGAGTCACGTCAACAAAGCGCATGCCGATCTCGTGTCGCCGGAACCCCAGACGTCGCGACCAGACGACCTCCGCGTAGAGCTTCAGGCCCCCATTGACATCCCACAGGGCCATTCCCACCAACCCCTTGAGCTTGCGACGGCTCAGAAGCCGCATCCCGCCGGCTGAGAGGTCCAGGACCTTGCCGCGGCTGCAGGCCAGCGTATCCCCCGCCTTGAGGCGGCCGAATTTCCTCTGATCCGAGGCGGCGCGCAGCTCTTGAGCCCGGGCCCTGATGCCCCTGGCCATCATGTGAACTGGATTCGACGGGTTGACCCAGCGTAGCGGCATGGCGACCCCCTCCCGAAGCCCTGATATCCGCCTATCGGCCAGGGTCTCGCCGCGAATAAGCCAATCCATCGCAGGCGGTGTATCGGGAGCGTATCGCCGGTCTCTTGCGGGCTGTGCTATTTTTGTCTTGGGTTATCTGGGTTTGCCCGGGTGCTCGGCCGCCGATGACGTCATCTGCGACCGTAGCCGGTGAGTTCCCAGACCTTCCCCGACCGCAGGGCCATCCAACCCGGGCTATTCATGAACGTCGTCGCCCCGGCGCAGTAGATGGTCATGAATAATCCCGGTTACGCTTCGGGCGCGCAGCGGTAATCGGGGTTGCCTCATTCTATTTTGGAGGAAGTAGAATAGCTGAGGTGTCTGACTCCGCCGGTCGTCCCACGCACACATGCCTCTGCTGCGGCGATTCAATCGTCGAGGGCTATGTCTGGCTTTCTTCGGATGCGCGCTCTCCCCTTTGGAAGATACGTCTGGAATGGGCCAAAGACGAGCGAAGCCATCCTTCTGAGACGGGGTATGAACCTGAGGCCACGATTCTCCAGACCGGGCTCTGGCATGAGGCGTACAAGCGGGCGCACCTGTGTCTTGGCTGTGGAGCGCTCACGATCGAGAAGCCGGATCTGGAACTTCCGGACATGCCACCACAGAACAATACCCAGGTGGTGGCGCGCGCCGAGCCCACGGAATGTCTCTCCTGCAGGCAGATGATCCCCGCCGACACCGACAGATGTCCCGCGTGCGGCTGGTCCTATGGCACAACTCACGCATGAGCCCCCGGCCCGTAACAGTTTGGGAAGTGGGCCCTACTGAACTTGAACCAGTGACCCTGGCGCACCATCCGACTTCGACGGCAACGTGGGCGTCGTCGACCTGCTGACGTTGTTGGCGGCGTGCGGGCCTTGTCCGTAGCCGTCCGAATCCGACCTCCAACGTGTTTCGCCCAGCCCCTGAGCCGGGTATGCTGGCGGTTTGAAGTAAGGCCAATGGTGGGCCGTTGTGTCAGCAAGGAGGTTGGTATGCATACGCTGAGCTTCTGCGTTGCTGTGGTGGTGGTGGGGTTGGGCGGTCAGGCTGTCGCTGGCATCATCAACGTGCCAGGTGATCAGCCGACGATCCAGGCGGGCGTCGACGCGGCGGTGGATGGCGACGAGGTCGTCGTCGCGGACGGCGTGTACACCGGCGCCGGCAATCGCACGATCAACACGGGCACGAAGCTCATCACAGTGCGCTCGGCCGGCGGGCCGGGCGCGTGCGTCATTGACTGCGAGGCCCAGGACTACGCCTTCGTCGTTTCCGGTGGCGCGCGGGTGGAGGGCTTCACGGTCCGCAACGGCCAGGGCACGTTCGGCGGCGCCATGTTCATCGACGGCGACGCGACGGTCGTCGATTGCGTGTTCGAACAGTGCACGGCCGACGGCGGCGGCGCGCTGTTCGTTCTCGGCTCGAGCCCGACGATCATCGGTTGCACCTTTGTCGGCAACCGCGCCCAGGTCAATGACGGCGGCGCCCTCTACAACCTCTACGGCAGCCCGGTGCTGGTCGATTGCCTGATGGTGGACAACAGCGCCGCCCAGCTCGGAGGGGCGATCTTCAGCGACCTGGCCTTTTTGAGCCTGGTCAACTGCACGCTCAGCGGGAATGCAGCCTTCGGCGGCGGCGCCATCTGCAACTACGCCGGGGTGGAGATGGGGCTGAGCAACTGCATCGTCTGGAACAACCACGCCGATACGGGCGAAGGCTTCTCCGTGCAGATCCTCAGCACGAGCAGCACCGAGAACATCGACTACACGTGCGTGCAGGACATCGGTGGCGCCGTGCAAGGGCAGGGGAACATCGACGCCGACCCGCTCTTCGTCGATCCGGCCAACGGAGACTATCACCTTCAGGCGAATTCACCGCTGATCGACGCCGGTCACAACTGGGCGATCGCAGGGATCGCCGACACCGACCTCGACGGCAATCCCCGCTTCGCCGACGACCCAGCCACGGTAGACACCGGCTGCGGCGTGCCGATCATCGTGGACATGGGGGCGTACGAGTTTCAGGGCAGCCCGGCGACAGTCAAGCTCGGCGACATCGATGGCGATGGTGTTGTGGCCGTTCCCGATTTGCTCACGCTGCTTGCTGCTTGGGGGCCCGCCAGCGGTTGTCAGCTGGCCGACTTTGACCTCGACGGCCTCGTGGGTGTGCCCGACCTACTGGTCCTGCTGGCCAACTGGACTGCGTAAGTCAATACCCGACCGACCGGGGGGCTTCGCCGCCAGCCCCCCGGACCCCCTGGCTCCCCCCGAAAGGGCTTTGTCAGGCCGGAAACACATTGGTACGCGCGTATCAGCGGATCAAGGCACGAGCGACAGGCGACGTCGGTGGAACTGCTCGTCGTAGGTTGTCTTGTCCGTCCACATCCGGCAGATGATCTTGAGCCAGCGCTGGGCGAGGCATCGAAGCGCACCGTAGTGCGTCGCGCCGGCCGCTCGCTTGCGGCGGTAGTAGTCGTGCGCCCAGCAGTCGGATCGGAAAGCGGTGTTGAAGGCGAAGAACATGAGAACCTCGCGCATGTATCCGTCACAGGCCCGGCGGTACTTGACGAATCGGCTGCGGCCCGAGGCGACGGTGACCGGGGCGACGCCCCAGCGTGCTGCGAGCTCGGTGTGACGCGGGGCGTCCTGCCCGGAGAACGCTCCCAGCAGACCGCTGATGCTGACCAGTCCCTTCACGGGCAGTGACTGGAAGATCTCGGCGTCCGGGTGCTGGTCGATCAGCCGCTGCAGTTGCAGCTCGATGCTCCGGATGGCTTCGGTGAGACGCTCCACCTGGTCAACCAGGAAGGCAATGTCCAGTCGCAGCGCCGCCTCCCGCCCGGCCGGGATGGGAAGCCCGCGGCACTTGCGAAGCTCACGAATGCGATCGGCCGTGGCCGCACGCATGCGGTGTCGGCGGATAAAGGCATTCACGGTTCGACCATGCGCCGTCGCCAGATCCTCGAGCAGCGGGAAGCGTCTGAGGAAGTCACGCTGCCAGGCGACGTTCCCGAAGTCGTTGCACAATGTGCCGAGTTCCGGACACCAGTCGTCCAGCAGCGCCCGCAGCTGCTGCATCGGGGACGTACGCTCCTGGACCCGCTGGGCCCGCAACCGGCCCAGCGTGCGAAGCTCCGCGGGCGTCTGGCTCTCCCGGCCCAGCGGCCGGAGGTTGCCGCGATCCTGGCGAAGCATGTCGGCCAGGATGTACGCGTCGGACCGATCGTCCTTGGCCCCGGCGGGCCGGTAGCGGTCTCGGGCGCGCTGGGCGCTCTTGGGATTGATCCCGTGGACGATGTAGCCCTGTGCGCGGAGCCAGGCGAGCAGCGCACCGTCATGCTGTTCGATCGCGATGTGGACCTCGCCCCGATCGCTCTCGTGACGCCCGATGGCGCCGCCGAGGGCCTCCAGGCCCTCGAGCGAGTGCTCCACCACCAAGTGCTGCAGCACACTTCCGTCAGGCTCCATCAGAGCCACGTCGTGCTTGCTTTTTGACCAGTCAATGCCGACGATAAGCATGAGACGCCTCCTTGCGTGCGCTTATGTATGGAGTTCGCCGGTTCCCATTCTGTGGCGGTTCCCCTATGGCGGCCCTATCGAGTTGACGATGGGCGACTGCGTAACGACCCTACGCGAATGGGCGTACCGTGCCGGACGGTCCAGTTCTGGCTCTCGACGATGGAGCTGGGGCTAAGAAGTCCTGACACGGTCGCACACGGCCTGACGAGGGGCGGGAGCACGCACCCGCTCCTCGTTATTCCAGCGGACAGTAACCCATAGGGGCTAGGCCGGATTCACAGCGGAGGACGCGGAGGACCGCGGAGAACAGAGCAGCATTCAGAGTTCAGTAGACCCGCTGTCGGAGTACGGCAAATTCTGGGTGGCTGGGGCTGAGCGAAGCGAAGCCGCGGTCTTCTCGTCGACGCACCAACCGTGGCGTCGTCCGCCTACGGCGGACTCCGTCACAGCCACCCGGAAACGGGCTGTTGGCTTTCGGCTATTGCAAGTATCTGTTGTTCAGTTTTCTCTGCGTCCTCTGCGTCCCAGCGGTAACTTTGTGACTCTACTCCCTGATGCCTGACTCCTTACGCCTGCTCCCGTCTCGGAAGAACGCAAAAAAGAAGACCGCCGCCACGACGATCCAGACAGCGCCGATGATGGCCGCCTTGCGAGCCTCGGGTTCGAGATAGGCGCCCAGGACGATGCCCACCTCTCCCAGGACAAACAGGAGCGGCACGAACGGATACCCCGGGACGCGAACTGGACGGTCGGCATCCGGTCGCTTGCGGCGCAAGATGATGAGGGCACACCCGGTCATTGCAAAAAACACCCCGTCGATGAAGACAACGCCGGTAAGCAACAAACCGAGGGCTTGCTGTTCCTTCGCTGCGAGTGCGGCGACAAGGAGGGCGATCGACGTGCTGCCCAGCAGCAGGATCGCGGGAAGCGGGGTCCCGAACCGTGCGCTGACGCGCGCAAAAAGGCTGAAGAATCGACCGTCCAGCGCCATGCCATGAATCAAGCGCGGTCCGGCAAGGAGCTGGGCGTTGAGAACGCCGAAGGCGGAGATCGCCACCGCGGCCGCGACGATCTGGCGTCCCGTACCCGGCCAGACCCTGGCCACGGCATCCGCCGCAAGCGACGTGCTTCCCGTCACGCCCTCATACCCCAGGAGCCGCAGATACGCCCAGTTGACGAGAAGGTACACGATCACGACCACCATCACTCCACCGACAATTGAAAGCGGCACGTTCCGTCGCGGTTGACGGACCTCTCCCGCGATCCACAGGGCGTGCTGCCAGCCCCCGAAGGCAAAGAACGCCGGTACCAGGGCCATGAAGATCAATCGAACGAGCCCGGGGCTCTCGGCACCTCCCTCAGTCGCTTCCGCGGCGGTCTCGAACGCAGCCGGTTCGGCACTGGCGGCCAGAAGCGTCACCACAAGCAGCGTGGCCACCTTTGCCAAGACCGTCAGATTCTGGATCCGGGCCCCCCATCTGACGCCCGCGGCGTTGGCCATCGTCAGCCCGACGATCAGAATCGACGAGATCGATATCAGGTGCACCGTGCCCGTGATCTCCTTTCCAAGAGCCCCAGCGAGATGCTTTGAGCAGACCATCGCGATGATCGCGATGGCGCCCGCCTGGATCGCCGTCGCGTTGCAGAACACGTAGAGGAAGCCCGGCAGCGGACCGTAGGCGTCCCGCAGGATCTCATACTGCCCGCCGGTGCGCGGGTAGAGGCCGCCCAGCTCCGCGAAGGTCAGCGCACCCGCCAGCGCGATGGCGCCGCCGACCGCCCATGCCAGAAGCGCAACCCTCCCGGAGCCGGCAATCTCGGCGACCTGGCTGGGTGTAAAGAAGATCCCCACCCCGATGATGGCACCCACAACGACGCAGGTCGCGTCGATCGGGCCCAGCACGCGCTTCAGCCCCCCCACCCCCTCCGCCGTCCCCTCGCCGCCGATCTCTTCCCCGCGCGCTGTCGTCACGAAGCGTCCCAGATTCGCTCATTTGGCCAACGTGTCACGGCCATGCTCTGTTTGACGTCGATAGTGCTCCAGCGCTGTCGCCCGGTCGATGAAGTCCTGCTCGGAATAGATCAGCTCGGAGTTGCCGATCCGGATGATGTCGCCGTTGGTGAGCGGAGTCTCGTCGGCGATTTGTTTCTCGTTGATGAATACGCCATTGACGCTCTCGTCGTCCAGGGCGCGGTAGACGCCGCTCGAGTCGTCATACCGCACGCGCAAGTGCTTGCGAGAAACCTGCGGATCAACGATCTGGATCGTGCGGTCCTCGTTGCGGCCGACGGTGATGCTCCGCTTCTCCAGCGGATGGTAGTCCCCTTCGTTGGGACCGGAGACGACAAGCAAAAAGGGCATCGAGCACCGTCCTTTCCCGCGGCCGCTATTATCGCCCGAGCTTGCGCCTCTGGCAAGGGGGAGCAATGATCGCTGACCTCCGGCCCAGCGTCGACGGAGACACGAAATCACCGTGCCTGATTCTGACCCAGGTGCTGAAGTACACAACTGGGCCCGCCGAGCCACGTTTCGGTAAGCAGCCCCAAGCGCGAGTTCGAACGGGGAACGCGCATGCCCAACGATCCCAAGCATGGAGGGCCAGCGTGTCCGCGGTGCGGCTATGACCTCCGCGGCGCAATTGACACCTGGCAGGAAGCATGCCCGATCGAGGGGATCTGCACCGAGTGCGGCCTCCGCTTCGCATGGCGCGAGATTCTCAGCTCGCGGTTCACCATGCCCCATTGGTGCATCGAAGCGAAACGGGGCGCGTTGGCGGTGCCCCGTCAGGTCGCGGGCACGGCGGCTCGCACCTGGTGGCCGTGGGCCTTCTGGTCGGGCCTGCACATGACGCACCTGACCCGGTGGCGGCGGCTGGCCCTTTACTACGGACTCTTGCTCGTCATCCTGTACCTGATGTTTGCAGGGTCGCATGCGATTCTCGCCTGGAGCTACTGGCACCGTCTCGCAAGCAACCGGTCATACACCGTCACCACGTCCGGATGGCCGGTCGTGATGCAGGCAGGGCTGACGCCGTTCTCGAACCGGTCCGTCGGCTTTTTCAAGGCGTCCAATCTGGGGCGGTGGCCGTACCAGACACCGCTGACGCTCGTGAAGGTCTACTGGCGCGAATTGCCTCCGAGCCTACTGTTGCCCCTGGCCATGCATGCATGCTGCGGATTGGCCTTTGCCGCCCTTCCGGTCACGCGGCGGCGGTGCAAGGTGCGCTGGTCCCACATTGTGCGGGTGAACCTGTACGGCTACGCCCTGTTATTCGGCCCGTTTGCGATGACCATTTTGGCGGTGGGCGCCCAGGAGGCTCCGTTGCCAAGCGGCATCCCCATGTCCCTTGCGATTTTTACCTGGATTCTGTTCGTGCCGTGGGAGATCTGCTGGTGGTCGGTGGCCACCTCAACGTACCTGCGGATGCCGCACGCCTGGGGCGTTGGAATCGCCGTCGTGATGATTGGTGCGTTGCTGCCGTTGACGGTGGCGGCACGAATCTGGGTGGCATTCTAGGTACAATCTGTGCGTCTCCGCGCGTAGCTCAGCGGATAGAGCAGCCGGCTTCTAACCGGCAGGTCGGAGGTTCGAGTCCTCCCGCGCGGGCTTGAAACGAAGAGGCCCTCGGGAAGCGCCTGTCCGGCGCGAACACCGGGGGATCTGATCACTCCAGCATGTGCTCGCCGGCATCCTCGGGCGCCGGCCGGACGTGGGGGTTCTTCTTGATGAGCCGGGCGCAGGTATTCCACCGCAGGATCGGATCGTCCACGCCCGCCGCAGCGAGCTTTCGCGCCTGCTCGTAGCACTGCATGGCCTCGCGGTACAGGTCGTAGGCGACGTACCCGCGCCCGCCGCCTCCCTGCTCCAGCAGCGCCGTCGCCCGGCGCTCGGCGAGGATGCCGGCGTAGTACACCCTCTCGTACTCGTCGGTCAGCCGCCGCAGCAGGTCGCGAGCCTTCGCCAGCTCCGAGGGCGCCGAATGACCGAACTGATCGGACAGCGCCAGGATCAGCATCACCAGCGCCTGCTGGTTGTGCTCATCGACCTCCAGGATGTCGAGGCAGATGCTCTCGGCCATGACCGGCTCGTTGAGCAGGCGATAGCGCTGGGCCTTTTCCAGGGCACCCGGGATCGAGTCCTTCGAGATGCGCTGGAGCTCGAACACCGCCGGCTCGATTGTAGCCGATCGGCGGCTGACGGAGTTGATGCCGATGACCCAACCTGTTATACCTTTGCGACCGGCGCACTGGAGGCTCGCCGCCCGTTCGGGCATGGTCAAAAGGGAATGGGTCGCGCTTCAAGGTTCCTCGGCAGCACGCTCGGCATGAAGGCTGTGGTGGCCGTCACAGGAGTCATCCTGTTCGGCTTCGTCCTCCTGCACATGCTCGGCAATCTCAAGGCGCTTACCGGCAAGGACGCCCAGGGCGTCCCCCACATCGACACCTACGGCCGGTTCCTGCGGACGATGGGCGAGCCGCTGCTCCCGCACGGGTTCGCGCTGTGGTCCGTGCGGATCGTGCTGCTGGTGGCGCTGGTGCTCCATGTCGGCATGGTGATGCGCCTCGAGACGCAAAACCGGGCCGCACGCCCCATCCGCTACCACCACCGCCTGGTCCTGGTGGAATCGACCGTGGCGGCCCGGACGATGCTCGTCACCGGGATGCTGCTGCTGGTATTCATCGTCATCCACGTACTCCAGTTCACGACCGGCACCATCCAGGTCACGCCGATCGAGCCTGAGCAGGTCTACACCAACCTCTACAACGCCTTCACCGTGTGGTTCATCGCGCTCTTCTACGTCATCGCAATGGGGCTGCTGGGCTTGCACCTCTACCACGGCGTGTGGAGCCTCTTCCAGACCCTGGGGATCGACAACCCGGACCGGAATCGCGGCCTGCGTCTGACCGCGGTGATGACGGCGGTCATCCTGTTCCTGGGGTTCTGCTCGGTCCCGCTGCTCTTTGTCATGGGCACGATGCCCGAGCCGCCCGGCCAGACCGCCGCGTTGGCAACGCCGCCGGAAGAAAGTCCATGACGATCGAGCTTCAAGCGAGCATTCCGCACGGCCGCATCGAGGAGAAGTGGGTTACCCACCTCGATCACATCCGTCTGGTGGGACCGCGGAACCGACCGAAGTACACGATCATCGTGGTCGGGACAGGCCTCGCCGGCGCAGCGGCCGCGGCATCGATGGGGGCCATGGGCTACAAGATCGAGTGCTTCTGCTTCCAAGACAGCCCCCGCAGGGCGCACTCCATCGCCGCCCAGGGCGGGATCAACGCGGCCAAGGATTACCGCAACGAAGGCGACTCGGTGTTCCGGCTGTTCTACGACACCCAAAAGGGCGGCGACTACCGGTCGCGCGAGGCCAACGTCTATCGGCTCGCCGAGCTGAGCATGGGGATCATCGACCAGGCGGTCGCCCAGGGCGTCCCCTTCGCCCGAGAGTACGGCGGCCTGCTGGCCAACCGCTCCTTCGGGGGCGTGCTCGTGGAGCGGACCTTTTATTGCCGGGGCGAAACGGGACAGCAGCTCCTGCTGGGCGCAAACTCGGCACTGGCCCGGGAGATCCACGACGGCCGGGTGCGCATGCACACGCGGACGGAGCTGCTGGACATCGTCGTCGTGCACGGTCGCGCCCGGGGAATCGTCGTGCGGAACCTCGTCACCGGCGAGATCAGCTCGTTCGCCGGCGACGCGGTGGTGCTCGCTACGGGCGGCTACTCCAACGTCTACTACCTCTCAACCAACGCCAAGGGATGCAACGTCACCGCCACCTGGCGGGCGCACAAAAAGGGCGCTGGGTTCGCCAACCCCTGCTTCTGCCAGATCCATCCGACGTGCATCCCCGCGGCCGGGGAGCACCAGGCGAAGCTCACCCTCATGAGCGAGTCGCTGCGCAACGACGGTCGCATCTGGGTTCCGCGCACCAAGCGCGACACTCGCCGCGCCGCGGAGATCCCCCAGGACCAACGGTACTACTACCTCGAAGAGCGCTACCCGCGATTCGGGAATCTCGTGCCGCGCGACGTCGCTTCGCGCAATGCCAAGGATGTCTGCGACGAGGGGTTCGGCGTCGGCCCCTCCGGCCTCGGCGTCTACCTTGACTTCCGTGACGCCATCGGGGACCGCGGCGCCGACGTCATCGAGTCCCGGTACGGTAACCTCTTCGAAATGTACGAGCGGATCACGGGCGAGAACCCCCGGCAGACGCCCATGCTGATCTACCCGGCCCCGCACTACACGATGGGCGGCCTGTGGGTCGACTACAACCTCATGACGAGCCTGCCGGGCCTGTTTGCGATCGGCGAGGCGAACTTCTCCGATCACGGTGCCAACCGGCTCGGCGCCAGCTCCCTGATGCAGTGCCTCGCCGACGGGTACTTCATCATTCCCCTCACGATCGGCGACTACATCAGCCGGCATCCCAACGGCGAGATCGGCACGGAGCACCCCGAATTCAAGGAGGCCGAGCAGACGCTGCGCGAGCGAACCGCTCGGCTGCTGTCCATCCACGGCACCCGATCTGTGGAATCCTTTCACCGCGACCTGGGCAAGCTCATGACCGATCACTGCGGCATCTCACGCAACGAGGCCGGTCTCCAGGAAGCGCTCAAGAACATTCCCGAGATCCGCGAGGCATTCTGGAACGATCTCGCGATCAACGGCGGCAGCGCCGAGCTCAACCAGAGCCTGGAGCACGCGGGACGCGTCGCGGACTTCCTGGAGTTCGCCGAGCTGATGTGTATCGACGCACTCACCCGCGAGGAGTCGTGCGGCTGCCACTTCCGCCAGGAGTACCAGACCCGGGACGGCGAAGCGCTGCGCAACGACGAGGAGTTCGCCCACGTCGCGGTCTGGGAATACACCGGGGAGGGTCGGACCCCGGTGCTGTACAAGGAACCGCTTCACTTCGAGGCGCTGCCGCCGGCGCGGAGGGACTACAAGAAGTGAAGCTCACACTTCAAGTCTGGAGACAGCGCAACGCCGACGACGCCGGCCGGATGGCCCGCTACCGGATCGACGGCGTCCGCCCGGACATGTCCTTCCTGGAGATGATGGACCTGCTCAACGAGCAGCTCAACCAGCGCGGCGAGGACCCGGTCGCCTTCGACTCCGACTGCCGGGAAGGGGTCTGCGGCACATGCTCGATGGTCATCAACGGCCGGCCTCACGGGCCGTCCAGGGGCACGGCCACCTGCCAGCTCTATATGCGACATTTCTCCGACGGCGCCCGGATCACCATCGAGCCCTGGCGGGCGAAGGCGTTCCCGGTCATTCGGGATCTCGTCGTCGACCGGTCGGCGTTTGATCGCATCATGCAGGCCGGCGGCTACGTGACCGTTCACTCCGGCCCCAAGCCCGATCCCAACGCGCTGCCGGTGGAGCCGGAGGTGGCCGAGCTGGCGCTGGACGCCGCGACGTGCATCGGTTGCGGCGCGTGCGTCGCGGCGTGTCCCAACGGCGCCGCCATGCTCTACACGGCGGCCAAGGTCTCCCACCTCGGGCTGCTGCCCCAGGGCCAGCCCGAGCGCTACCAGCGCGTGCAGAGTATGGTCGCGCAGATGGAGACCGAGGGCTTCGGCGCCTGCCGCAACTACGCCGAGTGCGAGGCGGCCTGCCCCAAGAAGATCAGCATCAGCTTCATCTCGCGGATGAACCGGGACTTCCTCCGGGCCACGCTCGCCGAGCCCGTCAATCCCCGAGGCACGATGGACTCTCAGTAGATGCGCTTTGGAACTTTCCGGAAGAAATTTGCAGTTCCGTGGATTTGAAGATTCGAGGCTGGAGCAACACGTGTTACCGAAATCAGCGCCGCCTGATCTGCCGCCCGTCCATCCTTGGGATGAGCACAACCAGCGCTGGGTGAGCCATGTCCGGCCGGCGGGATGGCGCAACCCCGAACCCGCCGGGCGGTACAACCTGCTCGTGGTGGGCGCGGGGCCGGCGGGGCTCGTCGCCGCGATCGGGGCGGCCGGGCTTGGGGCAAAGGTGGCGCTGGCCGAGAAGCACCTGTTGGGCGGCGATTGCCTCAACGTCGGGTGCGTCCCCTCCAAGGCGCTGATCGCCGCCGGGCGGCGATATGCCGCGGTGCGGGACGCGGGTGAGTTCGGCGTCCGCGTGCCCGACGGCGTCGATGTCGATTTCCCCGCGGTGATGGAACGTCTCCGACGACTGCGGGCGGACCTGAGCGGGCACGATTCGGCCGAGCGGTTCACCGGTCTCGGCGTGGACGTGTTCATCGGCGACGGCCGGTTCACGAGCCGCGATCGGTTCCAGATCGACGGCCGGGAGATCCGATTCGCCCGGGCGTGCGTCGCGACCGGTGCACGGGCTGCCGCGCCGTCGATTCCGGGAATCCAGGAAGTCCACTACCTGACCAACGAGACCATATTCACGCTGACGACGCTGCCACGCCGTCTGGGCGTCATCGGGGCCGGCCCGATCGGATGCGAGCTTGCTCAGGCGTTTCGACGCTTTGGAAGCGAAGTCCACCTGATCGAGGCGGAGCACGGCATCCTTCCGCGCGAGGACCCCGACGCCTCCGAGATCGTCAAGCGGTCGCTGCTGGGCGACGGGGTGCGGATTTACTGCTGCGGGCGCAAGACGCGGATCGTCGCCGACGGCGGCGCGATACGGCTGGTCTTTGATTCGCACGACGAGGGCCACGACATCGCCGTCGACTCGCTGCTCGTCGCTGCGGGGCGCTCGCCGAACGTGGAAGATATGGGCCTCGAGCAGGCCGGCGTGGAATTCGATCAGCGCGGCATCAAGGTGGACGACCGGCTCCGCACGACCAACCCGCGGATCTTTGCCGCCGGCGATGTGGCCTCAAAGTACCAGTTCACGCACGCCGCCGACTTCATGGCTCGAATGGTCATCGGCAACGCGCTGTTCTTCGGCCGCTCCAAAGCCAGCGCACTGACCTTCCCCTGGGCCACCTACACCGAACCGGAGCTGGCCCACATCGGCAGGTATCCGCGCGAGCTGGACGAAGAAGGCATCGCCTACCGGACGCATGTCCTGCCCCTGACCGAGGTGGACCGGGCCATCCTCGATGGGGAGACCGAGGGCATCATCAAGGTCCACGCCGACCCGAAGGGGCGCATCCTCGGAGCAACGGTCGTCGCCGCCCATGCCGGTGATCTCATCGGCGAGATCTCACTCGCAATGACCAGCGGGCTGCGGCTCGGGCACATCGCCAGGGCGGTTCATCCCTATCCGACTCAGGCCGAAGCCATCCGGAAGATCGGCGATCTCCACAACCGCTCGCGCCTGACGCCGTGGGTTCAAAAGGCCTTGGCCCGGTTTCTCCGGTGGCGCCGATAGCGCGTGGGTCGGACCTTGACTGGCCTTCGCAGCCGGCTTAGTTTTCTCTTCATCCGCAGCAGTGACACCGAATGCCGTGACCACCACCCGCACAACTCCGGCCACCATTTCCGTCGAGCGGACGGGACGAGCGCTCATCGACACACCGCTGCTGAACAAGGGCACGGCGTTCACGCTCCGGGAGCGGCGCGAGCTGGGCGTGCTGGGGTTCCTGCCACCACAGGTCGAAACCATCGAGGACCAGGTCGCCCGCTGCCACAAGGCATTCGGTGCCAAGCCGACCGACCTGGAGAAGCACATTTATCTTCGCCAGCTCCAGGACGAGAACGAGACGCTCTTCTACCGGCTGCTGCTGGAATACATCGATGAGATGATGCCCATCGTCTACACACCCGTCGTGGGGCAGGCGTGCCAGCAGTTCAGCCACATCTACCGGCGGCCGCGGGGCCTGTTCATCTCGTACCCACAGCGCAACGAGATGGAGACGATCTTCGCCAACGTGCGCCGGAACATCGAGGTCATCGTTGTCACCGACGGGGAGCGCATCCTCGGCCTGGGAGACCAGGGCGCCGGCGGCATGGGCATTTCCATCGGCAAGCTGTCGCTCTACACGCTCTGCGGCGGCAGCGATCCGGCCCGAACGCTGCCCATCCTCCTCGACGTGGGCACGAACAACCAGGAGCGCCTCGACGACCCCTCCTACATCGGCTGGCGGCGCGAGCGCGTCCGGGGCAGCGAGTACGACGACTTCATCGAACTCTTCGTCCAGGCGGTCATGCAACGCTTTCCCGACGTGCTGCTGCAGTGGGAGGACTTCGCCTCCGACAACGCCCGGCCGATCCTCCAGCGCTACCGCGACCGGATGTGTACGTTCAACGACGACATCCAGGGCACGGCGGCAGTCACGACAGGCACCATTCTGGCGGGGGTGTCCGCCAGCGGCGGCAAGCTTTCGGACCAGCGTTTCGTCCTGATGGGGGCCGGGTCGGCCGGCGTCGGCATCCGTGCCCAACTCATCAGAACGCTGCTGCGGGACGGCATGAGCGAGCCCGATGCCTGCTCGCGTTTCTACGTCATCGACAGCAAAGGGCTCATCCACGACGGCCGAAGCGGCCTATCCCCGACCAAACAACGGTTGATCCACCGGTCCCAGTGGCTCAGCGGCTGGGATGTCTCCGGATCCATCACCTTCGCCGACGTCATCCGCAACGCCCGACCGACCGTGCTGATCGGGGTCACCGGGCGGGCGGGGACGTTTACGGAGCCGATTATCCGCGAGATGGCCGCTCACACCGACCGGCCGATCATATTTCCTCTGTCCAACCCGACGTCGCGGGCTGAGGCAACCCCGGACGACCTGCTCAAATGGACCGACGGCCGAGCCCTTCTCGCGACCGGCAGTCCCTTTGATCCCGTTCAGCGCAAAGGCAAGACACACGTGATCGCCCAGTGCAACAACAGCTATGTCTTTCCGGCGATTGGGCTCGGCGTTCGCGCAGCCCGCGCGAACCGCGTCACCGACGAGATGTTCATGGTCGCGGCCACCGCGCTGAAGGAGATGTCGCCCGCCCTCGACGATCCCACGGCGTCATTGCTCCCGCCGCTGCGGGAGATCCGGACCGTCTCACGACACATCGCCCGTGCGGTCGCAACCGAAGCCCAGCGCGACGGCGTCGCCGAGGCGTGCTCGCCGCAGGAGCTCGAAGAGCGCCTCGACCGGACCATGTGGAGCCCGGAATACCGGCGAATGACGCTTGCTTGCTGAGCCGGCGACCCAATCCTGCCCGGGGCGCTTACTTTCCGGCGCCCGCTGCCTCCAGACGAGACTCGATCATGTCCAGCAGAGCAACCGCGGATGGTCCTCCACCCTGCGGCCCGACATACAGCTCGATTCGCGTGACGTGCGCTCCGTGCTTGTAGGTCTCCACGCGGACCGGGTGATCCCTGGCGGTGTGCGCCGTGATGATCCCCTCCTGCGCGTCCAGTGCCGCGTGTTCCAGGGTGTAGCCGAAATCATCCAGGATCGCGGCCAGCGCTATGTTGTGGACCGTCTCCAGATCAGCGGCGAAGAACGTCTCCAGCTCGCGACTGGGCAAGATCGAGTACAGGGTGCCCTGACGCGTCGTGCCACTACAACCGGCCAACGCGGTGAGCGAGACGATTGCGAGCAGGGCTGAAAGGCCGATCAGCCGTCGATGCCGTGTGTCCATCGGTGTGCTCCTTAAGACCATTTGATGGCGGGCAGCATAGCGACTGAAGCTGGCGCATGTTGCGTCAAAGCGTGGCGGCCGGTCGAAGCCAGGTGGGGTTGTCAGACAGAGCCTAGACGTGTGCGCTGGGCTGGATGGTACACTTATGGTAAAGGATCAGGCCCCAAGCGGTTGCAGCCGCTGGACAATCACCCCTCCAACACGCAGGCTCGGTCAGCCGTCGATGGAAAGCTTCGCAATGGTTCAATGCAAACGAAGCCGGCTCCGAGTCAGCTTCCGGCTTGCCGTCTGGTCGATGCTGCTTCTGGTCAGCTGCGCCACAACCCGGCAGCACGAACCCGCCCACTCGGCGCAACCCGAGGATCTGGCGCGGCAAGAGAGCGTCAAGCCGGGTATCAACACGCGATGGATGAGCACCGACATCGAGCCCCTGGTCGCGACACTCGACGCCGAGAGCCGGGAGATCTACGCCAACCGGGAGCTGCTGGCCGCGGTTGCAGGTCCGAGGCCCGGCACGGTCGTTGCCGATATCGGCGCGGGGTCGGGGTTTATGGCCCAAGAGTTCTCGAAGCTGGTCGGCCCGGCCGGCAAGGTGTACGCCGTGGACATCAACGCTCACATGATGGAGCGGGTGGCAAGAGAGGCGAAGCGAAAGGGTATCAAGAACATCGAGACCGTCGTGTGCGGCGAGAAATCAATTGATCTTCCTCCCGACTCGGTTGACCTCATCTTCATATGCGACACATACCATCATTTTGAATATCCAAGGAGCACGATGAGGTCGATTCACAACGCCCTCCGGCCGGGCGGGCAGATCGTGCTCGTGGAGTTCCGCCGAATACCAGGTGTCTCACGGCCGTTCATACTCCGGCACGTGCGGGCGGCGAAGGACGTCTTCATCCGGGAGATCGCCGAGTTCGGCTTCGAGCTGATCAACGCCCACGACGTGCCGGCTCTCAAGGAAAACTACGTGCTGCGGTTTCGCAAGGTGGAGGCCGAGGAATAGACGCGGTGCTCGCATCCTCGTGCCGCCGGTTGATGAAGAAGCCGCCGACTCTCGTGTCGGTCAGGAGATCTCCAATGAAAAAGGTGAAGGTGCTGTCGTGGTGGGTCGCGATCAGTTGGACTCTCGTTCCCGCAGCCCCGCACGCAGAGGCGGGTGACGCGATCGAGGCTCGCCGCGGCCCCGATCCCGTCGACGTCGAAAGCACCCGGCGGATCCGTCAATACACGACCGATCCATCTTTTCTCACGCCCTGGGTCGATTACCTGCCGCAATCGGAGACGGTCCCCTCGCCCCGGGACTTCCTCGGGTACGTGATCGGGACACCAAAGCAGCTGACGAGGCCCCAGACCATCAACGCATATTTCCGGAAGCTCGCCGAGACGACGGACCGTGTGGAGGTCTTCTCCATGGGACGGTCACACGGTGGCCGGGAGATGATCATCGCCGCCATCGCCGACCGCGAAATCCTCTCGCGGATCGCGGAAATAAAGCAGGCCAACCGCTCCCTCGCCGACCCGCGGGAAACGAGTCGCGAAGAAGCCGCGCGAATTGCCAACGCGACGCCTGTGACCTACTGGATCACCGCCGGCCTGCACTCGCCGGAGACGGGCCCCCCGGAGATGGTGATGGAGCTGGCCTATCGCCTGGCCGTCAGCGAGCAGGAGCACATCCGCGAGATCCGGCGCAACGTCCTGACACTGATCTCGCCGATCCTGGAGATGGACGGCCGCGCTCGCATGGTGGACTGGTACAACCGGTTCCTGACCGGCGTCACCGACCTCAAAGACAGCCCGCCGTCGATGGCCCCTTACTGGGGCGACTACACCGCCCATGACAACAACCGCGACGGCCTCCAGGTCAGCCAGCCGCTGACGCGGAACTACACCGAGACCTACCACGAGTTCCTGCCCACCGTGTCGCTCGATCTGCACGAATCGGTGCCGCTGCTCTACGCCTCGATGGGGACGGGCCCCTACAACGACACGATCGACCCCATCACGATTACGGAGTGGCAGTGGCTCTCGTCCTACGACATCAGCCAGGCGACGAAGCTGGGCCTGCGCGGAGTGTGGACGTGGGGCTTCTACACCGGGTGGTACCCGGGCTATCTGCTGTGGGTGACCAACAACCACAACGCGGTAGGCCGCTTCTACGAAACCTTCGGCAACAGCAACCCCGGGACGTTTACCCGCGACCTGAAGAACGCCACATATGCCGACCAGCGGCTCAACTCGCGTCAGTGGTACCGGCCGTGGCCACCCCAGAAGAAGCTGAAGTGGAGCCTGCGGAACAATACCAACTACATGCAGACCGGCGTTCTCGCCGCTCTGAAGCTTGCCGCCCGCAACGGCGACACGCTCCTTTTGAACTTCTGGCAGAAGAGCTTCAACTCGTTGAGCAAGGGGAAGACAGAGCCGCCTTTTGCGTTCGTCATCCCGCGCGAGCAGCGCGACCGGGGCAACCTGCGCCACCTGCTGTGGCTCTTGAAACAGCACCGGATCGAGGTGCACGAGGCGAGCTACACCACGGACCTCAACGCCGACGTCACGCTCAAGGAGGGCGACTACATCGTTCGGATGGATCAGCCCTACCGCAACTTCGCAAAGACGCTTCTGGCAAAGCAGGCGTTTCCCAAGACGGCGGCGCTGGACCCCTACGACGACATCGCCTGGAGCCTGGACTACATGCTCGGTCTCGACATCAAGCCGATTGATGACAGGAGCGTTCTGGAGGTTGAAATGCGCCCCATGACGGAGCTGCCCGACCTGCCCGGCTCGGCCGAGCCCGGGCGGCGGTGGCTGATCGAGCACCGCGCGCAAACATCGCTCGCGAGCTTGTGCTGGGCGCTGGGGGATGTGCGGGTGCGGGCCCTGGCCGAGGCCCATGAGGGCCATCCGGCGGGCTCGCTCCTCATCGAGGGGATCGATCAAGCCCTTGCCGATCGCCTCGCCCGGGAGCTTCACCTGGACTTCATCGCCCTTGCCCAAGAACCCGCGGTTTTCACGCTCGACGTCGATCTGCCGCGCATCGCGATCTACCACACGTGGCGTTACACCCAGGATTCCGGCTGGGCGCGGTACACGCTCGAGCAGCTTGCGATCCCCTTCACGCTGATCAACAAGGATGACCTGCGGGCGGGCGGGCTTCTGGAAAGGTTTGACGTCGTCGTCGTGCCCAGCCAGAGCCGGTTGAGGTTTAAGGACATGGTGCACGGCATCGATCGCAAGTGGGGGCCGATGCCCTACACGAACACGCCACAGTACCCCTCCCATGGTGTCATCGACTCATCACCGGACATCACCGGCGGGATGGGCTTCGGGGGGCTTCAGAACCTGCAGGCGTTCGTCGAAGATGGCGGTCTCTTGATCACACTGGGTTCCGCCGGGGCGCTGGTCTCGGAAAGCGGAATCGCACGCGAGGTCTCGCGCGACGCGCCCGAAGGCATGGCGGGATCTCACGTCAAGACCAGGATCCTCCGGGCGGAGCACCCGGTCGCATGGGGTTTCGACGAGGCGAACAGCTACGTGTTCCACGGCGATCTGCCGGGCTTTGGTGTCCGCGAGTACCGCCAGGGGATGGTCGTCATGCAGTACGGCACACAGACCATGGCCGAAGCGGAGCGTGAAGCGGACAAGAAGGCGGACATCCCAGTTGATGAGCCCGGGGACCCCGAATCACCGACCCCAAGTCAATCAGAAGGGCTGCTCGCCCTCTCGGGGCTGGTGAAGGACCCGGATCTCCTTCAGCGCCGGCCGGCGATCCTGGATGTTCCCGTCGGCAAGGGGCGGGTGCTCATGTACACCTTCAACCCCCTGCACCGCTACCAGAACCACCACGATATCCCCTTCCTCACCAACGCGCTGCTCTTTTACAACGACTTTCCGCCGACGCCGACCGAGGACGAGATGCGCACACGGGAGAACGAGAAACAAGACAAGAAGTAAACAAGAGGCTGTCAGCTTGCAGCCATGAGCTGTCAGCCGGACGTGTGCCGACCGCCGAAAGAGGCGAAGATTCACCACGGAGGACCGCGGAGAAAAGACAGGGGTTCAGGGTTCAGGAGTGGGAGCTCGCTGGTTTCCCGAACCCCGAACCCCTGTGCGCTCCGCTGGGTGGCTGGGGCTGAGCTCGGGTGGCTGGGGTTGAGCGAAGCGAAGCCCCGGTCTTCTCGTCGTCGGACCAACCGTGGCTTCGTCGGCTCTCCGACACCCCCACAACCCGAGCCCGCCGGACCGTACAATCGTCGCGGGCTGGTAGCTTAGCGGTCCAAAGCCGCCGACTCATAATCGGCCAGACGTCGGTTCGAATCCGACCCAGCCCACTAAACCCGCGGTTCCATGGAGTCGAGATTCTGGTTGCCACGGCCGACGGTTGGCCATACCTTGGGGGCCCAAGGCCCCACGGTCGAGAAGGCTTGAGCGTCTCGCACCACGGCCTCGATGCACCGTTGCCCGACGCCCGGACAGCCGTCGTCGGCGAGGCGAAAGGAGCGGGATGGGCAAACGCGCTCCCCCCGAGGGAACAGGAGACACGAGATGAGGCAACTGGCTGGAATCGCGGCGCTGATCATGGTGTCGGCGGGCTCGGCCAACGCGGGCGAGATCGATCCCGCCCTCAGCGAGATCCTCCGCAGGGCGCCCGCCGCAGACGCGGCCGGCGTCGTGTCGACGCTGGTCTACATGAGCGAGCAGGTCAACAGCGCGGGCCTCACCGATCTGCTCGACGCCGAAGGGGCGAAGCTGGCCACGCGTAACAAAGAGATGGTTCAGGCGTTGCGGACAACCGCCGAGGCGACACAGCCGGCGCTCCTTCAACGTCTCGAGACTCTCAAACTGGCAGGCCGTGTCATCGACGTTGAGCCGTTCTGGGTGGGCAACATCATCAGGGTCGACGTACCTGCCAACGACACCACGGCGATCACCGAGATCGCCCGCCGTGGGGATGTCCAGCGGGTCTATTTCAACTTCGGTATCCAAGGGATTCACCCGGTGGCGGCGGGCGACGCCGGAGCGGGCGGTGGCGCGATCGCCGGCGGCGTCGAGCCCGGTGTGCTTGCTGTGAGGGCCCCTGAGGTATGGGCGTTGGGGTTCACCGGTGAGGGGATCCTCGTGGCGACGCTTGATACCGGCGTGGACGGAAACCACCCGGCCCTGGCCAGCCGGTGGCGTGGGCTGGATCCGGCGTACGCCGGCAACCCCCAGTGGGCGTTCTTTGACCCGGTCACGAACCAGACGTTCCCCTTCGACAGCGCCAGCCACGGCACCCACACCATGGGAAGCGTCTGCGGCGGGGCGCCGGGAGATCAGGTCGGCGTGGCGCCGGGCGCCCAGTGGATCCATGCCGCCGTCATCGACCGTGTCAGCATTGCCCAGACGGTCAGCGATGCCATCGCCGCGTACGAGTGGATGCTCGACCCCGATGGCGATCCGGCCACGAGCTTCGATGTCCCCGCGGTCTGCTCCAACTCCTGGGGCCTGACCAGCGGCCACGGGTTCCCGGACTGCGACCAGACCTTCTGGTCCTGGCTCGACGCCTGCGAGGCGGCGGGGATCGTGATTCTCTTCTCCGCCGGCAACGAGGGGACGTCCGGCCTCCGCCGGCCATCCGATCGAGCCACGGACGACTACCGGACCCTGGCGGTGGCGGCGGTCGACGGCAACACGCCAAGCTTTCCGATCGCGTCCTTCTCCTCGCGCGGCCCGACCAACTGCACCCCCGGCGGCACGCCGGCGATCAAGCCCGACATTGCCGCCCCGGGCGTCAGCGTTCGCTCATCGGTCCCCGGGGGCGGCCCCGGGGGCCGTTACGCTCTGCTCAGCGGCACCTCCATGGCCTCGCCGCATGTCGCCGGCGTGGTCGCGCTGATACGCCAGGCCAACCCCGACCTCAGCGTTGAGCAGGTCAAGCAGATCCTGTACGACACTGCCTTCGACCTCGGTGCCGCAGGCGAGGACAACAGCTACGGGTGGGGAATGGTCGACGCCTTCGAGGCCGTCCAGGCGGCGCTTGCGACGATCACCCTGACCTTCTCGTTCCCCAACGGCCGGCCCGACTTCATCGAGCCCACCGGTGGAACGACGATCCGCGTCGTCGTCAGCGGCCAGGTAGAGGTTCCCCAGCCTGGGTCCGGCCTCCTGCATTACTCGACGGGCGGGCCCTTCACCCAGGTGTCCATGGCCCAGGTGCAGCCAAACGAGTACGACGCCGTCTTTCCGAGCTTTGCCTGCGGCGCGACCGTCAACTACTACTTCAGCGCCGAGACACAGGCCGCGGAGCAGGTGGTCAACCCGCCGCTGGCGCCGGCCACGACCTACTCAGGCGAGGCCTTCAGCGGAACAACCGTGGTCTTCGAGGACGATTTCGAGGCTGACCTGGGCTGGGTCGCGACCAACCTCGGCGCATCCAGCGGCGACTGGCAGCGCGGGGTTCCCATCAATGACCCGGGGTGGGCCTACGATCCCCTCAGCGATGGTGACGGCAGCGGGCAGTGCTGGTTGACGGAGAACTTGAACAATCCCGCCTATCCGGATCCCTCCAACACCGACGTCGACAACGGCGCCGTGCGGCTGACCTCGCCCTTCCTGGACCTCACCGGAGGGAACGTCACGGTCAGCTACCTCTACTATCTCCGGATGACCAACGCAGCCGGCGTCGACCGTCTGCTCGTCGAGATCAGCAGCAACGGTGACATTGGCCCCTGGACGATCATCGCCGTCCACGCCACCGACGGGGGAACGTCCTGGCGGTCCCACGAGATCACCCAGTCCCAGATCGAGGCGGTGGGGGTGACGCTGACGGCGAACATGAAGGTCCGCTTCACCGCCAACGACGCCGACCCCCAGAGTATTGTGGAGGCGGGAGTCGATGCGTTCCAGATCAACCAGCTCCTGTGCTGTCCGTGGGATTGCCAGACGGCTCCCCGAAGCGGCTCCGTCGATGTTCCTGACCTGCTGGCGTTGCTGGGCGCATGGGGCGGTCCCCAGACGCCCGGCACCACGTGTGACC
>JADFKZ010000098.1 GCA_022564665.1 Planctomycetota bacterium | reverse complement strand
CCAACTCATCACAACACCCGAGGATGGGTAAATTTTCGGGCATCAACGTGGGCGGCCTTTGAGTTGATCACAAGGAGTCCGATCCCTCGGCTCGAATCACCATCATGCTGCGAAACCCTGTGGATTTCCGCTGTTCGTTGCATAGCCGTCTCTTAGCGGGAGATGAAGATATCGTTGATTTTGAGTCTGTGATCGTATCAACCCCAGCATGTGAAGCAGCGTACTGAACCCTTACTCAGGAAAGCCGAAGGCGGCTGGCAAGATGAATGACCGGGCAAAGGAAGCAAGGACAAACGCGGTTTGAAAATTCCCAGTTACATATCTATTATGGGTGAGGTGTGCAAAGGAGTCTGAAAATGCTCATTACATTGCGCGACATGTTGAACTACCGGTATCTTCCGGTGGTCCTCGCAATCCTGGCCTCTCTACTCACTGTGCCCTCCTTGTGGGCCGGTTTATCCAATGATGATCTGATGCACCGGCAGCTCCTGCTCGACTCAGCAACTACCTTGACTACCGCCCTCAGGGAGCTCTTTACTTTTATAGAACCGGACACCACCGTCCAGTTTATGGACCAGGGGGTTTTACCCTGGTGGACCCTTGATGAGGCACGCATTTCCTTTTTTAGGCCGGTGACGGCGCTGACTCACTGGCTTGATTACCAACTGTGGCCGGATTCCTTTGTTCTGATGCACGCCCAGAGTGTTGTATGGTACGGAGGGGTCGGTGCCCTGGTGGCGCTTTTTTACCGGCGATTTTTCGGTCCTGTATGGGTGGCAGGTCTGGCTGCCCTTCTGTTCGTCGTGGATGACAGCCACGTTACCCCTGTGACTTGGCTGGCCAATCGCAATGCACTGCTCGCCGTCTTCTTTGGTCTATTGGCCCTTTTAGCCCACGACCGATGGCGCCGGGGAGGCTGGCCGGTTACCTGTCGGTGATGGCCAAGCGCCGCGCGCTGAACAACTGGCGGAAACGCCGGATCAAGGGACAGGTCAAGAGCTGCCTCAAGGCGATCCAGGAGCAGGACGTCAAGACCGCCGAGATCGAGTTCCGCAAGACCTGCGGACTCCTCGACCGGACCGCCACCACCAGCACGCTCCACCGCAACACCGCCGCCCGCCGCAAGAGCCGCCTGGCCCGCCGACTCAACAGGGCGCGGGCCGGATCGTCCTAGGCGCAGGCCCCCCTGGCCCGCCACCCGTCGCCGTCCACAGCAGACCCCCCCATGTTCAGGACCCGCGCATCGGCGGCCTCAGGTCCAAGCCGGACGCCGCCCTACGCCGTCGCCTCCAAGCAGCCCCTGCACATCCTGACCTTCTTGCTGCCACTGGTGATCGCCTACGAAATCGGGCTGGCGGTCCTGCTCCGCGGAAGCGAGGGGGTGCTGACCAACAAGGCCCACGAGACACTCCTGCTGTTCTTCAACATCTTCGGCATCAATGACAAGGGCGGCCTGTACCTGGGTGGGGCGGCCCTGGTCACCGTCCTGCTGGTGTGGCACCTGCTCAACCGCGATCCTTGGCGGATCGATCCGACCACCCCGGCGATTATGGCAATCGAGTCGCTGCTGCTGGCCATCCCCCTGATCGTCCTCGGGCTGCTCATGGCGGATCGCCAAGCCCTCTCGGCGGTGGCCGCGGGAACGGCGGAGGAGGCCCTCGCCGGTGCGGGAATCTGGAGTGGCGTGGCGATCAGTATCGGGGCCGGCCTGTACGAGGAGCTGCTTTTTCGAATGCTCCTGATCGCCGTGCTCCACACGCTACTGGTCGACGTGGCCAAGATCTCCTCTGTGCTGGGGGCGGGGATCGCGGTCCTCGTCTCGGCGGCGGCCTTTTGCTGGTACCACCTTCCACCTCACGCCCAGGCGGCCCTCTTCTACCTCGTTGCCGGTCTCTATTTCGGGGCTGTGTACGTCACACGCGGCTTCGGGATCGTGGTTGGTGTCCACGCCTTTTACGATATCGTCGTCCTTCAGTTCCAGTTCGCCTCCTGAGCCGCGTGTACGCAGCGGCGAAAGGGGCGGGGGCATTTTTAAGGGTTCGGCGGGTTCCCGGTGCCTCATGACGGCCAGTCGGAATGCCAGCGGCCGCCAGGGGTGGCGGGTCCTCCGGGCCCTGACAGGAGAAAGCAGAATAAACCACCGCGGAGATCGGTTTTGCGGGTGAGCCTCCACGGCGGGGGCTGAAAGCTCCCGGACACCCCGGCCTCAGATCGACGACCGCCCCCCACTGCCCCCCTCACACGAACAGCCAAGGAGAACATGCATGGGCCGCACATTCACCGTCGCCGCCGCGATCGCCCTGGGGTCCACAACCCTGTGCCGGGCCGGAGACTACGAAGGAAAACCCCTGACCATCGGCACGCCGGCGCCCGCCATCGATATCAGTCACTGGCTGAAGGGTGACCAGGTCGATGAGTTCGAGACCGGCAAGGTGTACGTGCTGGAGTTCTGGGCCACCTGGTGCGGCCCCTGCAGGGCCAGCATGCCCCACATCAGCAAGCTCCAGGAACAATTCCGCGACTACGGCGTGACCTTCATCGGTGTCAGCGATGAGAAGCTGCAGACCGTTGCGGGGTTCCTCAGCAAGACCGACAGGAACGAAAAGCTCTGGACCGACAAGATCCGCTATACGCTGGCGACCGATCCCGACGAGTCGGTGAAAAAGGACTACATGGTCGCGGCGGGCGTGCAGACCATTCCCACCGCATTCATCATCGGCAAGGAAGGGAAGATCGAATGGATCGGCCACCCCACGCACCCCAAGGGCGACCTCGACCGGGCGTTGGACGCGATCGTCAAGGACGGCTGGGATCGAACTGCGTACAAGAAGATCTACGATCTGAGGAAGCAAGTGAGCAAGGAGGTCGACGACGCGAACTACAAAAAGGCGCTCGCCATCACCGATGAGTTGATCGCGCTCGACCCCTACAGCCACATTCTCTACAAGCATAGAAAGTTCGGGCTGCTGCTGAGCGTCCTGAACCGGCCTGCGGCCGCCTACGAGATCGGCCGCGAGTTGGTCGACGCCCACTGGGACGATGCTCAGTTGCTCAACCAGATCTCCTGGTACGTGGTCGACGACCCCTCCGTCCAGACACGCGATCTGCAGTTTGCAATGAAAGCCGCCATCAGAGCCAGCGGCTTGACCGACGACAAGGACGCGGCCATCCTGGACACCGTCGCGCGCGTGTACTACGAGATGGGAGATCTGCGATCGGCCCTCCAATGGCAGCTCAAGGCGGTTCAGCACGCCGATCCCGACTCACGGGGGGGCTCCCAGCTCAAGCGGACGCTCGAGACATACCAGAAGGAAAAAGCCGGTTCAAGGATCTGACGCGAACCCCGACTGAACCGACCAAAGCCCCCCTGATCCGATCGGGGGGGCGTTTTTTGTCGCGAAAGACCGGGGCTTCGCTTCGCTCAGCCCCAGCCACCCAAACAAGGTGGTCGCCTTCTTCGAGGCCGGCACAGCCGGCCCTACCTTTGTATTACACCACCTCTACTTCGCGGTCTTCCTCTGCAGAGCGGTAAAGAGCATCGACCAGGCGCTGGACGGTCCGCCCCTGCACCGCCGTGGCGTGGGGCTCAGAGCGTTCGGTGACCATGCCAAGGAAGCGGCGATACTGTTCCTCCCACGCCACCGACCAGGGATCACACGTCGGCAGCGTCTGCTCTTGATCGTCCAGTGGATCCCCCTGCTCCGTGGTCACGAAAAGCTGGTTGCCCCACACGTCGAAGTAGCAGCCACCCTTTTCACCAAGCAGCAGGACGCCGTTGCGAGCCCAGCGTGCGGGGATGTCCGCCGCCCAGGTGGCGTTGAGCTCCATCGTCATGTTGCCTGAGAAACGGACAAGCGCCGTCACCGCGTCCTCGACGTCAAAGACTCCGTCAGGGTTCGGCGGGCCCGCCCACATCTTGGAGAACCGATATCGCGGAATCGGCGACCCGAAGGTGCTGCTGCAGATGGAGCTGGCGCGTGTGGCGGTGGGAAAATCCGTCAGCCAGAGCACCAGGTCCAGCAGGTGTACGCCCAAATCCATGAGCACTCCGCCACCCGACAATGCCCGGGTGGTACACCAGCGGCCCAGACCGGGAATCCCCCGTTGCCGGTACTGGCTGGCCTTGGCGTGGTAGATCCGGCCGAAACGCCCCTCCGTCACCAGCTCGCGGGCGGCGATGCTTGCCGGCGCGCAGCGGCTCACAAACCCCAGTTGCACGAGCGCGCCCGTCTCGCGTATGGCGCCAATGATGTCGTCACACTCCACAGCGCTCAGCGCCATTGGCTTCTCCAGGAGCAGATCCTTGCCGGCCCCAATGACGGCCAGCGCCATTTTCTTGTGATGCACGTTGGGTGTGGCCACAACTACCGCGGCGATCTCGGACCGCTTCAGCAGCTCGGCGATCGACGTCGTGGCCACCGCGCCAGGGTACCGCGCCGCAAGCGCCCGCGCCCGGTCCGCATCGACATCACAGACCGCCCCCACCTCCAGCCCGACCTTGATCGCGGTCTCGGCGTGGAGGCTGCCGATGCCCCCGGCCCCGACGATTCCGATGCGAAACGACACGCTCGCGCTCCCGAGGGATTCAATGGTCCGGGGCACGATAGCGAGTGGCCGGAGCGGATACAATGCGGACCCTGCCATCGACGGATTGGGAGACTTCGCTGGTGGATGGACCGCACACCATCGTGGTCGGAGCCGGAATTGTCGGCGTAAGCACGGCGTATTACCTTTCCCGGCGCGGGCGCCGCGTGACCGTGATCGAGATGGGTGATATCGGTAACGGCGCGTCCTCGGGCAACGCGGGGATCGTCGCCCTCGGCCACCCACCCATTCCTCGACCGGGACTGATTCGCCAGGTCCTCGGGTGGATGCTCAACGGCAGCAGCCCGGTTTACATTCGACCTCGGTTCGACCTGGCGTTGTTCCGCTGGATGTGGGATCTGAAGCGAGCCTGCACGGAAGAGCACTTTTGCTCCTCGATGGAACTGCTCACCACGCTGGGACGCCACACCCAATCGTGCTTTGAGCAGATCTTCAGCGATGAGCAAATGAGCTGCGAATATCATCGCACCGGCTGGCTGGAGGTCTACCGCACCGAGAAGGGGCTCGCCCAGGGCCGGCGCGACGCCGAGCTTCTGGAGCGCTACGGGTTCGAGATACAGGTCCTCGACGGTGACGAGGTAATCCGACGCGAGCCGGCGTTCAAGGACACTGTGGTGGGAGCGGTGCACTCCGTCGAAAGCGCGTTTGTCGATCCCATGAAGTTTCTTGTTGAGCTGGCCGAGCGGGCCCGGGGCCATGGTGCTTCCATTCGCACGAACACCCAGATCCTCGACGTCCTCACCTCAGATGGTGGCGTCGTCGGCGTCCGGCTGGATACCGGCGAGCGGCTGGAGGCCGAAAGCGTCGTCCTCGCGGGCGGTATCTGGACGACGGGTCTCGCCCGCAAGCTCGGCATACACGTGCCGATGCAGGCCGGCAAGGGATACCACCGCGACATCACCCGGCCATCGCCCTGCGTCGGCATCGCCTGCGTGTTGGCGGAAGATCATGTGGCGGTGACTCCCCTGGACGATGTGCTGCGGCTCTCGGGGACCGTCGAGTTCTCCGGGCTGAACCACCGGATGGTCCCGAGGCGGCTGGACATGCTCACCGCCGCCGCGCGTCACTATCTGGATGGTCTCGCCCTGACCCAGCCCGTAAGCGAGTGGTGCGGCCTGCGGCCGTGTACCGCCGACGGGTTGCCCGTCGTGGGATGGGCTCCGGCGCCGAGGGGCCTCTTCGTCGCGACCGGACACGCCCGTATGGGGCTGACGCTGGGACCCGTCACCGGAAAGCTTGTCAGCGAGTGCATCCTCGACGGCCGACCGTCAATCGACATCACCCCGCTCCGCGTGGATCGCTTCAGGTCGCGCCGGCACCCGTCCCGGCCGGTGTGAGCAAGCCTTCAAGATCAAGCGAATGGGCGCCGATAGGCTCACCATGCGCCGTCATGAGCGTCCGATGTCACGCGTCCTGCTGTTGGCGGCCGTTGCTTTGGCCGCGCATGTCCAAAGCGGCTGCTCCAGGAGGAATCCGGACTCCCCAACGCCGGCTCCCGCCCCCCGCGAATACGTCCAACGGCGGCCGATCATTATCGGGACGGTCTCGAGGGACGCCGACACGGAGCTCCGGACCCTCAAGCCTCTTGCCGGCTACCTCGCTCGCAGGCTGTCCGGGGCGGGCGTCTCGGGCGCCCTGGTCGCCATCGCGCCCGATATTCCGGCGATGGCCGACTTGTTGCGCACCGGCCAGGTCGATCTCTACATTGACGACCCCTTTGCGGTCATCGCGGCAAGTCGCCTGACCAACATTGAGTTTCTCCTGCAGGGCCGCGAGGAAGGCACCGGCGAGTCTCACAGCGTGATCTTCGCCCGGGCTCGCAGCGGCCTCGGCTCGCTTGACGATCTGCGGGGACGCATGGTGGCTTTCGCAGAACCTTCTCGGGGCCCCTGGTACCTGCTTTCCAAGGCGTCTCTTTTGCAAGCGGGTCTTTCCCTGTCGCAGAAGCCCAACACAGCGTCAGCCGTCGGGCGTCGCGAAGTCGGCTACGTCTTCTCAGACGATGATGCCCAAACGGTCACGTGGGTGCTCCGCGGAACGGTGGACGCGGGGGCAATCGACAACGCTTCATTCGATAAGCTGGCGAGAGGCCGCAAGAAGCTCGCGGTTCTCTCCCGCACGATTGAAGTGCCCAAGCAGGTGGTGAGCTGCCGTCGCGACCTCCGGCCGCATCTGGTCAAGGCTCTCGCCGCCGCCCTTGCCGGCATGAACCGGACGGCGGACGGACGAGCGGTGCTGGCCCGCTTTGACAAGACCAGGCAGTTCGACGTCCTTGACGAAGATGGTAAGGCGGCGTTTGAACGGATCAGGAAGCTCGCCCGGCTCATTGGCCCCGAGATCCTGGCGACGGCCAGCGCCGGCGACACCCGTTAATACGACAGCGATCGGCCGTCAGCTCTCTACTGACCGCGCGCCAAACCATGCCGAGACGATTGCGGGCCGCGACCCGCCTGTATGCGGCTTGCTTTTGGCCGAGGAGTCGGCCAGAATGAAACCGAATCGTGCGGGTGTAATTCAGTGGTAGAATGCCAGCTTCCCAAGCTGGACGTCGGGAGTTCGAATCTCCTCACCCGCTTCGAAGTGCGGCTCTGAAAGAGCCGCACTTCTTCGCTTGTTTCTTCAGCGCTCCGTAGGGCCCTTCGGGCCCACACTCGCTCTGGGACAGCCCGGCGGATTCGATCCGCTCCAGGCATAGGGCAGGGCTCGTGACAATCGCTTGGCGTGTCCGATATCCCGGCGGGCCAACTTCCAGCCGCGGCATCGTTTCACGAAGTTGCTGGCCTGTCGCGCCCTGAATTGGACGATCCTAGGGTCTCTGGTGACGGAGGCCGGCCGTCCCGGGGAGGTTTGCGATGCCCCCTACCACCAACGGCAGCAGAGGGCCCAAAGATCGCGACGGGAAGAAAAGGCAGCCGGTCCGCCGCCACTGGAAGCCGTCGCTGGGGACCTTCGTCGAGACATATCTCCGCCGGGGCGAGCAGGCCAAGCCCAAGAGCCGCGTGACCAAGGCGGTTTGCGCCGGCGCGGCCCCACAGGACGATCGGAGCCCGACAGTCCGCGAAGCCTGCGGACACAGGAAGGTCTTGCCGTTGGCGCTTCTGCTCCTGGTGCTGGGAGGCGCTCTCACCGCGGTGGTGCTGGTGTTGGCGCTTTCCCGCACGAGCCAGCCGAGCACATTCAACTATGAGATTCGCCCAGCAAGGGAGCCGGTTCTGGTTGAAGTTGTTACCCCTACCCCCAGGCAGATGGTGGCCGCCTCACCCAAGGAGCGTCGCGGGCTGGTCAACTCGGTGGTCCGTGAGGTAGTGGAGGCAGTTCATGACCAACCCCGCCGCCTGGTCGTCATTGACCTCGGCGATCTTTCGATAAGCTTCTATTCGCTTCCAGCGACCGACCAGCAGAGGCTCACGGAAGAGTTCGGGGCGAAGGCGGTTCAGACCTACGAATCAGCGGTCGCGGACTTTCTTAGCAGCGTGTTGGACGAGGTAGGCAACGCACCCGTGAGCGTGCTCGGGCTGCCGGTCGAGGCCGGTCTCGTCGGTGTCGAGGTCGCGCGACAAACCAATCGCCGCTACCGCAGCGTAATCGCCAGACTCGACCTGTTCGTGTCTGCTCACATCTTCCTGCTCAGCGGCAGTTCGCTCACGGAGCAGCGGTTGGTTCAGTCGGCGCTTCTCGAAGCCATCCACCGCGGCGCAGGACGCCCGGTCCTCTTCCGGACCAACAGCACATGGCGGGTCCTCATCGACGGCGAGGCGCTCCAGGCTGACAGAGATTCGGGGGATGGAGCTGCTCAGTGGGACCTGCTGCTGGCGGAAACATCCCAAGACATCCAGCGCGATCGTCGCATCAACGAGACCACGAAGGCCGACATTGATAGGGGGCGCTGATCAACACCCCAGCCCGTTGACAAGCAGGACCGCACAACAAGAACTTGGCCCGCCGGTCAACGGGAAAGGCACGAGGCGGGCGGATCAGGGACACGGCCCGAAGTGGGTCGCCACCGCCGCCACGTCCTGGCCATTGACGATCCCGTCGCCGTTGACGTCCTCCGGGCAGCCGTCGCACGGGCCCCGGTTGGCGAGCACCTGCTGGAGATCGTCGTTGTCGACAGCTCCCCACCGCGCGACCGAGCGAAATATCCCGCGTTCAGCATAGTGGGTGCTGGGGCTGGACGGAAGACGTTGGTGGTGGGATTGTGAGGCCCCGGCGCCGCGTTCCCTTGGCGCGGCATGACGGACCTTCACCAACAAAAAAGCTGAACACCCGCTTTAGGCGGAGGGGTTCGGATCGAGCATCACGCACTGACAATCCTCGCCCACAGCGTCCGCGGCTCAGGACTTCACCACCTCGCAGAGGTACAGCTCATTGCCATCGGGGTCGGTCAGGTACGCCAGCTTGACCGCGCCGTCGTCCACAATCGGGCCCTCGCCGCGGTCGTGGAAGGCGACACCGCGCTCCTGAAGCTGTCGGACGACCCCCTCCAGCGGCTGCGTCACGTTCAATCCGACCTGGATCGACCCTGGGGACCCAGGACGGGGCGTGAGGCGCCCCGGTGGGTGAAGGCCGAGCATTTGGCCCTGGCCGGCGTCGATCATTGCGAAATGATCAGCGGCCTGGTACGCGACCTTGAGCCCCAAGGTCTGCGTGTAAAAGCTCACGGCACGCGCCAGATCGGACACGAAGATCGTCGGGCTGCAGCCGTCGATGAGCGGCTCGGTGGAGACCTCGGTGGACATGGTTGCCCCCTTTCACGGGGCATCCTACCCAATTACCGACTCGATCCGCGGCGTTCAGCTCGGATTTGGCCTCCTCTCGCCCGGAAACCCGTCTTAGACTATGAGGTGGATCCAGGCCACCACTTCGCACGGAGAAGATTCCAAAGGGAGCTCTCGTGAAGAAAAAGACGCTGTCCATTCTGGTGGGCGTCGGTGCGTCGTTGGCCACTCTCGCCTTCGCGGCGTCCGCTCAAACCGACTGGACCAATGGCCGGAGCAACGGGGTCCGGCAGTTCTCGTCGGCCGGCGGGGCAGCGGGCAGCTATCAGACCGGCTTCGACTCGGGTGAGGGCTTTGTGCCGGGCTGGGTCGGCGGTCAGAACGGCTGGATCACCTTTGGCACCAGCATGATCCTTGCCCGCATCGACACGGCGAATCCGGCGGCCGGCGATCAGCACCTGCGGATCGCCTTTGAGCCCACATTACCGCAAGGATCCGCCGTCGGTGCCTTCAGCCCGGATCAAGGTGTCTTGCCGCCGGTCCGGAGCACGATCTCCGTCGATATCTCCCTCAGCTCCATCAGCCAGTTCTTTGGAGCGGACTACGACGTGGTCCCGCAGGCACCTTCGCAGGAGCTGAAGAGCGCTCACGTGAAGTTCAACTTTCAGGGTCTCATCTGGGTCCTCGATGATCTCGGCGGCGGGTTGCAGTTCGTCAACACCGGTGTGCCCTGGAACGCGGGCGTCTACACCAACCTGACCATCGACATCGACCCCGCCGCCAACACCATCGACTACTACTACGGTGGCAACCTGATCTACTCCAGCGTCGCCGGCGTCTTCCTGAGCACCACGACCGAGCAGGTCGTCCTGTTCTCCAACAACCGCCAGCTCAACGTGTTTGAAACCGCAGACTTCGACAATCTCTCCGTCACGCTTGGCTGTCTTGGGAACGCGGACTGCACGGATGACGGTGATCCCTGCAATGGCGATGAGCTGTGTGTCGATGGAAGCTGCACCAGCGTGCCGGCCATCGACTGCAATGACAATGGCGTCCTGGACTCATGTGATATCGCCAGCGGGACCAGCCCGGACCTCAACGGCAACGGGATTCCCGACGAATGCGATCCGGAGTGTCCCCTGGATCTCAACGGCGACGGGAGCGTGAATGTCCCGGATCTTCTGACGCTGCTGGCGAACTGGGGTCTGGACCCCGGCGGGCCGCCCGACTTCAACGGCGACGGGGCCGTGAATGTGCCTGACCTGCTGGCTCTGCTGGCGGGCTGGGGGCCCTGCTCGTAAAGGTTCGCGTTGGTGAACATGCCGCGGCATGCAATCGTCCCTACGCCAGCAGGGGTCAGGGATTCGGGGTTCGGGACGATCGGCTGAACCCTGAACCCTGCTCTTTTCTCCGCGGCGCTGGACACCAGCCTGTGCGCCAGGACGCCAACGTGTGCGCTCCAACGCCAACGTGTGCGCCAGGACGCCAGACGGTGCTCCGACGTTGATTCGGCCACGTCGTGAACGTCCCAGACCATGGGGATCGCCGACCAGGGGTGACGGCGTCGGCGCAGTTCCGACAGCCGAAAGCCGACAGCCCGCTTCAGGGCTAGAAGACCGGGCCTTCGCCCCGATGGAATCGGGACTCAGACCCACCCACCCGGAGGGAGACAGATGGC
>JADFKZ010000008.1 GCA_022564665.1 Planctomycetota bacterium | reverse complement strand
ACACTAGTCCCCGGCAATCACGCTAGGAGTCCGGGTCGCAGTCTTCTGCGACGCGGACTCCTAGCAGGCCGCTACGGAGCGCTCGAAACAGTTCTAATCTCGAATCACTTTTTCAATGGTCTTCATCAACGAGCACTACCTGAAGCTGCCCGGCGGCTATATTTTCCCCGAGATCGCCCGCCGCGTCGACGCGTTGGGTCGGGCTGACCCCGCCGCGGCCCAGCGCATCATCCACTGCGGGATCGGTGATGTGACAGAGCCCCTGCCGCTCGTGGCGGTGAGTGCGCTGAACGCCGCCGCTGCGGAGCTTTCCCGCCGCGAGACTTTTCGAGGCTACGGCCCCGCCGTCGGCTACGGGTTCCTCCAGGAGTGTATTTCCCGCCACGACTTCCGAGAACGCGGTCTTCAGATCGACGCGTCGGAGATCTTCGTCTCCGACGGCGCCAAGGGCGACTGCGGTGACATCCTGGAGATCCTGGGGCCGGGCAACCACGTGGCCGTCGCCGACCCGGTGTATCCGGTCTACGTCGACACAAACGTGATGGCGGGCAACACGACGGCGCTCTGCACCGATGGAGGCTACGGGGGCCTCATGTACCTGCCGTGTACCCCGGAAAACGATTTCGTCCCGGCGCCCCCAAAATCCGAGAAGGCGGAACTGATCTACCTGTGCTACCCCAACAACCCCACCGGGGCGATGATCAGCCGCGAGCAGCTGTCGGAATGGGTCGAGTACGCCATGGCCAACGACTCGATCATTCTCTATGACGTGGCGTACCAGGCGTACATCAGCGAGCCGGATCTGCCGCGGTCGATCTACGAGATCCCCGACGCCCGCAGCTGCGCGATCGAGTTCCACAGCTTCTCCAAGAACGGGGGGTTCACCGGTGTCCGCTGCGGCTACACCGTCTGCCCCCGGTCGGTCACGGGCAGGACCCGCGAGGGTCGCCGCGTCGGCCTGCATGAGCTGTGGACACGCCGTTTCCAAACCCGCTCCAACGGCGTCAGCTACGTGGTGCAGCGGGCGGCCGAGGCGCTCTATACGCCCGATGGCCAAAAGCAGGTCGCGGCGCTCATCGAGCACTACCTGGGGAACGCGCGGATCCTCCGTGAGGGGTGCCGCCGGCTGGGCCTGACCGTCTACGGGGGTGTCCACGCGCCGTATGTGTGGGTTGCGTGCCCCGAGGGGGTGGACAGCTGGGGGCTATTTGAGCGTCTTCTGGAGGAGGCCAACGTCGTCGTGATCCCGGGGGCGGGGTTCGGCCGCTGCGGCGAGGGGTTTGTCAGGATCTCCGCATTCAACACGCGTCAGAACGTGGAGGAGGTTGTTCGCCGGCTGGCAGGGATGAAGATGTGATTGGCGAGCCACGGAGCGACCAAGCAGCTGACAGAACAGCCCCGGCAGGATGCCAAGCGGCGTGAGAACACAGACGCCAAGCGGCGTGAAGAACCGAAGCTCCGAAGGCCTCAGCTGCGATGGCAAGGACGCCAAGCAGCTGACAGAACGAGATCGACGAAACGACGGAGCGACGAAGCGGCGGGGGAGCATCGATGAGGCGTCGCGCCAGCCGCGCCCGGCAGGACGCCAAGCGGCGGCCAACCCCGGCAGGATGCCGGGTATCCCGAGCGGCGAAGCCGCGAAGGCTCAGCTGCGCAGGCAAGGATGCCAAGCAGCTGACAGAATAGGATTCATGACGAAGTACGCTGCGGACATCGATGCCGTCTGCGAGGCGGCAGACCGGATCGCCTCGTACGCCCACCGCACGCCGGTCGTGACATGCAGCACGCTGGACCGGATGGCGGGCCGCAAGCTCTTTTTCAAGTGCGAGCAGTTTCAGAAGTCAGGCTCGTTCAAGTTCCGGGGGGCGTGTAACACGCTCATGAAGCTCCCCGGTGAGGCGGTGGAGCGTGGGGTGGTGACCCACTCCAGCGGAAACCATGCGCAGGCGCTCGCCCTGGCGGCGAAGCTACGCGGTTGTGCGGTCCATCTGGTCATGCCCCGGACTGCATCCCTGATCAAGCGACAGGCAGTCGAGGGCTACGGGGGCACGGTCCACCTCTGCGAGCCGACGTTGGCGGCGCGTCAGGAGACTGCCGCCCGGGTTGCGGCGGAGACAGGGGCGGTCATGATCCCGCCCTTCGACCATCCCGACATCATTGCCGGGCAGGCGACGGCGGCGCGCGAGCTTCTTGCGGAGGTGCCGGACCTGGACGCGATCATCGCCCCGGTGGGCGGCGGTGGTCTGATCTCGGGGACCGTGATCGCCATGGGGATGGGCACCCGCGGCGTTCGCGTCTTCGCCGCCGAGCCCGCCGGGGCCGATGATGCGGCGCAATCGCTCGCCGCGGGCAGGCTGATCCCGCAGACGAGCCCGCAGACGATCTGTGATGGTCTGCTCACCAGCCTAGGAGAGCTGACCTGGCCGATCATCCGCGATCACGTCCAGCGAGTGATCGTTGTCAGCGACGGCGAGGTCATTGAGGCCATGCGTCTGTGCTGGCAGCGGGCCAAGCTCTTGATCGAGCCCAGCGCCGCCGTGGCGGCGGCGGCGGTGCTCTCACAGGAGTTTGTCTCAATCGAAGGCCTCGGCCGCGTCGGCGTCATTCTCTCCGGTGGAAACGTCGATCTGGACAACCTGCCCTGGACTGGCCTCTAGCGCGGGCTGTGCCGGCCTTCTTATTTCTTCTCGGCGCGCCGTCTCTTCAGCTCGGCGTCTATGAACCCCTCGATGTTGCCGTCGAGGACCGTCTGGGGGTTGCCGACCTCGAAGCCCGTGCGGTGGTCCTTGGCACGGTTGTCATAGAAGACGTAGCTGCGGATCTGGTTGCCCCAGCCGCGGTCGACCTTTCCGCCGGTCGCCGCATCCAGCTCCGCCTGCCGCTTCTCCTCCTCGAGCTGGCGGAGCTTGGCGGTCAGGATGCTCAGCGCCTGACGTCGGTTCTGGCTCTGCTCGCGGAAGGTCGATGCCGTGACCTGAATGCCGGTGGGCTTGTGGAGGATCCGGACCGCCGACGCGACCTTGTTGACGTTCTGTCCGCCCGGGCCCGAGGAGCGGGCGAAGGTGTGCACCTCGATGTCCTTGCCATCGACCTCGACAGCGGTCTCGTCGAACTCGGGAATCACGTCAACGGTGGCGAAGCTCGTCTGCCGTTTTCCCTGGGCATTGAAGGGGCTGACCCGGGCCAGGCGGTGTGGCCCCCGCTCACAGGACATGCGTCCGTAGGCGTAGGCGCCCTTGATGTGGTAGGCCACTTCGCTGATCCCGACCTCGGTGCCCGGCACGCGGTTGATCTCCTTGGCCTTGAACCCGGTCTTCTCCCAGTAGTAGAGGTACATCCGCTCGAGCATGGAGGCCCAGTCGTTGGCCTCGGTCCCGCCGTCGCCCGCCTGGATGGTCACGAAACAATTACGGTGGTCATGTTCCCCTGACAGGAGCGAGTGCTGCTCCACCTCGTCCATCTTCCTGTTGAGCGCAAAGAGCTGCTCGTCAGCCTCCAGGAGCAGCTCCTCGTCGTTGTCCTCCTGGGCCAGCTCGTAGCCGATTTTGGTGTCGTCGAACTGCTCGATCACCTTGCCCAGGTGATCGGTCTGGGCCTTGATCTGCTGGTATTCGTCAATGACGCATTGAGCCGCGGCGCGGTCGTTCCAGAAGTCGGCCGCGTTCATCCGCTCCTGCAGCTCATGACGACGGGAGAGCTTGCCGTCGTAGTTAAAGAGAGTCGCGGATGGTTGTGATCCGCGCCTCGAGGTCGTCAATGATCGGTTGGTGGGCGTCGTAGTGCATGGGATAAGGATCTCGGGGTTCGGGACTCTACCCACCATCCCCGGGAGTTGAGGAGGGAGGAAGGAGGTCCTCTTCTTGCATCGGCCGGTTTGGTGAAGTCGTCGAGATTGATCTCCGACGAATCGTAGGTGCGAAAGCTCGACCTCGCCGGCGAAGGAGATTCTCGTGTCGGTGGCCACAGCCTCCGTGGCCTGCCAGCCCTGGATTCCGTGCGCTGGCTCAATCCGGGTGTCGGCGACCGTCTCAGGCCTTCAGCTTCGCCAGCACCTCGGCCACCCTGGAGCCGATCTGCTCGACGGCGTCCTGCACCTTGGGGTCCTTGAGCCGGCCGCCTGCGGAGAAGGCCTCGCCGGCGTTTTGGACGGCCTTCTGCTGCGGAATGACCAGCACGGAGATGTTCCCCAGGATTGCCCGCAGGTGGACCAGCCCCCGCAGGCCTCCCAGGCCGCCTGGTGAAGCGCTCATGATCCCCGCCACCTTGCCTACGAAGCACACCAGCGGCGGCTCGTCGGGCTCGGGCCGCGAGGCCCAGTCGATGGCGTTCTTCAGGGCCCCGCTGATGGAGCTGTTGTACTCAGGGGAGGCGATGAGAAAACCGTCGTGGGTTTTCAAGAGCCTCTTGAGCTCTCGCGCGTTGGCCGGTAGTCCTTCGGCGGACTCCAGATCGCCGTCATAGACGGGAAGGGGCAGGTCGCGAAGGTCCAGGTCGCTCACCGCGGCACCGGCGGCGCGGGCGCCCGCGGCGGCGATACGGACCAGCTTCTTGTTGTGGGAGCCCTCCCGGAGGCTGCCGGCGAAGGCGAGGATCTTCGGTTTGACGCTCATTGGCGGCGGATCATAGCAGGGCAGCACAGACGTGGTTGCGCCCGGCCCGGGCGCGCGATATGCTTGGGAGGATGCAGACCTCGTCCAAGACGCCCCTTGAGCTTTCGCGACGGGTGAGCGCCCTCAAGCCGTCGGCGACGCTGGCCGTCACGGCGCGGGTTCGCGAGCTTCGGGCCGAGGGCGTCGACGTGATCAGCTTCGGCGCCGGGGAGCCGGACTTCGACACGCCCCCAAACATCTCCCAATCGGCGATCGATGCGCTGAAGGCCGGCAAGACCCACTACATGCCGGTCGCGGGTGACCCGGCGGCCAGGGAGGCGATTGCCCACAAGCTGCGATGCGAGAACGATATCCAGTGCACACCCCGCGACATCGTCATCTCCACGGGCGCCAAGCAGTCGCTCTATCTGGCCATGCAATGCCTCCTGGAGCCTGGCCGCGGCCAGGAGGTTGTTCTGCCCACCCCGGCGTGGGTGAGCTACCGGCCGATGATCGAGCTGGCGGGGGCAAGGGTCGTCGAGGTGCCCGGGGCGATCGACAATGACTTCAAGATCACCCCCGCTCAGCTTGACGACGCGATCACCGATCACACGGCGGTATTGGTCGTCAACAGCCCGTCGAACCCCTGCGGGACAATGTACGAGCCCCAAGAGCTCAGGGCCCTGGCTGAGGTCATCGCGGCGCGCGGGCGGGTCATCGTCATCACCGATGAGATTTACGAGAAGCTCGTCTACGGCGGCATCGCCCATTTCTCGCTCGGCTCCATTGAGTCGATCGCCGATCGGGTGGTGACGATCAACGGGCTGAGCAAGGCGTACGCAATGACGGGTTGGCGGATCGGCTACGCCTGCGCTCCCGGCTCTGACGGTCTGATCGCCGCGGCCATGGCCAAGCTCCAGGGTCAGGTGAGCAGTAACATAACTTCCTTCTGCTACGCCGCGGTCGCTGAGGCGCTGGGCAACAGCGCCGGGGAGGTGGAGCGGATGCGCCGGGTGTTCGCCAAGCGGGCCGAATTGATCTACCAGAGGCTCTCGGCGGTGCCCGGCGTCCGCTGCCCGCGGCCTGCCGGTGCCTTCTACGTCTTTCCCGACTTCAGCGCTCACTTCGGCCGCAGGTCGGCGGGCGGCACCCTCATCGACTCATCGCAGCGGTTTGCCGAGGTGTTGCTGGAGGAAGCCCGCGTGGCCGTGGTCCCCGGCGCCGAGTTCGGCGCGTGCGGCGAAGGGCGGGTGCGGCTGAGCTTCGCCTGCTCCCAGGAGCAGATCACGGAGGGCTGCCGGCGAATCGACCGGTTCCTGCGCAGCCTCAACAACCGCCCAGATTCATGATCCCGGCCCTGTGGGTCGATGGAGGGAACGAGACTCGCGGTGCGCGCAGGAGCCCGCCGCGTGGAAGACCCAATTCGCATCCCGAAGTGGTTTCACGAAGCAATCGAGGCGAGCCGCCATGTGGCTGGTCGCGACGTCTTCTTTGTCATCGGCTGCCAGAAGTCCGGCACCACCTGGGTCGAGAGGCTGCTCAACAGCCACCCCAGCGTCTGCTGCATGGGTGAGGGCCACTTTTCCGATGTGGCGGGACCGATGCTCGAGCAGGTGGCCAAGCTGTACAACGACGACGCCAGGACCAACTACAGGCTCAGCGCGGAGGGGCTCTTCGCCGTCGCGCGGCTGTTTGCCGACCAGGTCCTGAACAAGTACCTCGCTGCGTGCGAGCACCCCGAGGTGATCAGGGCACTCGGTGACAGGACGCCCGAGGGGGCGATCGGCGTTCCCGCCCTCGACGCGCTGTACCCCGGGGCCAGGTTCATTCACATCATCCGCGACGGTCGTGACGGTGCGGTCTCCGGCTGGGCCCAGCTTCGGCGACAGGGTGATGACGGCAAGTTTTCCGGCTTCGCCGAGTACGCCCTCTACTTTGCCAAGGACCACTGGGTGCCGTACGTCACACGTGCCCGGCAGGCGGCCGCACAGATCGCCGGCCGCTATCTGGAGCTTCGCTACGAAACGCTCCAGGCCGATCCGGTGGCCCAGACTCGACGCATGCTCGCGTTCCTCGGTGTCGACGCGAGCGACGAGATCGTCGGTGCGTGCGTCGACGGCGCGTCCTTTCGCGTGGTCTCCGGCGGTCGAAATCCGGGCGAGGAGGACCCGAAGTCGCACTATCGCAAGGGGATCGTCGGGGACTGGAAGAACCACTTCGACGACGAGACCCACAGCCGCTTTCTCAAGGAAGCAGGGAACCTGCTCCATGAGATCGGCTATGCCGACCTGGAACAGATGGCAGGGGTCACCTAGGGCCGGCTGTGTGTGCCGGCCGCCGAAAAAGGCGAAGATTCACCGCAGAGGGCCGCGGAGAAAGAGGCTGTCGGCTGTCAGCAATCAGCTGTCGGCCGGAGCAGGGCGGTCGCATCTTCTTGCCGATGGCTGATAGCCGACAGCCGATAGCCCGCATGGCGTATATCAGGACCATTGCCGAGAGCGAGGCGACGGGTGAGCTGGCCAGGCTGTACAAGCGGGTCGGCAACCCCGACGGCACTGTGGACAACGTCATGAAGGTCCACTCGCTGAACCCGGCATCTCTGCGGACCCACTTCCAGATGTACCAGGCGGCAATGCACGAGCCGTCGCCGCTGTCACGGGTCGAACGCGAGATGGTGGCCGTCGTGGTCAGCCGGCTCAACGGGTGTCAATACTGCCTCCGCCACCACCGGGCGGGATTGATCAGACTGCTGCCCCGGGAGCGTCGCGACCTGGCCGATGCGCTGGCCGACGACAATCCCGGCGAGCTGGACGACCGGGAGAACGCCATGATCAGCTATGCCAAAAAGCTCACGACCGCGCCAATGGAGATGACTGAACAGGACATCGCGGCGATGCGAGACGCGGGGCTCGACGATCGGGCCATTCTCGATCTGACACAGTGCGTCGGGTACTTTTGCTACGTCAACCGGGTCGTGACCGGTCTCGGCGTCAAGCTTGGCGCCGGCGAGGGCCCGCCGGGCCAATGGCCTACGTAGGGCGAGTCAAGGGGGCTCGGGGGGATCTGCTGAACCCTGCTCTTTTCTCTGCGGCGCTGGACGCCAGCCTGTGCGCTAGGACGCCAGCCTGTGCGCCAGAACACCAGCGTGTGCGCTAGAACGCCAGACGGTGTGCCGACGTTGATTCGGCCTGTCTTGTAACCGGGAGTGACGGCGGCGGGGCAGTTCCGAGAACCGACAGCCCGTTTCCGGGCGGCTGTGACGGAGTCCCGATCGCATCGAGACGACGCCACGGTTGGTCCGAAGCCGAGAAGACCGGGGCTTCGCTTCGCTCAGCCCCAGCCACCCGGATTTTGCCGACGGCCGACGGCGCGCTTTCTGAACCCTGAACGCTGAACCCTCTCATTTCACCGCGGCCCTTCTCCGCGGTGAATCTTTGTCTTCTTCGCCTTCTTCGGCGGCCGGCATAGCTGGCCCTACAGCCCCGCGAGCTCGACGTGGGCGAGGCTCAGGATGCCGGGAGCCTTGCGAAGGTCCTCGAGCAACAACTTGCCCGGCGCACCGTCGAGCTTGAGGATCATCATGGCGATGGTCTTGCCGGCGGGGTCGTCCAGCTTGCGGCCGATGACCATCTCGGCGATGTTGACGCCGGCGTCGCCGAACATCTTTCCGACCAGCCCGATCCGGCCCGGCTCGTCGGCGTTGGTGAGAACCACCATGTGACCCGCGGGGACCATGTCCATGGCATAGCCGTCGAGGTGGGTGACCCGCGGAAACCCATCGGCGTAGATCGCGCCCTCGACGCGATGCGTCTCGTCATCCTGCGCGATGGTGATGGCGAGACGGTCCTCGCCGTGGTCGGCTCCGATGACGGTCTGCGTCTCGATGTGACGCTGCTCGGTGATCAAGGCCGCGTTGATGACGTTGACCGGCTCGTCGAGATGGCGGCGCAGGAGCTCCACCAGTCCGTGACGCGCGATCGTGTCGGCGCGGCGGGCAAGCTCCTCACCGCGAAGGGTAAAAGTGACCGATCGGAGCCGCCGCGGCTGAACCGCTGCCGTGAGAAGCCCGACCATGCGGTCGCTGAGGTCGACGAACGCCCGCTGCCGCTGCGAGAGATCGAGTCTCAGGCCTCCGGCGTTGACCGCCCCGGTCATCCCCTCTCCCCGCAGGTACTTCACAAGCGCACCGCAGGCGTCCACGGCCACCGCCTCCTGCGCCTCGGCCGTCGACGCGCCCAGATGCGGGGTCGCGAGGATGAGGGGGTGGTTGCGTAGCGGGCTGTCGGCTGGAGGGGGCTCCGTCTCGTAGACGTCGAGTGCGGCGCCGGCACAGCGGCCGCTTTCCAGGGCCTCAAGAAGCGCGGTCTCGTCGATGATCCCCCCGCGCGACGCGTTGATCACCAGGATGCCGGGCCGGGCCTCAGCGAATGCCTCCCGATTGAGCATTCCCGACGTGGCATCGGTCTTGGGGACATGAAAGCTGACCATGTCCACCCGGCCCAGCAACTCGGCGAGCGTCTTGAGGAGAGGCACCTGCCCCTCCATCTGAGAGTCGGCGTTGATGAAGGGGTCGTAGGCGCAGACGTTCATCCCGAAGGCGAGCGCACGCTCCGCCACCGCTCGGCCGATCCGGCCGAGCCCCACGATGCCCAGGGTCTTGCCGTACAGCTGAGTGCCGACGAAGCGGCTGCGGTCCCAGCCGCCGCCGGCGACCGTTGCCTGGGCTGCGGCGATGTTCCTGACCCGGCTGATCAAGAGGGCGAAGGTGAGCTCGGCAGTCGCTATCGTGGAGGCCGAGGCAGAGTTCATCACCGCGATGCCCAGCCTGGTCGCCGCCGGCAGATCGATATTGTCCACGCCGACTCCCGCCCTGGCGATGGCTCGCAGCCTCGAGCCCTCCCCCCGGCCGCACCGATCCAGTACGGCGGCGGTGATCTGGACCGCCGACCGCACCACCACCCCGTCGTGCGCCCGCAAGACATCGGCCAGACCGTCGCCGGCAAGTCCGATCTGAACGGTCACGTCGACGTCTGCTTGGGACTCGAGGAACGCGGCCCCCTCCGGGGCAAGCTTGTCGGCGATGAGGATCTTCAAGTGGCGGGCTCCTTGGACGGCAACCGCCGATGGTGCTAAAGTACCTGATTCTTCAGCTTCGGCCAGCAGGACCCGATCCTAAAGACGCACCCATGACGATTACGGCAACCCGCAAACAGGAGCTGATCAAGGACTTTCGCGTCCACGACGGCGATACGGGGTCACCCCAGGTACAAATCGCGATTCTGACCGAGCGGATGCGGGAGCTGATGGAGCACCTGCGAACTGCCAAGCACGACTTTGCGTCCCGCAGGGGGCTGCTGCTGATGGTGGGGAAGAGGAATCGCCTGCTGAAGTACCTGTCCAGAGAAGATCGGGAGGCGTATAAGGGGCTCATCAAGCGGCTCGGCCTGCGCAAGTAGGCCGCGTCGATTGTCGTTCATTGTCGCGGTCGGCTCGACGACCGGCGGCAGTAGGCAAGCAACAGCCGGGCGTCGCCCACCCCGTACTGTTGTTTGCCTTCTGCCTCTGACGGAGTCGACGGCCGCCCCAGAAATGCCCGCGCGGCGATGAGTCCGCGGGTGGACTCCTTGCAGAGATGGAAACACAATGCCACATGTAGTTGTTGAGCGGGAAATCGCCGGCCGCACACTGCGGTTCGAGACCGGAAAGATCGCCCGGCAGGCCAACGGGGCGGTCCTCGTGTCCTATGCGGACACGACTGTGCTGGTGACGGCAATGCGGGCGGATCCGCGGCCGGGGCTGGACTTCTTCCCCCTCCAGTGCGATTACCGTGAAAAGCTTGGCGCCGGCGGCAAGTTCCCCGGCGGCTTTCGCAAGCGCGAAGGACCACCAGGCGAGAAGGAAATCCTGACCATGCGGATGATGGACCGTCCCATCCGCCCACGGTTTCCCGACGGGTTTATGGACGAGATCCAGATCCAGGCGTGGGTGATGAGTCACGACGGCCAGAACGACGCCGATGTGCTGGCCTGCACCGGGGCCTCGGCGGCACTGTGCCTGACCGACGCACCCTTCCAGGGGCCGGTGGCAACGGTGCGAGTCGGCCGCATCACCACCGACGACGGCGAGCAGTTCGTGATCAACCCCACCCACGCCCAGATGGAGTTCTCCGACCTCGACCTGATCCTCTCGGGACACGCTGACGGGATCAACATGATCGAGATCGGGGCCGCGGAGGTCTCGGAGGCTGACGTTCTCGAGGCGATCCGCATTGGCTACGAGCAGGCGATCAAGCCCATCGTCGAGATGCAGCAGGAGCTCGTGGCCAAGGCCGGCTTTCGCGAGAAGGTGCCAGGTACGTTGCACCTGCCGCCGCCGGAGATCGTCGAGCAGGTTCGCGCCGTAGCGGAAAGCCAGCTCATCGAGCTGCGCCAGCACCCAGGCAAGAAGGAGCGGAACGACGGGATCGATGCCCTCCGCGAACGGGTGCTCGAGGAGCATTTTCAGCTTCCGGAGTCCGGAGGCTACATGGACCATGTGGCTGCCGAAGAGCGTCGCCGGCACGCCCAGGAGGCGTTCCGGCGGTTGGAGAAAAAGGTTGCCCACAGGCTGCTGGCCGAGAAGGGGATCCGTGCCGACCGCCGGTCATCGACCGAGATCCGACCGCTGGAGATGGAGGTGGGGATCTTCGCCCGCACCCACGGATCGGCCTTCTTTCAGCGCGGCGAGACACAAACGCTCGCCATCTGCGTCCTGGGGACGACCCGTAACGAGCAGATCGTCGATGGGCTGATGCCCGAGTACGCCAAGAAGTTCTACCTGCACTATGACTTCCCGCCCTTCGCCACCGGCGAGATCCGGCGGATCGCCGGTCCGGGCAGACGGGAGATCGGACACGGGGCGCTGGCGGAGCGATCATTGCTGGCGGTCCTGCCCGAGCTGGAAGAGTTCCCCTACACGATCCGGCTCATCAGCGAGATCACCGAGTCCAACGGATCGTCGTCGATGGCCTCGGTGTGCGGCGGGTGTTTGGCGCTGATGGATGCGGGCGTGCCCATCAAGGGGACCTGCGCCGGGATCTCGATCGGGCGGTTCACCTCGGCGGACGGTCGCGTGACCTACGTTACCGACATCATCGGTGAGGAGGATTTCTTTGGCGAGATGGACTTCAAGGTCGCCGGGACCCGCGACGGGATCACGGGCGTGCAACTCGATTTGAAGGCCAACGGGCTCGATCTTCAGGAGATCGCGGCGGTGCTCTCGCAGGCCAAAACGGCGCGGCTTCAGATCATCGAGAAGATGGAAGCGGTGATCCCGGAGCCCAGGGCCGATCTTTCGCCGTACGCGCCGCGAATCATATCCGTGCTCATCGACCCCGAGAAGATCGGCAAGCTCATCGGTCCCGGCGGAAAGACGATCCGGGCCATCCAGGAACGGACGGGGGCAACGATCGATGTCGAGGAGGATGGCACCGTCTACATCGCGGCCGTTGACTCCGCGAGTGGCGAAAAGGCCAAGGCAGAAGTCGAGGCGATCGCCGCCGAGATAAAGGTTGGTGCGATCTACGAGGGTCAGGTGGTGGCCACCAAGGACTTCGGGGCGTTCGTCGAGATCGCACCCGGCACCGACGGGATGTGCCACATCTCCGAGCTGGCCGAGGGCTATGTCAAGAGCGTCACCGACGAGGTCAAGGTGGGTGATCGGATCAAGGTCAAAGTGATCGACGTGGACGAGTCGACCGGCAAGATCAGGCTCTCGCGACGGGCGGCGATGGCGGAACAGAAGTCACAGCCCGTCGAGGCGTAAGTCGAAGGGTATTCACCGCCCAGACACCCAGGACGCGGAGAAAACTCAGGAGAGGTATTCTGCGACGAGCATCGCTGGGCGTGCCTCAGCACACAGTGCCATCTCGCATCACGGCAAGACGCGCCCCTGACATCTATGATTTCAGTTCTCTGCGCCTCTGCAGTGATGAAAATACAGGTAGGCTTTGTGTGACAGACGGAGCCTGAGAGCCAACAGCGATGCACTTCTTGTGGTGGGTGTTTCTCGGCGTTTTGGTCGGCCTGGTGGCGATGCTGCCGGTCATGCGGATCCTGCTTCGCCGGGCCGAGCGGCGGGCACGGGATGCCGAGCGGCGGGCGCGGGATTCCGAGCGGTTGGCGGAGCTGGGTTCCATGACGGGAGGGCTGGCGCACGAAATCAAGAACCCGCTCTCCACGATCAGCCTCAACGCGGGTCTTCTGGCCGAAGGGATCACCGGCGCCGACCTGCCGTTGGAGCAGCGTGACCGGCTTCTTCGCCGGCTGGACGCGCTGGGGCGGGAAGTGGAGCGGCTGGGATCGATCCTGACGGATTTCCTCCGGTTCGCCGGGCGGGTCAAGCTCGACAAGCAGCCAAGCGACATGGTCCAGATCGTCAGCGAACTGAGCGACTTCTTCGACCCGCAGTGCGATCAGAACCAGATCGTGCTGCGGACAAAGCTTCCCGATTCGCCAGTACCGGTCCACGTGGACGAGAGCCTGCTCAAGCAGGCCCTGCTAAACCTCATGATCAACGCCACCCAGGCTATAAGCGACGGTACCTTCAACCCACCCGGCGGTGAGGGCGCCGAAGGCATCCGGGGCGAGCTGATCCTGCGTGTCGAGGCCGACAAGGACGAGGCACGGGTGCACGTGATCGACACCGGTCCCGGCATTGAAGCGGATCGGCTGAAACGGATCTTCCACCCCTACGTGTCGCATCACGCCGGGGGGACCGGGCTGGGTCTCTCGACCGCGCGGCGGATCATCGAGGAGCACGGCGGGTCGCTGCTCGTCCACTCCGAGGTCGGACGGGGAAGCGACTTCGTCGTGCACCTGCCGTTGAGCGATGAATAATACAGGCGCCAGGGGGCCCGGGTCAGAAGTCAGGCGGTGGGGAATAGCCGACCCCCTGTCAGTCCAAGAAATCAGCCTCGCGTATTCGTTGGGGGGTGTATATCTCCGTCACGTAGGAGATGTCCTTTGTGATCAGCGACTCGACCTCCATCTTGAAGCCGTTTGAGAGCATCTTCTTGATTTCCTGCTGCCACGGCTTCTTGTCCTTGAACCACGGATAGTTGGCGATCTGCTTGGCCCGGGTGATGTCACGATCGTTGAGATCGATCTTGACGTCGTCGCTCAGGTCGCACCGTTGGTAGTCATCGGCGCGCAGGCCGATGAACTTCGCGTCGGGGACCGCCATGCGCCGGCTCTCGAAGGCGAGGTTGATCGATCCCTGCTTGATCACACTGTAGATGTAGTGCCCCCAGGGGTCACAGTCGAGCAGGCAGTAGACCGGCAGCCCCAACTCGTCGTGGAGCCGCCTCAATAGCCGCCGCACGCCGCGTGGCGGCTGGCCGCCACCTTCGGTGAGAATGCAGTTGTGCGTCTTCCAGAACTTGTCCTCGTTGAAGCGACTCCAGACTGTTCCCTTTTCGACGTGCAGGACGAACTTCGCCTCGCACTTGCCGAACTGGATCACGCGCGGCTCGACAATGCTGGGGATGGCGTACCCGCCCGAGCCCATATGACGACAGTCGATCTCGTCCCCGTTGTCGATGATCGTGACGTTGCCGACCATCTTGCCGGCTTCCTTGGCGAAGACGTGAAGCTCCTCGCGCAGCGCCCCCAGAGAGACTTCGAGGTCTTCGAGGATTGGATCGGACTCGGCCTGGTCGTCGAATGTCCTTTCCTTGGTGCCTGCGATGGTGTGCAGGCTCTTGTAATACATTCCCCGGAGGCTCAGCGTCTTGTCGGCCTCGATGAGATCCTTGCACCCGTCGGCGAGCAATATCGTCTGCATGAACTTCCGGGCCTGGCCGAGGTTGAACAGATCGCGGCGTTGGGTGTTGTCACCCATCTGGAGGATCCGCTTTTTCTTGTTGAACCGCGTGTTGGAAACGGTCCGAAGCGGGATGTCAACGAACGGCTCTTCGAGGGCCAGACTTCTGGAGACCACGTGGGCGCCCATTCCCTTGATCTTGGTGATCGTCTCCTGGTCGCGTTTCCTGGTGAGGCTGTCGGCGTCGCCGGCAACCGTCGACTTTGTGCGGCTGGTCTTCTTCGCGGTCTTCTTCGTGCTTGTTTGGGCAGTCTTCTTCGTGGCCATGTCGCGTTGCTCTTATTCTGTCAGCTGCTTGGCGTCCTGCCGGCGCAGCTGAGCCTTCGCGGCTTCGCCGCTCGGGATGCCCGGCATCCTGCCGGGCTTATTCTGTCAGCTGCTTGGCGTCCTTGCCTGCGCAGCTGAGCCTTCGCGGCTTCGCCGCTCGGGATGCCCGGCATCCTGCCGGGCGCGGCTCTGGCCGGGCGCAGCTGTGGGGCTGGGCTCCGTCAGTCCGTCACTTCTTCCTCTTGTTCTTCATGCTCTTTTTCTTCTTTGTTTGCCTGGGGCCGGCGGGCTCATCGTTGAAGAGGTCCTGGGCAAACGCGCCTTCGCCGCCGCCCTGGCGCTCCTGGACGATGACGGTGTCGGCATCATCGACCTTTCGAATGACCTTGCCCTCCTCGTCGAGAATGGCGTCGGCCTCGGCGGTCTTTTTCTTCGCCTGCTTCATGAGGGCGTCATAGATTTTCTTGGCGCTGGTGCCGGTCATGCCCTCGCAGCTCTTTGAGATCTCACCGATGTACCGCAGGAGCACGTCGCGTGCGTGGGACTGGCGATCCATTCGTTTGCGACGGCGGACGTAGGTGCCGAGCTTTCGGCCGCACTCCTGCAGCGCCAACTTCATCTCCTTGCGGATCTCGTCGTAATCGGCGATCGCTTCCTTGGACTCGCTGGTGAATGGCACCCACACGCTGGCCATGTGGATCATGATCATCAGCGGGCCCTGCGGAAGCGAGCCCTTGGGCTGGCTCAGCTCGTAGCTACGCCAGCTGGTTTCCACGGTGGCCTTGAAGCTTGCGCAGGCGGACTGCTGGTAGAGCAGGGGGACGCGGTTGGCGAACCGCAGGACACGGGCCGGCTCGTCGACATTCAAGTCACCGCCGTAGGCCAGCGCTGCCTCGATCAGGAAGGGGTTGCCGCGATAGACCGCCGGCGAGCGTGAGCTGGCGGCATAGAACTCGGCCTTGACCTCTTTCAGCAGCCCCGACAGAAGCGCCTTGGGGCCGATCGGCACGACGCAATCCATGGGTGGCGCGGTGATCCTGACTTCCTGGATGGCGTTGTAGAGCGCCTCGGCCTCGGCGTGGCCGAGCTGCTTGACCCAGCTGCGGGTGGTCAGCCCCGCCTTGGAGCAGATCTCCTTGGCCTTGGCCGGGCCGACGCGGCAGAAGTCGTTCTTGAGGAACCCCCCCAGCTGGGTCGCACCGGTCCGCTCGAGCATCTGGATGAGCGTGCCCAGCTCAATCCCCCTGGGGTGCGGCTTGATCTCCTTGGCGTCGGCGGGAAGCTCCTTGACCGTCCGCGGGAACTCGATCGTCTCGTTGCTCGGGGTGACGAAGGTGATCCGCGCGTGGGGGTTGGCGATCGCCGTCTGCTCGAGGTACTCATCGATCGACTGGCGGCCCTTCTGGTACCGGCCCTCCAGCTCGATCACCACCTGGGTGCCGTGCCCGTCGGGAAAGAGCGTGTTTTCCCCGGGGTGCTCGGTGTCGCTGATGATGTCGGGCTTGTTCTTGGAGGTGTCCATCTTCAGGACGACCTCGTGGGTGGGCTTGCGCTTGGAGGTCCTGGAGATGATCAGCACCGGCTTGCCGGTCGTCATCAGCCCGTACATCCCCGCTGCGGAGATCCCGATGCCCTGCTGGCCTCGGGACATCTTCAGCCTGTGGAACTTCGACCCGTACAGCAGCTTGCCGAATATCAGATCGATCTGCTTTCGGACGATCCCCGGACCGTTGTCCCTGACGGTGATCTTGAATCGCGTCTCGGTGAGCGACAAGATCTCGACGCGGATGTCGGGGAGGATCCCGGCTTCCTCGCAGGCGTCCAGCGCGTTGTCCACCGCCTCCTTGACGGTGGCCAGCAGCGCCTTTCGTGGGTTGTCGAACCCCAGCAGATGGCGATTCTTGGCGAAGAACTCGCTGACGGAGATCTCCCGCTGCTGGCCGGCCATCGTCTCAGCCGTCGCGTGAGTGCGGCCATCAGGGCTCGGTCGCTTGCCGGGGGCTCCGGCAGTCTTCAGGGATTCCCGGCGGCTCACTGTGTGCGGAGGGGCCGGCGTCCCTTGCCGGCGTCTCCGGGCGTTCCGGCTACGCGACGCCAAGGTGCTCTCCTTGCGCCTCGAGGCGGCTTGCGTGTCCAATTGGGCGCTCATTGCTGCCATCTGTGGCGTTGTCGGGCTCAGGGCCTTCGGCGGAGGGGATTCTAGATGGGGGCGCGGGTGTGCGGCCGACAGATCGAATCGGCTCCCAGGACGACCACGTGGATGGAAAAGGTCAAAAGAACCGGGGTCGTGTATCTTTGGGCCCTCCCATGACCATGGAAACCACGCTGATCATCCTGAAGCCGGATGCCGTGCAGAGGGGTCTGGTGGGGCGGATCATAAGCCGCCTGGAGGAGGCGGGCCTCCGGATGGTGGGGGCCAGGTTCCTGCAGCTCAGCAGCCAGCTCGCCGAGCGTCTCTATGAGCCCCATCGGGGCAAGCCCTTTTACGAGGGGCTGCTGCGTTTCATGACCTCCTCGCCGGTGATGGTGCTGGCGGTTCGAGGTCTGGGGGCGATTACCATCTGTCGCAAGCTGATTGGAGAGACCTTCGGGTCGCAGGCCGATCCTGGCACGATCCGGGGAGATTTCGGCCTCTCCAACAGCTTTAACCTCGTCCATGGCAGCGACGGGCCGGACTCGGCCCAGCGGGAGCTTGCGATCTTCTTCCCTCCGGGCGACCTGGTGGACTACGAGCGTGCGATCGAGAGCTGGGTCTATGACCTCTCCAGCGGCCAGCCGGAGTAGTGGCGCGGAAGCTGGTTTGTAGCCGATCCCTCCGCACGAGGAGGTTGCAAAACCGCCCTCCAGCGCGCGAACAAACCGCCCGCCGGCGTGTCTGAACTTGAGCGGGCCTCCTGAGAATCCTGGAGATGGGCGTCTGCGATTCTTCGTCCCGGCAGGAGGGGGCCCCTGAATCCGACCACGCCGTTCCTGCCCCTGCCGACCCGCCGGGGGGGGCTGCCCTAGATTTGGACGCGTAATTAGAATATTTCTAAGGCTCAGAACCGTTGTATAGGTTAAGGAGTATAAGGTTTCTGCTATTTGTAGTACCATTCCCTTCGCTTGTGATTTTTTTCACAAGTAGGGAAATGCGTGCTGCTATGTTCGGAAGAAGTAAGGGGAGCCAGGGACCGCAGACATGATCCAGGCGATGATCGGCGACAACTCACCTCTCAGCCGGATCCGCCAGCGTCGGCGGGTCAGGCTGCAGTCCGACGGTGAGGCTTCCGCCGGTCAGGGGGGCCTCACCACCCAAGAGGAGCATCTGCTGCACCAGATTCTCTCTGAGCCGATGGATTTCATCAACTCCGAGGAGTTCGCCCGTCGCGACGCCGAAACGCGGATCTATGACGAGGCGCCGAAGATCGAGCGCCCCGATGTGTCGTGGTACCGGCCGTTGATGGATGACCCGGAGCCCGGCCGCCACTCGACGTCGAAGAATACCGGCACAATCCTTCTCTCCGCCGCCCAGGAGCGGGTGCTGTTCCTCAAGTACAACTTCGCCCGCCACCGCGTGCGGCAGCTCCAGCTGGACATCGGTCCCAAGGAGCCCACCGAGTCGCAGGCCCGTGAGCTGCTGGTCTGGTACAGGACGTCGACGCGGTACCGCGAGCAGATCGCCGAGACCAACCTGGCCCTGGTGCTGGCGATGGCCAAACGCACCCGGATGAGCGAGGTGGACTTTGCCGACTTGGTCAGCGAGGGCAACATGGCCCTTCTGCGGTCGGTTGATAAGTTCGACTGCGGCCGTGGCTTCAAGTTCTCGACCTACGCGTGTCGCGCCATACTCAAGGCGTTCAGCCGGCAGGGGATGAAGCTGAGCAAGTATCGCCAGCGATTCCCCACGGACTTTGATCCGGCCATGGAGAAGTCCAACCACCTGGAGATGGTTCGGCGGGACCGCGAGGTCGACGCCGCCCAGGAGGTCAAGCACATCGTGACCAGTGGTCAGGCCGAGCTCACCAACGTCGAACAGACTGTGATCTATCACCGGTTCGGTCTTGACGGCGGCGAGGATTGCGCGCCGCTCACCCTCGAGCAGGTGGGCCAGATCATCGGCGTCACCAAGGAGCGGGTGCGCCAGATCCAGAACAAGGCGTTGGATAAGATCCGGGTCGCCGTCGAGGAAAACGCACGACGAGACGAGGGCGACCAGGAGCACAACGTCCTCGAGCCGCACGACAATTGACCAGCAGCGGTTCGACCGCCTGTACGACTTTTGAGCCCCTAACAGAATGATTCCTGGCTTCGAGCGGCTGCGAGGCCGCCGGGCGGAAGCTGTTGTCGCCCTCCGGGCGACGGGGGGCTGCATCGACGATGCCCCCTCGGGCCGAAGGCCCGAGCACACAAGTCGGCATCGCCTGCTTTGCCCTCCCTCGGCCGCGCCCGCCATGGACCGCAAGCGGCCGCAGAACAAAGCCCATGCGTCCTTCTCGCTCGCTCTCGGGCCGACGGACTCATTCTGTTAGCGGCTCTTGATCCCGGTGCCCGAGCGCCCGGGGTTTTGTTTTGGTTGATTATCAGCTAGATCCTTCGCCGACTCAGCTTTCTATGATTGTGTGACGATGGCATCCGGCACTCCATGTACCGCCTCGGATCTCGACCAGCGGGGCACGATCAGCCTGCCCGTTCTGTCCAGGGAGCACAACCCCCGCGGCACGGTCCGCAGATCCAGGTCCGGTCGACGCCGGGCGATCGTGCTGGCGACGGTTCAACTGCTGATCATCGGCCATATCGTCCTGTGGCTGCTCAGCCGGAAATATGGATGGTTCGGCGGCAGGACGATTACGCCGGTCGAGCCCTCGGAGTCGATGGAGTTCGCCAAGGACGGCGTGGTGAATGCCGGTTTGATTTTCTTCGCGCTGACTCTGGTCTCGACTTTGATCATGGGCCGGTGGTTCTGCGGTTGGGCGTGCCACGTGGTGCTTCTGCAGGACCTTTGCAGCTGGATCATGAAGAAGATGGGCGTACGACCCAAGCCGTTTCGGTCCCGCCTGCTGATCTACGTGCCGCTCCTGCTGGCGCTGTACATGTTTGTCTGGCCGGCCTTCTACCGCTTGGCGGTCGCCCCCTGGGTCCAGCCCGACCTGAAGTGGCCAGGCGTCTCGACACACTTCACGACCGCCGATTTCTGGCAGTCGTTCGCCGGCCCGCTGGTTGCGATCCCCTTCCTGCTCATCTGCGGCTTCGCGGCGGTCTATTTTCTAGGGTCCAAGGGATTCTGCACCTACGGGTGTCCCTACGGGGGTTTCTTCGCCCCGCTGGACGAGTTCGCCGTCGGGCGGATCCGTGTCACGGATGCCTGCGAGCAGTGCGGCCACTGCACTGCGGTGTGTACCTCCAATGTCCGTGTCCACGAAGAGGTGCGTGCGTACGGCATGGTCGTCGATCCAGGTTGCATGAAATGCCTTGATTGCGTGAGCGTCTGCCCCAACGATGCGCTGTATTTCGGATTCGGTCGGCCCGCGCAGCTCAAGAAGCTGAGGGTCAAGAAGACGCCCCGGCGGATCTACGATCTCACCTGGCCGGAAGAGATTGGCCTCGCGATCGTCTTTTTGCTGTCGTTCCTGTCCGTTCGCGGTGTCTATGCGTTGGTTCCGATGTTGATGGCCGCCGGTGTTGCCGGCGTCGTCACGTTCGGCGCCTGGAAGCTGTGGCGGCTCATTCGAGATGCCAACGTCCGGTTTCACCAATTCCAGCTCAAGTACCATGGCCGGCTGAAGCTGCCCGGGGTGGTGTTTGGCGGGTTGGTGGTGATCGTGCTCGCTCTGACCGCTCACAGCGGTCTCGTCAACGCGCTGGAGGGTGGGGGCGTGCTTGCCGAGCGGCGGGCCGCAAGGCTGGTATCCGCCCCGGCGCAGCCAGCCGACGCCGACAAGGCCGTCGCGCGGGCGATGGGGTTTTTCCGCCTCGCCTCGGGGATTGGCGACGGGGGGATCGGGCTCGCCGGCAACCCGAGGATCGATCTGCGGCTGGTGCGGCTCCACTGGCACAGAGGTGACCTGGGCGAGGCGGAGCGATATCTGGCACGGGCGATCAAGCGAAGCCGGCCCAACCAGGTCCGCTCCAGAGACCTGGCCCGGATCGTCCGGGCCCAGGGCAGGGAAGCAGAAGCCTTGGCGTACGCCGAAGGCGTGCTCGCCGAGCACCCGGACTTCGCTCAACTCCGGGATGATGTGGCGTTGTGGCTGGCGGAGACGGGGCAGTTGGAGGCGGCAATACAGCTGTGCCGCCGGGGCGTCGAGCATGATCCACAGAGCGTGGTATCGATGTACCGGCTGTCGCTTCTGCTCTTGCACGTCGACCGGGCCGACGAAGCCGTCGATGTGCTTAAGCGGCTGACGGCGGTGGACCCGGAGAACCCCGCCGCCTTGTCCGCGCTGGCCTACGCCTGGGAAGAACTCGGTCAGATCGATGATGCGCTGGCGGCGATGACTCGCGCGGTTATCCTTGCCCCGGATGATCCACAGCTGAATGCGCAGGTGGCCGCATTGCAAGAGAAACTGAAATGGAGTGAGGAAGTGCCGGAGTGAGCAAGGGTTCAGGGTTCAGGTTCATCGCTTTACCGAACCCCGAACCCCCAACGGTACTCATCCGTGCACACAGCCGGCCCTACTTATCTGCATCCTTGAAGAGCTGATAGAGGCTCTGGGCGGAATCGGCTGCGAATGCGGCCTGCCGGACCTTGGGGTCTGACAACAGCCGGCTGATCTTGCCGAGGGCCTGGATGTGATCCGCCGTTCTGTCTGGTGGCGAGGCCAGCAGAACCACCAGCTCCACCTCCCGCCCGTCGACCGAGTCGAAGTCAATGGCGTTGGCCGGCCGTCCAACGGCCATCACCAGGTTCTTGGAGCAGTTGGACTTGCCGTGTGGTATGGCCAGCCCGTCACCGATCCCTGTGGACCGCTGCTGCTCCCGTTCCCAGACCACTTTCTTGAGCGTTGCCGCATCGTCAATCAGTGCGGCCTTCTCCAGCAGGCCCACAAGTTCATCGATGACGGCCTTCTTCTCCGTAGCTTCCAGTGGGACCTTCACCGCCTGGGGTGAGAGGATGTCGCTGATCTTCATCGTGCTTGCCGCGGAAACGAGTCAATGGAGTTTGCGGGTGGCGCTGGGCGCATGAACCGAAGATCCTACCACACGCTCGCCTTCATCTGTCAATTCCGCACGGTCAGGTAGCGCAGATTGCGTGCTGTTTCAAGGGCTCCATAGCGGCCTCCGGACGCACACTCGCTCTGGCGGCTACGCAGCGCTCCAAAAAGCTCCAGAAGCTGTTTCACAACCTCCTCCTGGCCATGGGCCGACGGATCGGTTTTGAAACAGCTTCTACTCAGACCGCTTCAGCAGCGCGAAGTAACCACCGTCACAATAGCGTGCGGGTGGATCGCCCGGGAGCCCCCGGGGCCACCTCCTCTTGGCGCGGCAAATCTCCATCGGGTGCCAACGTGTGATCCAGTTCGCCTGCTGCTCGTTCTCCTCTGCCTCCAGGCTGCACGTTGAGTACAGAATGTGACCGCCGCCGACGAGCAGTCCCAGTGAGTCGACGATGATCTGACGTTGCAGATCCACCAGCCGCTGGAGGCTCCGCGGGTTGAAACGATACCGTGCTTCCACACGGCGGGCCAGGACCCCGGTATTGCTGCAGGGCACATCGAGAATGACCAGATCCGCCTTGCCGGTGAACCGGCGAAGCTCCCCGGCACTGACCACACGCACCCGGTGGTGGCCGCTGAACGCCTCGCGGAGCGTGGCCAGCTTTATGCGGCTGGTGTCACTTGCGACGATGCGGGCGGTGGGGTGCAGCTCGGCCAGCTGGCGTGTCTTGGTTCCCTTGCCCGCGCAGACATCGATGATCAGGTTCGGTGCCAGCGGCCGAGTCGACACGGCCGCCGCCGCGGCGGCCGGGTCTTGCACACGCGCCGAAGGCATGTCGCCCAGCAGTTGACGCAGGTGGTCGTGATCCTCCTCAAAGAGGGTGAAGCCAGGCTCCTCGTGCGGCCGGCAGCCCGGCGGAAGGTGGCCGGGATCATCGGCCCCTTCCCCGTCGCCTCTGACGCCGGCGACGATGATCGGCGGCCAGAGGAGGTTATGAGCCGCCAGCTGCTCTGTCCGCCTGCCGCCAAAGCGACTGACCCAGCGCTTAAGAAGCTCCGGGGGGTGCGATGTCTGCTGTGCGAGCCGGCACATGGGGTCGCCGTCAAAGACCGCTTGAGTCAACCGCCACCGTCCACCATCGGGGAGCGGAAGCTCGTTGCGCTCGTACCCCAGAGGCAGCTGGTGCTCGAGGCGTCGCTCACGGAGCTTCGCCACCTGTCGCAGCACCGCATTGACCAACCCACCCGCCCCCGGCCCAGCCTGCGGTCTGGCCGCCTTGATCCAGGCTACCGCTTCGTGGATGACGGCGTGATCGGGCAGCCGCCCAAGTACCAGTAGCTGGGCGGCACCCACCAGAAGCGCGCCCTGAACGTCCGGCTCCAGCTTCTCCCAGGGGTGGTTGAGCCGGCTCTGAATCACGGTGGCCAGCGTCAGCCACCGCTGGGCCACGGCCTTGGCGATGGCGTGGGCCAGTGCCGCGTCACGTTGCTCGAGGCCGTCAGTGGCCAGTGGGGCGGGTTCCAAATCGGGAAACCGCCGGGCCCGTGTCGCGACCCAGGTGGTGACCAGCCCCCGAGCGGTCGTCGCCTCCGGCGGGCATGTACCCGGCCCCTTCGACACCCGCCGACTCTGGTCCATTTCAAATGATATGGAAAGCAACGAAGCGACGAGAGGCTTTCGGCTCTCGACAACAAGACGCGTCCACCTCCGCTCCGGCTGATAGCTGACGGCTGACAGCCCGTTTCTGGGTGGCTGTGACGGAGTCCCGATCACATCGGGACGACGCCACGGTTGGTCCGACGACGAGAAGACCGGGGCTTCGCTTCGCTCAGCCCCAGCCACCCAGAGTTTGCCGACAGTTGGCAGCCGGCCACCGGCAGCTCTCTTATTATCGGTCGACGGTGCTCGAAGCGGTGGCCCCTCCGCGGGCTTATGCCGTCGAGGTCGGGTGCCGATGATCCCATGGCATACCAGAGACCCAGGATTGTCTAGGTGAAATGCGCGCTATGGCCAATCGATCCCCCGATCTCCGCCAAGAGATGCAGTCAGTCTTCAAGGGGGCGAAACTACCCACCAATCCGGCGATCGCGGTGAAGATCGTCCGCCTGGCCGATGAGCCGGCGTCCACGGCGGATCAGTTTGCGGACGTGATCCGGGTTGACGTCGCCCTTTCGGCGCGGCTCCTGGAGATGGCCAACTCCGTCCTTTTCGGGCAGCGGGTACCGGTGACAAACATCAAACGCGCCGTCACCCTGCTGGGGCTCAGGCGGATCCGCATGGTGGCTCTCGGTTTCCAGCTCATGGCCCACCTTGATCGGCTTGGCAGCTGCCCCTTCGATCTCAAGTTGTTCTGGCAGCAGTCGGTGGTGCGGGCCTGCCTGGCCCGAGAGCTTGCGGCGGCGATCGTCCCCTCCTTCGTCGAGGAGGCGTTTGTCGTCGGGTTGCTTCAAGATAGCGGCATTCTGCTATTGGTACAGATTCTTGGAGACGACTACGCCGAGCTCTACGGATCGGGGCAGTTGACGCCCACCTCTTTCTATCTCGCCGAAAAGGAGCGGTTCCGCTACCACCACCTGGAGGCGATCCGTGCGCTCGCGGAGGAGTGGAACCTCCCGAATACGATTTCCGGCCCCATGGGCCAGCACCATTGCCCTGCCTCGCTGGGACAGGATGCCAGCGACGTCGCGCGGTTGTCCGCCGTCAGCTACTTCGTGGGGTCGCTGCCCCTGGCCGACGGCCAGACACCGGCCGAATCGGAGTCGGGGCTTGGCGAGTATGCGAACCAAACGATGGGGTTGAGCGACGACGATTTGATCGATCGACTGGCGCGCGCCGGCGAGGCGTATCGGCACGTTGCGGCCCTGCTGCCCGAGCTGCTCCCGGACGAGCTGGATGTCATGGAGCTGCTCGATGCGGCCAATCGCCACCTCTGCCGCGCCGCCAGTGAGGCGGAGCAGCGGGTGGAGGCGATCGAGGCCGATCGTGATCGGATCCGCAGAGAGCAGTCACAGCTGAAGTCCGCACTCGGCCAGTACCGCGATCGGGCCGCCCATGATCCGCTGACGCGTCTGCTGAACCGAGGGGCATTGATGGACGCGATGCTCGCCTGCCTGCGTGAGGTCTGCGACCGAAACCTGACCGTGTCCGTGTACTTCCTGGACATTGACGATTTTAAGATCATTAACGACGAGTTCGGCCATCACGTGGGTGATGAGGTGCTCCGCATCCTCGCCGGAGCTGTCAGTGAGGTCGTCGTCAACGGCGGGTTCGCGGGACGTTACGGCGGCGAAGAGTTCATCATCGTGATCCCGGCCCTTGACGAGGATGACGCCCGGCAGCGCGGGCGGATGCTCTTGGACACGGTGCGGGGCACGGCGCTGGGAGGCCCGTGCCCGCCGCGGTCGTTGACCTGCAGTGTCGGGGCGGTGTGGGGGCGGCCGGGAACGACAACGTCGCCAGCGGATCTCTTCGCGTTGACCGACGAGCTGATGTACAAGGCCAAGGTCGGTGGCAAGGACCGATGCTGTTTCAAGTCGCTTGAAAAGGACGAGGTGACCGTTCTTACCTCGAACAGCGAAATGACCGAAACGGGGATCCTGGGCCTCCCCGACGACGGCAGAGAGGTCACTTCCGAGGACCTCCGAGAGCTTGCCGAAGAGCTGAACTGCAGCGAGCCGGCACGGTTCGCAACCATGCGAAAGAGGGAGCGGCACTCTCTGCTGGCGAGTTGTGAGGTGAAATGCTTCGCCGGCGGATCCACCGATCTGAGAAGCTACGCCGGTCATGTCAGGAACATCTCGATGGGCGGGGTTGGGCTGGTCACCACCCGACCCCTGATTCGCGGCGAGCCGGTCGAGGTGGTGATCCAGCCCCACAGCGAGCCCGGTCAAGTGCTCTATATCGGAGGGCTCGTCGCCTTTTGCCGGCATGTTCGCAGCGGCATGTACGAAGTGGGGATCCAGCTCCTGTTGCAGGCCAGGGAGCCGATCTTCACCCTCGGCGAGTCGTCGGCTCCAGGCCAGCAGCTCGACTGGGTGATCGAGGCGCTGCGCGAGTCTCACGGCCTCGACGAACCACTCCAGGAAAGCGCGTAGGAAGGCTGTTGGTTGTCAGCTGTCGGCCATCGGCTCGGCTGTCCATTTGCGGTTGTCGGTTCTCGATCTTGGATTCGCTGACAGCCGATAGCCAAGGGCCGATTGCCCTTCTTTCGTGATACAGTTGTGACATGAGCGCTGGGGCCCAGACACGAATCCTCACGCGGCGGGACATGGCCACTGCCGAAACCTATCCTCTGGCCGCTGGGTACGTGGCTGTTTTTTCCACGCGCTGCCCCGGAAAGGAGTCGGAGAACGAGGACGCGGCGGCGGTGCTGCCGGTGGATGAGAATCGGGCGGTGCTCGCCGTCGCCGACGGCCTGGGCGGCCACCCCTTCGGCGCCGAGGCGGCGGAACTGGCCCTCAAGACACTCAGGGAGTGTGTGATGGGAGCCGCCACAACCGGGGCACTGCTCCGTTCGGCGGTGCTGGACGGCTTTGAGCGGGCCAATGCGAGGGTGGCCGAGCTGGGGGTCGGAGCGGCGACGACGATGGCCGCGGTGGAGATTGATGGGTCGACGGTTCGCCCCTACCACGTCGGGGACTCGATGATCCTGGTCGTCGGACAACGGGGTAAGGTCAAGCTGTTGACGATCTCCCATTCCCCTGTCGGATATGCTGTCGAGGTGGGTCTTCTGGACGAGAGCGAGGCGATCTATCACGAGGATCGCCACCTCGTCTCCAACATCGTCGGCTCGCCCGATATGCGGATCGAGATCGGCCCGAGGCTGGGGCTTCGGCCCCGAGATACGCTGGTGCTGTCCAGTGATGGTCTGTGCGACAACCTGTCTCTGAAGGAGATCACCGAGTTCGTCCGCAAGGGGCCGTCATCGGAGGTGGCGGCCGACCTGGCGGGCGCGTGCGATCGGCGCATGCGCGCTCGCGAGCCGGCGCACCCCTGCAAGCCCGACGATCTGACGTTCCTCGTTTACCGCGGTCATAGGTGACGACGGACGCGAGTTGTGGGCCCGCGGAGAGTATGATCAGCCCCATGGCCAGCCGCCCAAAAAAGATCAACTCCTTCAGCCTTCGCCCCGGGCTGGTGATCGGCGGCAAGTACCTCGTCGAAGTGAAGCTTGGGGCCGGCTGGGAGGGTGAGGTCTACAAGGTCGTGGAAAGCAGGACGGGCATCTGTCGCGCGGCGAAGGTGTTCTTTCCCCAACGCAATGTCGGAGATCGCGCCGTCAGGTTCTACGCCAAGAAGCTCGAGCGGCTACGCCGGTGCTCGATCGTGATTAAGTACCACCATTCCGAGACTCTGCGTCAGCACGGTGTTCCCGTCACCTGCCTGATCAGCGAATACGTGGAGGGCGAGTTGCTGCGTGACTTCATCGCCCGTCAGCCGGGCAAGCGGCTCCACCCCTTCGAGGCGATGCATCTGATTTATACCCTGGCCCGGGGGCTTGAGGAGATCCACAAGGTCCGTGAGTACCACGGCGACCTGCACGATGGCAACGTCCTCGTCAGCCGTCAGGGCGTGTTCTTCGATGTCAAGCTCGTCGATTTCTACCAATGGGGGGCGCCGACCGCCCGCCACATGCGCGACGATGTGGCGGGTCTGATCCGGTTGCTGTATGACGCGGTCGGCGGCCGCCGGTGGTATGGCTCACAGCCGGCGGAGATCCGCGCGATCTGCCTCGGGTTGCGGCGGGATCTGATTGCCAGCGCCTTTCCCACCACCCGGCATCTGAGGGAATTCCTCGAATCCTTCTCGTGGATGTGCTGAGGCGGCCCACGCGCTCCGGCGATCGCCGATAGAACTGTTTCGAGCGCTCCGTAGCGGCGTCGCGGTGTCGCGGCGTCCTTGCCGATGTTGTCTGGCGGCCCTCTGGGCCGCGGGGCCGCTCTTGTCTGGCAGTCTTTCGGGCTGCGGGCCGCACATCAAAGCGTAGCCGCCAGAGCGAATGTGCGGTCGGAGGCCGCTACGGAGCGCTCGAAACAGCCCGCAATCTCCGCTACCCAAGCGCGGACCTCTTCATTCCCCGTCGTCGTCCGCCGATCTTGTGGGGGGAACGATGAGCGTGCGCCGAACCTTCATTCTCCTGCTCGGAGCCGCCGGGACGGCTGTGTTCGCCCTGGTCTCCACCGACGCCGTGGGCTTGCTTCCCGAGGCCCTGGGCAGCCATGTTCCGCGGTGGGTTCAGGTTGTCAGCGCCTGGACTTGGAAAGCCCTTGCCGGGCTCTTTGTCCTGTATGGCGCCGGCTCGATCGCTCGACGCCCGACAAAGAACGCGAGCACCCCCGACGCACCCAACCGCAGTCGGAGCACGAAGGACACCTCCTTGGACGAAGTGGCCGCGAATGAGCGCCATCTCGACCCCGATCGCCCGCCGCATTCGGCACCGATCCGTCGGCCGCCGATCCCCCAGCCTCCGGCTGCATACCTCGCTCACAACTGTCTGCTCGGCGACGGGCTCACCGGGCGAGCGGCTGAGCGGAAGGCCCTCACCGAGTGGTTCACAGCCGACGATGAGCCCGTTCAGACGATCGTCGCCTGCGGTGGAATGGGCAAGTCTTGCCTCGTATGGGTGTGGCTGCACCGTGATGTTCTTGGCAGCGAGCTCGTCCAGGTCCCTCCCGATACTCCGGAGGTCGTCGCCGCGTGCAGCCTCGCCCCCGGAGCCTGCCCCGACGGCGTCATGTGGTGGTCCTTCGATCAACTGGGCGCCAGCTTCAGCGTCTTTCTCGATGAGGCGCTCACCTATGTCAGCCGCGGCGAGATCAAGCCGCAGCAGTATCTGTCCTCGCCGATCGAAAAGCTCAACAGCATCCTTGATCGCCTTCGCCAGGAGCGATTCCTCCTCGTTCTGGACGCCTTCGAGCGCGAGCTCGGTGCATACGCCGACCTCAACGCACCCTATCAGGGCGATCGCTACGAAGAGGATCCGCGCGGCGCCCACTGCGCATGCGCGAGCCCGCAGGCGGCGGAGTTCCTTCGCCGGCTCGTGGCTCAGCCGATCAGGAGCCGGGTGCTTCTCACCAGCCGGCTACTGCCCAAGGTCCTCACCGATCCCGTCTCCGGTGGGCCTGTTGCCGGCTGCTGCCTGCGGGAGCTTGGCGGGCTTGGGACCGAAGATGCCGTTGCTTTTGTTGGGGACCAGGGCGTCAAGGGCAACCCGGACAAGATCGAAGCGATCTGCCGGACGTACCGGGGTCACCCGCTGGCGCTTCGGCTGTTCGCGGGCGTGATCAGGGGGACGCGGAAGGCGGGGCGCCTGCGGAGCCTCCGCCGATTCGCGGTCCCCCGCGAGCTGACCGGCGAGGAGCACCTCCACCTGCCGGCGGTGGCCTGGCGAGCGCTTGGTCGAAAGCAACGGAAGCTGCTCGGCCGGATCGCTGTCATCGGCCGCCCCGTGACCCCCGACATGCTTACGGCGATCACGCCCTTCAAGGAGGCGCGGCGGCTTGATCAGGCCGTCAACGAGCTGCTCTCTCGGGAGCTGCTGGCGTTCGAGGCGGCGCCGGAGCTCTACGAGCTGCACCCGACCGTTCGCTGGTATTCCTATGGCCGCCTCCGCGACAAACGCAGCGTGCACAACCTGCTTGCCGAGAGGCTTGCGGAAATCGAGCCGCCCGTCCAGATCACCTGTATCGACGAGCTCCAGCCGGCGATCGAGCTGTACCACCATCTCATCGGCGCCCGGCGGTTCGATGAGGCCTGCGCCTTGATGGACCTCCGGCTCCGTCGTCCGCTGCACGAGCAGTTCGCTGAGTACCAGATGCTGGCTCGGCTGCTGGCGGGCCTCTTTCCCGATGGTGTCGAGCAGCCGCCGGCGTTCAGCGGCACCTCGGACCGGACCTGGGTTGTGGATGCGTTGGCCACCGCGTACAGCTATTCGGGACAGACCCGGCGCGCGGCGGCGGTGTGCGAGGCGAACCTGGCCGCCATAGGCGGCGCGGGTGACGAGGGTGGCCTGGCGGTCCTGTTGGGCACCCTCTCAGGCGTGCAGTCCAGGCTCGGCAGGCTCCAGGTCGCCGACGGCTGTCTGCGGAGCCTGGTCGCAATCGAGGGGAGGCTTCAGCGCGGGCCTCCCGAAGCGGTCGCCCGCAGCAGGCTCGGGTTGCTGCTTGCCTGCCGGGGCCTCTTTGAAGAGGCGTTGTCCGAGCTCGAGGTCGCGTTTGAGATCGTCCAGAGGACAGAGGCGCACGAGGTCGAGCCGATGGTGCTGGGGTCCTTTGCCCACCGCGAGTTGCTGATGGGGGACCCGGCCGCCGCCCTGGCCGCGGCCCGCAAGGCGCGCGCCGCAGCGGAGAAGATCGCCCGCAACGCCGAGTCCGACGAGCGCGATTTCGTGCGTTCCGGCTGGCTGCTCGCGATGTCGCTCATTGCCGGGGTGCCGGCCGGTCGCAAGGGGTCGGGCAAGCGGCTCGCCGAGGCTCATCGCTACCTGACCGATGCGCTGTCGCGGTGCCGTCGGCAGAACCTTGTGGGCTTTGAGCCCGATTTGCTCCTGGTCTGGGCCAGATGGCACCACCTCTCCGGACGCCCGGACGATGCAGCCCGAGTTGCCGGCGAGGCGCTGGCGATCGCCGACCGGTGCGAGTACCGCCTCAAGCAGGCGGAGGCCCATAACTTTCTCGCTCGTCTCGCCGCCGATCAGGGCGATGGCGACGGCGCCCGGCAGCGGGCCCGGATCGCCGCCAAGCGAGCTTGGTGCGACGGCCCGCCGTACGCCTATCAGCCCGCGATCGACGAGGCTGAAAAGCTCCTGGTCGAGCTCGGCGGCACCCTTCCGCAGACCGCCGCCTGAGGCTCCGACGGCGACGGCAAACATTGCCGGCCGGCGGGCCGCTGACAGAAGCGGGCTGAGAGCCGACAATGGATCTATCCGGTCGCGGCGCCTTCAACTTCAAAGGGAGTGCTCGCCATGAAACTCAACATCAAAGCGTTCGGTCTGACGTGCGGGCTGGTGTGGGGAGTCGGCCTCTTCATCGTGACCTGGTGGATCATCGCTCTGGAGGGTCTCCAGGACACCGCCGGCTATGGAGGGATGTTGTCCCGGGTCTATCGCGGCTACGACATCTCGCCGTTGGGCAGCGTGATAGGCCTGGCCTGGGGCTTTGCCGACGGGCTGATTGGCGGTGTCATCTTCGCGTGGTTGTACAACCTGCTGCTGAGCCGCTCCCAGCCCGCCTAGAGCAGTTTCAGTGATCTCATAGCGCGTTCGGCGCATGTTAGGGTTGCGCTTTTGGTCGCGGTGGCGTACGTTCGTGCAAGCCCAAGGAATGGGCTGGAAAGGAGCACGGATGACAACGCCGTATTCACAAGACCTCAGAGTCCGACTGCTCGGGGCCTATGCCCGCGGGATGAAGACGAAGCAGATCTCGGTGATCTTTGCTGTAAGCCCGTCGTGGGCTCGCCGCGTCAAGCAGCGTCGCCGCGAGACGGGTGAGACAACACACCGGCCGATGGGTGGGCCAGGTGTCATCAAGGTCAATCGGGCACGTCTGACCGAGTTGGTGCATGAGCACCCGGACGCGACGTTGGCGGAGCTGCGAGAGCTCCTGGAGGTTGACTGCGCCCTGTCAACGATCAGCGAAGCTTTGAAGGCGCTGGGTCTGTCCTTTAAAAACAAACGATCCACGCGGCGGAACAGGATCGTCCAGACATTGTCGAACGACGGGCCGAATGGCGTTCATGGTCACAAGATGTCGATGCCGCTCGTCTAATCTTCATCGACGAAACCTGGGCCAAAACAAACATGACCCGGCTGCGAGGGCGTGCACCGCGTGGCCAACGCCTGGTGGACAAGACGCCCCACGGGCACTGGAAGACAACCACACTGATCGCGGCGTTGGGCCTCGCAGGAATCTGTTGCGCAACCGTTGTCGACGGAGCCATCAACGGCGACGTGTTCGAAGCCTTCGTCGAACACGTACTCGTCCCTGAACTGAAGTCGGGCGACATCGTGGTCATGGACAACCTCTCCAGCCACAAGCGCCAGCGCATCCGCAAACTGGTCCAGGCAACCGGTGCTGAACTGCGGTACCTGCCTCCCTACAGCCCCGATCTGAACCCGATCGAGCAGGTCTTCAGCAAGATCAAACAGCTCCTTCGCAAACTGGCTCGCCGCACCCAGGACGCACTCTGGCGATCGATGCAAACCGTCCTGGACGCGGTGACCCCTTCCGACGCCAACAATTGCTTCCGACACGCCGGCTATCCGCTACATGTTGACTGAAACCGCTCTAGCTGACAGCCGATAGCCGAAGCCCGCAACTGTGTGCAGCCAGGACGCCAACCTGTGCGCCAGGACGCAGACCTTCCTGAGTGGCTGTGACGTCGTCCCGATGGAATCGGGACGACGCCAGGTGGGGGTTGTCAGACAAAGCCCAGAAGACCGGGCCTTCGCTTCGCTCAGAGCCAGCCACCCAGAGATAGCCGACAGCCCTCTTCCTGAACTGTGAACCCTACACGCTGCTCTATTCTCCGTGGGCCGCTGCGGCCCTCCGCGGTGAATCTTCGCCTTCTTAGGCGGTCGCGCCTTGAAGCTGCCCGGCGGCGGCGCGAAGGGTGTCGGCCATGTCGGTCTTTTCCCAGCTGAAGGTTCCCTCGCCGCCTTCGTCAGGTGACCTGCCGAAATGCCCGTGGCAAGCGGTCACCTGGTAGATCGGCTGCCGGAGCTTGAGCGTGTCGATGATTCCGCGGGGGGTGAGGTTGAAGTGCTCGGTGACGAGCGCGGCAAGCTTCTGCTCGTCGATCCTTGCGGTTCCCTGGCAGTCAACGAGGATTGAGGTCGGCACGGCGACCCCGATGGCGTAGCTCAACTGCACCTCACAGACGTCGGCGAGATCCGCGGCCACGAGGTTCTTGGCGATGTAGCGCGCCATGTACGCTCCGGAGCGGTCCACCTTCGTGGGGTCCTTTCCGGAAAAAGACCCGCCCCCATGACGGCCGCGGCCGCCATAGGTGTCCACGATGATCTTGCGGCCCGTCAGCCCGCAGTCCGCCTGCGGTCCCCCCAGCTCGAACTTTCCGGTGGGGTTGACGTGGATGGTGGTGCCGTCGTTGAGCCACTCCCCAAGAACGGGGTTCACGATGTGCTCAATGACCGCGCTTCTGAGCTGATCCTGACGCTCGTTCCATTCCGGCCCGTGCTGGGTGGAGAGCACCACGGTGTGCACGCGGACGGGCCGCTGATTCTCGTATTCCACCGTGACCTGGCTCTTGGCGTCCGGGCGAATGTGCGGGATCAGCCCGTTGCGTCTGACCTCGGTCTGCCGGGCGGCCAGCCGGTGCGCCAGATCGATCGGCAACGGCATGAGCGACGGGGTCTCCCGGCAGGCGAAGCCGAACATCATCCCCTGATCACCGGCGCCTAGGTCCTTGCCCGAGGCTTTGTCCGCATTGACTCCCCGCGCGATGTCGGGGCTCTGCTGGTCCAGCGACACCAGGACTGAGCAGCTGTGGCCGTCAAAGCCCAGATCGCCGGCGTCATAACCGATCGCCACCACCGTCTCGCGAACGATTCGGGCGATGTCCACATATCCTTTGCAATTCACTTCTCCCGCCACCACGACCATGCCCGTGGTCACCAGCGTCTCGCAGGCGACCCGTGAGTTCGGGTCGACACGCAGCATGGCGTCGAGGATGGCGTCGGAGATCTGGTCGGCAACCTTATCCGGATGGCCGATGGAGACCGACTCGGAGGTGAACAAGCGACGCAGCATCAGCGAACCCCTGATAAGCAACTGCCGAGCAACGACCGACAGGTCCTGCCGCCGCCACCGGTTGGGCCACCGTTGACGAACGGTGGATTCTCTCCCGACACGCACTCTAGCGGTCGGCCCCGTGCTCGGCAAGCAGTGCTTATCGGCGCTTGTCGTTCGCTTTTGCTCGCCCAGGAATTCCGCACGCTGGTCCAAAGACACCCTATTTTCGCAATCGTCAGAGCCTGCGACAATCTGGTGTTTTGCCGGGTCTTCGGGTGTTTTTTGGGGGTATTCTCAAGCAGCTGGTTCACGACCTCATCCGGGCATGGGCCGACGGATCGGTTTTGAAACAGCTTCCATGGTCAGGGTTCCGGCGATTGCCCGCGCGTGGGGGCGGGGCGATTCCGGGCGCCCGCCGAGTCGCGGCATTGAGCCGCGCTCGGCGGGTTTGAGGAGAAGGAGCCGAGAAGTTGCCGGCCAGCCGATCTGCTCTTTACCGGAGCTGGCTTGCGGTGCTGTGCGGGCTTGCCTGTCCCGTCGCGCCCGCAGCCGCCGGCGGCGATGTGCTCGCTGCCGCACCCGATGGTGTCGCCGGATATGCCAGGGGTCACATCATCATCCGGACACGGCCGGGTGTGGGGCCGGCGGTGCTCGCCGACCGGCGGATCACACTTCAGGGCAAAGGGTCCAGGGGCGCAGCCGCCCGTCTCCGTCCTGGCAATTCGGTCGCTCTGGCCGATGCCCTTGGCCAATGGCAGGTGACTGCGATCAGGCCGCTTTTTGAAAACGGGTTCGCACACCCCGCCCGGGCCCGCCGGCTCGGCCTCGACCGCTACTGGCGCCTCGATGTTGCACCGGGCTCCGACACCCCCGCAATGGTCACCGAGCTCGGTCGCTTCGGGGCCTTGATTGAGCGGGCGGAGCTCGACGGTCTCGGCGGCGTGGCGGAAATGATCCCCGACGACCCTCAATTCGGACTGCTGTGGGGCATGCACAACACCGGTCAGGTGATCGGCAACCAGCCGGGGACGCCCGGCGCGGACATCAACATCACCCCGGCATGGGAGTTCATCAACGGTGATCCGAACCTGGTGCTGGCGGTTCTCGATGCCGGCATGGACGCTCATCTGGAGATCGCCGGCCGGATGATCCCCGGCAAGAACGTGGCGGCCGCTCCCGACAACGATGACACGTCCGATGTGTGCATTTCCCATGGCACGCACGTGGCGGGCATCGCGGCGGGACAGGGGAGCAACGGTATCGGCGTGGCCGGGGTGGACTGGTCATGCCGGATCATGCCCGTGCGGGTGCTCAACGACTGCAGCGGCAACCCGGAATCGTGGCTTGCCGAAGGGCTCATATGGGCGACCGACAACGGCGCTGATGTGATCAACATGAGCCTGCAGTACTTCCAAGGCACCACCGCGCTGCACGACGCCGTTCGCTACGCCCATGGGCAGGGCGTGGTCATGATCGCGGCCGCCGGCAACATCGCCGCGACCCAGGTTGCCTTTCCCGCACGCTGGCCGGAGACGATCGCCGTCGGTGCGATGGACAACAGTGGCAGCCGGTGGTCCTCTTCCAGCAGGGGGCCGAACCTCGACGTGATGGCACCGGGTGTCGATGTGTGGTCGCTCGATGGCGCGGCCGGATACAAGTTCCTGAGTGGTACCTCGATGGCCACGCCGCATGTCTCCGGGACGATCGCGCTGGTCAGGTCGCGAGACCCGAACCTGACGCCTGACATGCTCAAGCAGATCATCCAGGACACCGCGGTCGACATGGGCACACCCGGCTTTGACAACGAGACCGGGTATGGGTGGCTCGACGCCCACGCGGCGATCGTGGCGGTACCGATCCTCGGCGACCTCGACGGTGACGGCGTGGTCGCCGTGCCCGATTTGCTTATGCTGCTGGCCGCTTGGGGAGCGTGCCCGCAGCCGTGTCCGTCGGCGTGCACCGCGGATATCAACGCAAGCTGCACCGTTGATGTCGCGGATCTGCTGGTCCTGCTTGCAAATTGGGGCTGAGGGAAAAGGCCAGGGAGTTCTGCCGGGTACGCAAGGATGAGTACCTTGCGCCCTTCGCCGTTTGGTCGCTTCTGCTTTTTGGCACACCTGAGTTTTTGGTGTGGTAGCATCCGCGCCGTCGATCTCCGAGGCCCTTGTGGCGGGGGGGGGGTGGGGGTGGCAGGGG
>JADFKZ010000214.1 GCA_022564665.1 Planctomycetota bacterium | reverse complement strand
CAAACTGGATGGCTGAATTGTCAGTGGGGTTTTAACTACCACAGCAGCCACGGTTCTACACGTTCCGTTCATCGGGGGATTATTACGGTGGGATGGAACTCGAATTGCACCCACCACCGCTCACGGCACGGACTTACGATTGGATGGGCGAAGTCGAACCCCGGGCCGTCCGTCACGATCGGCTCGAATAAACTCAGGCAGAGTGTAGGGGAAGGCTCCCATGAGTCAATCCGCCCCGCACACTACCCCACCCACTACCCCACCCATTACCTCACCCACCTCACCCCGCTTCACCGTGCTCCACCTCCTGGGAATCCCCGTCGCCATCGGGTGAGTTTTCGCCCTCGTCATCCTCTGCTAACGCTGCGTCAGAGATCATGTCGTAACAGGTCGCCAGGAGCCCCACGAGCGGGAATCGGCCCTTTGTGAACGGACTGGCCCCCAGACGCCGCAGAAGCGGATGAGAAACCAGCGGTCTGTCCACTGGAAGGTCGATTTCTTCCAATTCCGGCCCAGCTATCCAGAAATGCTCGATGCACTGATCCAGGTCTGGGGGTTCGATTTCCGCTGCTCCAGGCACAGGCGGGACATACACCGTCGGCTGGGGCCGCGACGAGCCCGAAAGCGCGCGACGCTCCCGAAGCTGCTCCATCAACTCGGATGCCGGAATCCCACGAAGCGTCAGAATCACCAACGGATCGAATGTCAGCCGGTCGGCGACAAGGATCGCCACGCAGCACACATGTTTACACCAGGGCTCCGTCTCGCGGCAGGTGCAGCTTGGCTTGAGTTGGCCTGGATTAGACGGAAAGAGCGTCACGCCCAATGGCGTGAATAACTCATCAATGTTTGATGGAAGCTCTCCCGAGAGCAGTTTGGCCGCGTAAACCGCCTGATCCAGCATCGCCTCAGCCAGCGTCTGGCACTGTTGCGGATCAAGCGTGGGTAGCTCAATGGAGACCTCGTAAGCCCGTTCGGCCCGGCCCTGGACGCGGGCCTCTATCTTGCCCGGGAGCATCTCCATCTTGCGTGTCTGGCCCAGGCGCGAATACTCGGCACCTTCGGCCAGGGCCTGGTCCTGCGCGGCCTGTTCGAGCAGGTGTGACCAGTATTGGGCTGGCCAACAGGCACCCAGGGCCTCAGCCGATGCGGTCGGCTTGACACCACCACGCACCTTGCGGGGGTTCTTCAGAGGCGGTCGCGTTGCTGGTCTTGGCTTGAAATCCATGAATTGCGTCGCGGTACTCGGTCCTCAGGGAATTGAAAACAAGCGTTGGGAACGTGCAGGCCCTTATTCAATGACTGGCAAGAACTCCTGGTCAGGCCTAAGCCTCATCATCATCACCGACCGCCTCCCGCCGTAGCGTGAGGATATCTCGCAGTTCATCGGTGCCCATTTCTGTCAGCCACCTCTCCCCGGTACTGATTATATTCTCTGCCAGCTCCCTTTTCTGCTCGATCATCTGATCGATCCGCTCCTCGAGCGTGCCCAGGCAGACGAACTTGTGGACGTGCACCGTCCGGTTCTGGCCGATGCGATAGGCTCGATCGGTGGCCTGGTTCTCCACCGCGGGGTTCCACCAGCGATCGAAGTGGAAGACGTGGTTGGCGGCGGTGAGGTTCAACCCGATGCCGCCGGCCTTCAGCGAGAGCACGAAGATGGGCGTGGTCCCGTCGGCGGCCTGAAAGCGATCGATCATCTGCTGTCGCTTCGCCAGCGGGGTCTGCCCGTGCAGAAAGAGCACGTTGCAGTCGAACGTCTGGTGGATCATCGCGCTCAGCAGGTGCCCCATCTGGCGAAACTGCGTGAAGATGAGGGCCCGGTCGCCGGTGGCCAGCACCTCCTCGAGCATCTCCATCAGGCGGCGGGACTTTCCCGATCGGGCCGAGAGCGGGGGGGCAGCCGCGCGGTCGGACCCCACCAGCGCCGCCGCTTGCACGGGCTCCTTGAGCAGCAGCGCCGGGTGATTGCAGAGCTGCTTGAGCTTCAGCAGCATGGTCAGGACGAGCCCGCGACGCTGGATGCCGCCGGCACGGCCGACTTGGCCGAGCATCGAGTTGACGATGCCCTGATAGAGCGCCGCCTGCTCGGAGGTGAGCGTTGCGTACTCCTTGGTCTGCACGCACGCGGGCAGGTCGCTGATCACGTTGGGGTCGGACTTAAGACGCCGCAGGATGAAGGGGCCCACGAGCTCCCGCAGCCTTTGGGCTTGGTGCTGGTCGCGATACCGCTCGATGGGCACGGCGAACCGGCGCCGGAACTCCGCCGACTGGCCGAGGTAGCCGGGGTTGCAGAACTCCATGATCGACCACAGCTCGTGGAGCCGGTTCTCGACCGGGGTGCCGGTGAGGCCCAGCCGCCGCTGGGTCCGAAGGCCGCGGATCGCGACCGACTGCTGCGTGGGCGGGTTCTTGATGAACTGGGCCTCGTCCAGCGCCACCCGGTACCAGGGCACGCGGCCGAGCGTCTCGCGGTCGCGGCTCACCAGGGCGTAGGTGGTGATGACCAGGTCGTGGCGGTCGGCCAGCTCCACGAAGCGGTCGCCCATCGGGCGGTCGGGACCGTGATGGATGTGGTAGGTCAGCGACGGCCCGAAGCGGTCCAGCTCGCGGCTCCAGTTGCTCACCAGCGAGGTGGGCACTACGAGCAGGGTCGGCCCGACCGCTCCCGGCGGCTGGTCCTGCCGCTCGTGGAGCAAGAGCGCGATGAGCTGGATCGTCTTGCCGAGGCCCATGTCGTCGGCGAGGCAGGCGCCGAGGCCGAAGGAGTCGAGGAAGGCCAGCCAGCTCAGCCCCGCCTTCTGGTAGGGCCGCAAGGTGCCCACAAAACCGGCGGGCTGTTCGAGCATCGGCATGCGGCGATCGTCGGCCGACGCACCGAGCATGTCCCCCACCCATCCGGTGGCGTCGGTCCCGAAGACGGGCAGGCCCGGCTGTTGGCCCGGCTTGCCCTGGG
>JADFKZ010000213.1 GCA_022564665.1 Planctomycetota bacterium | reverse complement strand
GTTCCGATCCCTACGGTTGGTCAGACCATCGGCTTGTACGGGTTTTCGGTGGCGCTCGACGGCGAGGTCATGGTGATCGGCGCTCACGGCTCAGTAAACTCCTTTCCCGCGCGCGACGGGGCTGCGTTCGTGTTTCGGTTCAACGGGTCGAACTGGGTCCAGGAGCAGAAACTGCACCCGCCGAACTTCGTACCACATGGCGTTTTTGGGTATTCGGTGGCCGTCAGCGGCGACACGGCGTTGATCGGCGACTGGAAGGTGAATGACTCGGTTGGTGTGGCACACGTTTTCGTGTTCAACGGTGTGTCGTGGGTGCAGACGGCTGAACTGGTGGGGTCGGACGCTGGCGACCCGGAATTTGGAGGCACGCCGCCGTATTTCGGACTGGCCTTGTCGCTGGTTGGCTCGACGGCAGCCATCGCGTCACCGTACCACGACAGCTTCCAGAACGGCGGGGACTCCGGGGGGGTGTACATGTTCGATATGGACCAGGTGAACTGCGATCTGCCTTGCCCGTGGGACCTTGAAGGCAACGGCTCCGTCGGCGTGAAGGATCTGCTCATCTTGCTGGGCGTCTGGGGGCCGTGCCCGCCGAAGGGAGATTGCCCCGCCGACTTCGACGGCAGCGGCGACGTTGGCGTGAAGGATCTGCTCATCTTGCTGGGCGCCTGGGGCCCCTGCCCGTGATCGCAGCTCCTTAACGCCGCGCCAGCCATTACAACACGCGGCGGTGTCCCCGTCACGTTCCAGCGCAGCGATGTATCATGCGGCCGAGGCGGTTCCTCACCTCACCTGATGGAGCAGCGGCTGATTCCCAGGGCCCGGCTGATCTGTGCCGTGTTGACCTCGGTCGTGACGAGTCGTCTTGCCGGTGCGGGGAATCTGCGCCTCCGATGGGCAGCGGCGCGTTTGGGCGCCGTCCGGCGGACTGTTCCTAACCGCCCTGTTTTACTCGTGGCGGTCGTTGCCGTCCTCGTCATTCCGATAAGCGCTCCGATCGCGATACCCTAAAGTACCTAAGCGGCTGAAACTCAAGGTATTCTGTATCAGCGGCTCTTTGGCCAACCACTTCTGGAGTAGAATTCCCTTGATATCCCGCCTGTAGTAGATTATCTTGATATCCCGCGGGGAGGAGAAATGTCGGTGGACTGGTTCGAATTCGTGCACGGTTACGGCTTCTGCCAGACATCTACCGGGTAGTCAGACCAATAGCTCGCCCGACGAAGCCTGTGACGGTGCGGGCGTGTCTGCCCAGAGAGACACGTGGCAGCAGGAGACGGAGGCGGATCTCGAAGCATCGCTCATCACATCTCAACACGCTGTTGCGTATCATCAGGAGGTCTGCACCAAGCCAGGGGGCGAGGAGAAATTAGGTGGACTGTTCCGAATTCATATCCCACCCTCGGCAGCGAACGTCTCCATTCCGGGTCCTTGGGTTCGAGGCCGAGCCGGCAGACCGACGAGGGCCACGCATTGCCCTCTACTCGCACGATACGCAGGGTCTGGGCCATATCCGGCGCAACCTCCTGATCGCCCGGGCGCTGTGTGGGGGCGGGACCGCACCGATCATTCTCTTGTTATCCGGCGTGCATGAGGCCGCGGCCTTCGCCATGCCGGACGGCGTGGATTGCCTGACCTTTCCCTCGCTGGGCAAGGCGACGAATGGTGAATATTTTCCACGCTCGCTGAACGTGTCCCTCAGCAAGCTGATCGAGCTTCGAAGCAAGACGATTTGCGCCGCGTTGAAGTCGTTTCAGCCGGAGGTCCTCATCGTCGATAAGGTGCCGCTCGGAGCCTTTGACGAACTACTGCCCAGCCTCAAGTGGCTGCGGGCCCGCGGACAGACTCGTCTCGTGCTGGGGTTGCGGGATATCCTGGACCACTCCGACACCGTCCGCCGTGAGTGGGCCGCCGGCGGGTACGAGTCGGCCATTCACAAGTACTATAACCGCATCTGGGTTTATGGCGACCCGAGCGTCTACGACCCGGTGCGGGAGTACGGCTTCGCCGCTGAGATCGCGGCGATGGTCTGTTACAGCGGCTACCTGAACCCCCAAGATGTCGAGCACGGCCCACGAGAGAGTGAAGCCGAGGATCGCCAAGGCACGCTGCAGAGCCTGAACCTGCCGCCGGGCCCCCTGGTGCTGTGCCTGGTCGGTGGCGGACAAGACGGATTGCCTCTGGCCGAGGCGTTCCTGCGAGCGGCGCTGCCCGCGCAAACCAACGGTGTGCTCGTGACCGGGCCGTTGATGCCCGACAACGCCCGAGCAGAGCTGCGATCACTTACCGCACACCGAACCGACGTACGGATTCTGGAATTCGTGACCGATCCCCGCCCGCTTGTTCGCCAGGCCGACCGCGTCATCGCCATGGGTGGATACAACACGATCTGCGAGATCCTGGCCTTCCACAAGCCCGCGTTGATCGTCCCGCGTGTCGAGCCTCGCACCGAGCAGTTGATCCGCGCTGCCCGCTTCGCCGACCTGGGCCTGCTTGACATGCTTCACCCACCGGATATCTGAGCCCGGTAGCGCTCTCCCAGTGGCTGGCCGGCGACAGCACCTCCTCAGTGCCACGCCAAGGCGTTGGCGTGCTCGACTTCGAAGGGGTCGGGATGGGTGATCCCGCCCTCGATTTCGCGACGCTGCGTCACGTCAGTGACGATTTCGCACGCGCGGTGCTCGATCGATACCAAGGCCTCGGCGGTCTCGTTGACTCCGACATCCGCCATCGGGTCCAACGCCATTGGGAGACGCGAGTGATCCACGGGCTGCAACACATCATCCCGAACGACATGGAGGATGAGCTTGAGGATGCGCTCGCGAAGCTCCGAGAGGGCCCAATCCTCCGACCGCAACCGCCGTTCTAGTCGTGCACGAGTTCCCGCGATGCTGGAATGCCCCCAGCGCGTGGCAACGCTGCCGGCACGCAGTGTCTATACGACCTTCCAGTACTTGCGCTT
>JADFKZ010000097.1 GCA_022564665.1 Planctomycetota bacterium | reverse complement strand
CCAGGCGGGCCATCGCCGTCTGACGCTTCATCACTCGGGGCCGGAAGCCCACTGACTCCTGCCAGTGCTGCCAGGACTCCACCATCTTGGCGTGTGCGCCGGTTTTGGTGTGGACCGAAACGGCGTGGGCCAGCAGGCGCTTCTCCAACTCAGTGACGGCCTTCCCCGTACTCAGGACCTGGCCCTTTCGTTTCACTTGGGTGAGCAGTCTCTTCGAATCCTCCGACAGTCCTTTGGTCTGCCAAGAGTCGCCGGAGGTGGCGATCCAGAAGATCGAAGGCCAAAGCCTCCGGTGGACGAAAGTAATCTTTCCGTTCACCAGCTTTGTCACAAGCACCTCCTCGTGCTCACTCAAGGCCCGGGAGACGGCATAGATCTCCTGCCCCTTGGGGTGACTCCACCACGAGCCCCTGATCGGCTTTTTGACAATCTCTCTCGTGAGGCTTGGCAGCGTGGGATCGGCCTCCAGCAGCAACCCCTGTTCAAGCAGGCGGAAATGGACCTTCCAAAAGCTCTTGGGGATCTTGGGGTCTTCGGCGGGTTTCATTGAAACGTTTGCGCCCCTCAAGTCACGAATCGACGTCGCTGCTTCTGGGGGCCATCGACGCCAGCTCGTCGAGGCGTTCGCGGACGGCCGGCCACTCCTGGTCGATGATGCTGTAACAGACCGTATCGCGGACGTATCCGCATGGCAGGATCATCGTCTGCCGTAGAGTGCCCTCGCGCACGCCGCCGATGCGCTCGATCGCCCGTTGCGAACCAAGATTGCGCGAATCGGTCTTGAATTGAACTCGAATGGCTCCGAGCGTCTCGAAGGCGTGCTCCAGAAGGGCGCGCTTGCACTGGGTGTTGACGTGGGTGCGCTGATACGACACGGCGAGCCACGTCCAGCCGATCTCGAGTGTTCGATGCTTCCGGTTGATCTCCAAATAGCTCGTGGAACCGATTGCGCGACCGCTTGCGATGTCCATAGATCACAAATGGAAGCCGTGGGCCGTCGTCCTGCTCCTGGAGAGCCTTGCGTATCCACGACGTTGCGTCCTTGAGCGTGACGAAGGGCTCGGCGGGCAGATACCTCCAGATCTGTTCATCCTCGCCGGCCCTGAAGAGACCTTGGCTGTGTCGCAGCTGAAGCGGCTCCAGGAGCACATCCGGGCAGCTCATCGTCATCGGCCTGGGATCGAACAGGGTGACGGTGCGCACGAAGAGGTCCTCCGACCCAACGATATGCGCGCCGATTCAATGGCACAGTGGGGCCAGGGCCCTCTGCTTGCATCCTGGCCGCGAACCACGGCGACAAGATCATCAATTTCCGTCATCCGCGCTCAAGGATCGGTGGATCGTCGTGCAGCGGCGCGCGGTTGTCTGTCGGGCTCGTGGCGCCCGGAACCGCCTTTCAGGAGACGGTCTGGCGGGCGCTTCGGACCATTCCGACGGGTGAGACCCGCTCCTACGAATGGCTCGCCCGCGAGATCGGCCGCCCCGGCGCGCAGCGAGCCGGCGGCCACGTCAACGGCGAAAACCGAATTGCCATCCTCATCCGCTGCCACCGCGTGGTCCGGCGCGACGGCAGCCTGTGTGGCTACGGTGGCGGCCTGTGGAGGAAGCAGTTCCTCCTGGATCTCGAGCGCGGGAGGAGGGGAAGGCTGTCAGCTGTCAGCCGGAGCAGGGGCGGGCACGTGTTCTTGCCGAGAGCCGACAGCCGATAGCCACTTAAATTCCGTGTTCGCGTGCGACCTCGGCCAGGAGTTTCTCAAAGCGGGCATCGTCACGCAGGCTGTCCAGATCGGAATCTGATTGCATCGGCTCGGCGATATCGAAGCCGGCCTCCCGTGATGCCTCCAGTGCCGTCACCGCCGCCTCTGTGCGCCCGGTGAGTGCGTATGCGCAGGCAAGGTTGTATAACGCGACGCCCTTGATCCGCTCAAACGTCGCGGCCTTCTGGTGTGCCTTGATCGCCTTCTCGTAGTCTCCGCTCATGTGCAGGCAGTAGGCGAGACCGAACCACGCAGGGACGCTGTCCGGCTGCTCCTGGGTCACCGCCTCATACGCGGCAGCGGCAGCGGACCACTCGCCGGCTTGCTGATGCCGCCGCGCTTCATCAAGCGACGCCGCCGCTGGGCGAGTCTCGGCCGCACCGGCGCCCCCCGCTTCGTCATGCCGCGCGCTCCCATCGACCTTTCGCCCGAGCCACCCCTGGAGTCTCTCGGCAATCACGGCGAACCGCTCGTCGTCGGCGAGCCTTTCCTGCAGCCGGCCGAGCATCCCCCGGGCCCGGAGAGCAACCTGCTGGAGCACACCCCCTAGCCGTTGCTTGATCTGGGGCGCTCGCTGCTCCATGAACAGGTGCAGGCGGCCCATCGCTTGTTGAAGCCCGCCGCGCACACCTGCCGGCTCTTGTTCCAAAAGGGTGGCGAACCGTGAATCCCCGCGGATCGACTCGAGATCGGAGTCGTCCTCGGCGTGATCGCGCAAGCTGAAACCCGCTGCCTGCGAACGCCCCAGCGCCTCAAAGGCTTCGTCAGGACGGCCGGACAGCGCATAGGCGCACCCGAGGTTGTACAGCGCAATGCCGTGATACTCGTCGAAAGTGGCCGCTTTCCGGTGGACGTCGATGGCTTCGTCGAGCCGTCCTGCGGCGTGCAGACAGTAGCCCAGGAGGAACCACGCCGTTGAGTTTTCGGAGTCCTGCTCTGTGATCTGCCGCCAAGCCTCGGCCGCCTCCTGCCACCGACCGGCCCCTTGCAACGCCCGGGCCTCCTCGGGGGTCGGGGCGTCCACCTGGTCCGATTTCTGTGACATCGAGGTCGGCGGGGCCGCCAGCACCACCGCCCCCGGCCCACCGGTCACCATCACAGCCACCAACAACGCCGCGCCACCGTGTCCGATCGATCGACTCATTGTCCTGTTCCTCCTTGCGGACGTGAATGATAGCAAAGGTCGCAAGGGGCGGGCGGCCTCAGGCCAGTCCCCACAACTCAAGACGCCAGCCCCAAAGGTCAATCCTTCTGGACCTGGGTCGACTTGCTGCGCGTCGCGACCAACTCCAGGAACTTCCCCTCGCCCGGGGGTGCGGTCAGGTCGTACATCTCCGAGATGCACTTGTCGTCGGTCACCCAGCGGTCGACGATCTTGTAGGGCTTGTCGAAGACCCCATCCATCCAGTCGTCCTGCTTGCCGAAGAAGGTGAAGACCTTGCCGGACTTGTCGTGCTGGCCCTCGCTGATCGAGATCGAGTTGGTGAAGTTGTCGATCCAGACCGCGACGTACTTCTTCCGCAGCGTGTCGTATCCCGTGATGCCCAGGCCCTCGAAGGGCACCTCCCAAACCCCGTCCTGGTATTTGATCTCCATCTTAGCCCGGACGTCGGTTCTTAAGAAACGACCTCCGAAGATCAGCTCGCTGTCCATCTCCCCGTGGCTGATCATCGGCTCCCCGTCCCCGTCCATCCAGAGCTTCATCACCACGTCCCACTCGCCCTCGTAGCCCTTCAGCTTCTTGTGCGACTCGCTCGGCGTGTTGTATTTCTCCCACTGCTTCCGGGAATCCTCGGGATCGACCTCGGGCTCCTGTGAGAGCACCAGGCCTGCAAAGAGCGCCGTTGTAATCCCCATCACGAAGCCGCAGGCGAGCTGTTGGAACCTCATATCGTGTCCTTTCTCATGTCGTGTGCTGGTCGTGCGCTTGAGCCGGGTCGGCTCGGCGGGGCCTCCGCCATGTTCAGGTTCTCACCGGGGCCTCTTTTTGCCGCCCTGGCGTTCAAAATCTTCATTCCGCCTGCTCGCCGGGCCGCTGGGGATACCGCGCCTGAAGCTGGTCGAGACAGTCGCGTATCCACTGCTCGGAGGGGTGATCCCAGACCGGGTTCATCCGGCCCAGCTCGTCGCCGCGCCGCAGGGCGGCCAGCGCCTCGAAGAGCCGCCCCTTGGCCTGGAGTGCACGCCCGAGATAGCAGTGGGCCAGGGCGTGGTCGGGGTTCCGCTGCAGCGCCTGGTGATAAGCGTCCAGGGCCCCGTCCAGATCCCCGGAGTCGGCCAGGGTGCGGCCCAGCTCCACATGGGTCGGGGCGTAGTCGGGCTGGTACCGGATCGACTGTTTGAGAGCGTCGACCGCCTCAGCCACCCGGCCGGATTCCCGCAGAGCCACGGCCAGGCTCCGCCAGATTCCGCCGGTCTCGGGGCGGACGGCGAGACCCGCCTGGTAGTAGCGAGCCGCCTCCTCCCACCGTTTCGCCCACGCGAGACAGAGCCCGTAGTCAAAGTTGAGCATGAAGTCGCTGGGGTAGAGCATCAGCGCGCGGCGGTAGACATCGTCCATCGCCTCCTGCTCGCCCACCGCGAAAAAGGTCATCCCCAGCCAAGAAAGGGTCCTCGGCATCGAACTGTCGAACGCGTCGGAATCGGCAAGCCGCTTCAGCTCCTCAAGATCAACGTCACCGGAACGCAGCTTGGCGTACTCCTGTCGGACAGCGGTGCGGAAGGGATCCGGATCCGCCTCCAAGAGTATTTCCGCCCACGCCTCAAGCTCGTCGGGGTCGTACTTCGCGGCGCCCAGGACGCCCAGGTGACCCGCGGCGCCGATCCACAGCTCGAGCCCGTCGGCGAGCTGGACGACAAGCTTGCTCTGTCGGATCCGTGCACCTACCTCCTCTCGAGAAAGCGTGTCCAGATCGATGCCGTACTCCCGAAACGCGGCCCGCAATTCCTCCTCCAGCTGCACCCAGCTCTCAAGGTCCTGGTGGGTCGCCCCCTTGATGACCAAGTCCTCGATCTGGTTGATGACCTGAAGGTCGCGGTCGGCGAGGCTGAGCTCGTCAAGAAAGGCGTCCACCCGGTCCCGGGTGGCGGTGTCGAGCTCGGCGCCTTGCTGCAGAGCAGCGACCTGGAGGCCGGCGGCCCTCAGGGCGGCCCAGGATCGATGGTCGGAGACGGGTGTGTCCTTGGCCTGCTGCAAGAGGCGGGTGGCCTCGGTCAGGGCCGCGTCGGCCCGCTGTGAGTCGGCGTTGATTCGGCGCATCCGCTCGGTCTGGACGCCGATGAAGCTCCCGGCCCCGATGACGATGACAGCCACGATGCTGGCGGTGAGGGCCAGGGTGAGCCGTCGGGCCCGACGCTCCTGGGCGGCGGTCGCCCGGGCCCGTGCAGCGTCCAGCTCGCTCTCACGCGCCCGCTCCTCGGCGGAGCTCAGATAGCTCGAGATCCCCTCTGCCACTACTCCCGCGTGGCGGGGACGCTGGTTTCGCTCGCGTGCCAGGCACGATCGGGTCAGGGTCTTCAATTCCTCGTCGGCATCGCATGCCTCGATCCTGGCCCACGCCTCCTGGAGCCTGCCCGCCCTCGCGTCGTCCAGTGCGTCGGCGCCCTCGTAGGGCGGGTGGCCGGTCAAGATCTCACACAGGATCGCGCCCAGGGCAAAGACGTCACACCGCTCGTCGAGCTGCTTTATCTCACCGCGGGCCTGTTCCGGTGGCATGGCGGCGGGTGTCCCCATGACGGCGCCCGCAAGCGAGTCCGTGCCGCTTTCACTGCGGGCGGTCACGATCACCGTCTGGGTTTCGGGCCGCTGGTCGCCGGTGTCGGCGCCGAGCAGCTTGGCCAGCCCCCAGTCGACGATCTGCACCTCGCCGAAGTGGCCCACCATCACGTTGGCGGGTTTGAGGTCGCGGTGGATCACACCGCGGGCGTGGGTGTAGGCCATGGTCTGACAGATGTTCTCGAAGATTCCCAGGAAACGGCGGCGATCCTGGGTCGGGTCAGCCCGCTGGGCGATCAGCTCGCCAAGCGTGTTGCCCTTGATGAGCTTCATCGTGAAGTAGGGCCGCTGGTCGGCCTGTAGCCCGAGCTCGTAGATCTGGAGGACGCCGGGGTGCTGCAGCTGGCCTGCGATCTGGGCCTCCTCCACGAAACGCTGGACCATCGCAGGGTTCTGGGCGTGACGCGGGTGGAGCACCTTCATAGCCACGTCGCGGCCCAAATCGGTGTCGCGGCTGCGGAATATGATCCCCATACCGCCGCGGGCGATCTCGCCCCTTGGCTCGTACCGCGACGTGGCAAACTCGGGTGTCGCCGTCGGAGGGGCGGCGACCTCGCCCGCCCCCTCAGTGCAGGTGGTCGGCTCGGGCAAATTGATTCGGGTCTTCATGCCCAGGTGCACACGGAGGGTCCCCAGGACACTTGGGCCGGAGGAGAGCGTGACCGGTGGACCGAAGGCCGCCCCAAGACCGGCGTCGAGCGCCTCCTCGTCGGGCTCGCCGCCCCGGGGGTCCTGCGTTTGCCTCTGGTCATCCATCCTCTCGTGCCCTCGTCACCACGCTAGCGATTCGCGCACGGCGACACCTCAGGTTCGTTCCCAGCGCGTGTTTCGTACCGAAAACAGGACTCAGTTCTATTTGAGCATCGCCAGCAGCTGGATGCACTCGCGCTCAATCGATTCGGTCGATCCGGGATGGTGAAAGGCCACCACCTCCGACAGTGATTTTCGGAACTCGCGGCGGGCCCGGGCGTACTCGCGGTGCAGGTACGTCGCGTCCTCCTCCCAAAGCCGCGCGATGTCGCGGATGGGAAGGCCCTCGTAGAACCGCAACCGCAGGAGTTGAACGCGCTTTAGCGCGTCGCCCCGGGTCTGGCCGGCTTCGGCGCGCTGGCGGGCGGCCGCCTCCCGCATGATCGACCGGGCCCACCCCCGATCGAAGATCTGGCTCAGCCGCTGCTCCCGGGAATCAGCGGACTCGGCGAAGAAATCGGTTGCCGGCTGCCGATCCCGCCGCTTCGCATGACGCGACTCAAACCGCAGCGCGACGTTGCGGACCACGCCATAGAAGAAGGCGCGAAAGCCACCGGGAGAGTCGGGATCGACCCGTTCCAGCACTCCACCGGCGCGAAATGTTTCGACGAATACCTCCTGGATGGCGTCGTCGACCTCCTGCAGGAGGGGCGACCGCTGCCAGCGCGCGGCAATATAGGCACGCACGGTGTTCTCGTACCGGTCGGCAAACGCCGCCCGTTCGGCCGCATCGCCCGCGGCCGCGCCGCGGATCACGGTCCAGCAGGTTGATTGGGCCGATGAGGACAACGAGGAAATAGTAGGCCTCAGATCGACTGGCCCACCCACAGGGACCCATAACGCTCGTCACGGCCACGGTCGCGGTGCCACTGCGGCTTGATTCGCGTCGGCACCATGCCGAAGAAACACAGACAGGGACAGAATCGCCGCGGGTCCGTCGTGGACCTGGCGCGGCGAGCCTCCCAGTGTCCTCTCTGACGTTGGGCGAAACAATGAGTCAAGACGAGCAAAGGTCAATCGAGACAAACGACGTAGCCCACACGACCGTCGACCGGGTCAAACAGTCAATACGCCAGCTTCCGCAGGCGAGCGCGCGATTGAAGCCGTTCGTCGATGAGGTCAACGGCGGAGCCCGCCGGTTCTTCACAAACTACTGGCCACTCATGCTCACGATCGCGACCCTGGTGATCATCGTCAAGGTTCTCTTCTGAGAACTATCTTGAGCGCTCCGTACGGCCTCGCGGCGTCGCGGCGTCCTTGCCGCTCTTGTTTGCCAGCCCTCCGGGCTGAGGGCCGACACTCGCTTTCGTACGCCGCCGCGAATGAATTCGCGGCGGCTGACCGGGCGTTGCCTCGCTCTGGCCGCTACGCTTTGAAGCAAGCTGCGCTAGCCGAAGGCCCGGTTGGTCCAGCGGGTGAGGCGGGTTTGGGGTTTGGGGTTTGGGAAAGTGATAAACCTCGACCCGTTGACCCTCTACTCAATCATTTCTTCCGGGTGGCGGGGCTGAGGTCGGGTGGCTGGGGCTGAGCGAAGCGAAGCCCCGGTCTTCGTGTCGTCGGACCAACCGTGAAATCGTCCCGATGCGATCGGGACTCCGTCACAGCCACCCGGAAGCGGGCAGTCGGCCGGAGTCCCGGCTTGGTTGCGGTCGTGGTCGGTCCAACCGATACTCCGACTCATGGAACAGGCGATCGAACTATTTGCGGCGATCAATTTCCTGGTAATCGGTCTGTCCCATGTGTTTCAGCATCGTGCGTGGGCTGAGTTCTTTATCCTGCTGCATCGCCAAGGCCGACCCGGCGCCTTTGCAAACGGGTTCCTGAGCCTGATCACCGGGACGTTGATCGTCGCGTTTCACAACGTCTGGACGGGTATCCCCGTCATCTTGACCGTGCTCGGGTGGACATTCGTCTTGAAAGCCGGCCTCATATTCCTCGTCCCCAACTTGGGGCTGCGATCCATGGCCCGGGTCCGACCGGACAACTCGCGCATGTTCGTGATCCCGGGAGTCATGCTTGTTCTGGTGGCGTTTGCTCTGGGGTTCTCTCTTTGGCGCAGATGGATCGGGGTCGCCTAGAACTGTCTTGAGCGCTCTGTAGCGGCCTCGCGGCGTCGCGGCGTCCTTGCCGCTGTTGTCTGGCGGCCCTCTGGGCCGCGGGGCCGCTCTTGTTTGGCAGCCCTCCGGGCTGCGGGCCGCACACTCGAAACAGTTCTAAAGAGAGCGCCCACAGAGCCCGAAAAATGAGGCGCTGTTCGGTGAGGTGTACGACGCGCACCCAGCCTGTCGTGCACAGCGAATCCACCGAGGCGCTGGCGGCGTACCTGCGGGATGGGGCGGCGCGATCCCGATCCGAGCCGAAGCCGGCAACCACCGCCCGGAGCCAAGGCGGGGCATCCTCGCGGTAACGCGGGCGCCGGCCTGTGCTAAGCTGCCGCGGCAAACGGTAACGAGGAATGCCAATGCAACGCGCCGGCAGAGGCATCACGGCGTTCGGCCTGGTCCTGAGCATCTCGATCGGGATCGTGCTGGGGGCCGGCGGGTTCACGTTCTACTACGCCGAGGGCGGGAGCTATCTCTCCAACGACCCGGCCGCCTGCATCAACTGCCACATCATGAACGACCACTTCAGCGGGTGGCAACAGTCGGCGCATCACCACGTCGCCGTCTGCAACGACTGCCACGCGCCGCATGATTTCATCGGCAAATATCTCACCAAGGCGGACGCGGGATTCCGCCACTCCAAGGCCTTCACCTTCAACACCGCCGCCGAGCCGCTGCGGATGATCGACCGCAGCCGGCGCGTTGTGAACCACAACTGCGTCGAGTGCCACCGGCCACTGCTGGATGACCTGCTGGCGGCCGCCTCGCACTTCGGCGAATCGATGGACTGCCTGCACTGCCACCGGGGCATCGGCCATGGCCCGGCGCGCTGACCGGCTGACCCGACTCCCCCGCTTCCCACGGAGCTCAACCATGACCGAGACACCAAGCAGCACGAAGACCCCCCGCCGACGCGGCGGCCTGTTCGCCTACCTGGCCGTCATCGTCGTCACCGTGGTGGTGACCGCGCTGATCGTGTCGCTGCTTGGCAACATCGCGAAACGCAAGGCCGAAGGCGAGCGCGTGGCGTTCAGCGTCGTGGATCTCGACGAGACCATCGACGACCCTGCGGTGTGGGGCAGGAACTTCCCGCGCCAGTACGACGGCTACCTCCGAACGGTGGACATCCAGCGGACCCGCCACGGGGGCAGCGAGGCGTTCCAGAAGATCGACGAGTTCCCCGTATGGCGCGACCTCTTCGCCGGATACGCCTTCGGCATCGACTATCGCGAGGAACGCGGCCACGCCTACATGCTGTCCGACCAGCGCGAGACCGAGCGTGTCAAGGTGGTGAAGCAGCCGGGTGCCTGCCTGCACTGCCACGCCTCGGTCATCCCGGCGTATCGCAAGGCCGGGCTTGAGCGCGGCGCCCCCGGCGAGCTCACCGATCCCTTCGACAGCGGCACCGCCCGGCAGCAGCTCATGAAGGGCTTCGAGGCGGTGTGCGCGATGCCGTACGACGATGCGACCGCCCTCGTCGGGCACCCGGTCTCCTGTGTGGATTGTCATGATCCCGCCTCAATGCGCCTGCGCGTGACCCGGCCGGGGTTCCTCAATGGAATCCAGGCCCTGGCCGAATCGAACGACCCCGTCCCGCACCTGCCCAGCATCGAGCGCTGGCGTGCTGGCGACCGCAGCGATCGCTACGACCCCAACGCCATGGCCTCCCGCCACGAGATGCGGTCCATGTCGTGCGGCCAGTGTCACGTGGAGTACTACTTCAAGGGCAGCGGCAAGCTGCTCGTCTACCCGTGGCACAATGGTCTCAAGATGGAGCAGATCGAGAAGTATTACGAGACCGCCGGCGCCGACGGCGCGCCGTTCGAGGACTGGACGCACAAGCTTACCGGCGCCCCCATGCTCAAAGCACAGCACCCCGAGTTCGAGCTGTGGAGCCAGGGCATCCACGCACGCGCCGGCGTCTCCTGCGCCGACTGCCACATGCCCTACAAGCGCGAAGGCGCCATCAAGATCACGGACCATCACATCAGGAGCCCCCTCCTGAACGCCGCGCGGGCATGTGGCACCTGCCACACCGCCAGCGAGACCGAGATGATCGCGCGGGCCCAGACCATCCAGGACCGCACCGCCAACCTCATGAAGCGAGGCGAGGACGCGACGTTCGACCTGCTGTCGGCCATCGTCGCCGCCGCGAAAGCCGGCGCGACCGACCAGCAGCTCGCCGACGCCCGTCACATGCACCGCCGCGCCCAGTGGCGACTGGACTTCATCGCCGCCGAGAACTCGATGGGCTTCCACGCCGACCAGGAAGCCGCACGCATCCTCGGCGAAGCCATCGACTACGCCCGGCGCGGCGAAGTCATGATGGCCCACCTCAACGCGGCAAGGGTCATGTCGACGCCGCCCCCGGCCGCCCCCGGAAGCTCCGGAAACCCCGGAACGTCGGGTCAGTAACGGCAGCCGGTAGCGGTCAACGTCATGAAGCATGGGCTGACCTGGAAGTCCCGCCTGCGCCGCTTCGAGTACGAGTCGCACTTGCCGGCGCGGCGGCGGTACCCCGGCATCGCGCAGGTGTACGAGGCCGGCGTGCACACCACGGTGGGCGGCGCTATGCGAAGGCGGCTGAGCCCCTGCGCCGCGCCGAGGCGGGCCGGCAGTTCAGACGCGACGCGTTCCGCCTGCGGGTGTACGCGCTGTGTCAGGCCCGACGGCAGACCGAGGCGGAACAACTGGCCCGCCGGCGGTACGTCCTTGCGGGGTCGCCGCACCCCTTGCCCGCCTTCTGGACGTGGATGAAGGAGACCTTCGGCCTCGACCCCACCGCCCAGACGCGCTTGAGCCTGGCCGGGGTTGATGACGGGTGAAAAAGGCTGTCAGCTGTCAGCTATCAGCTGTCAGCTATCAGCTGTCGGCCGGAGAAAGAGGCGGACGCGTGTTCTTGCCGAGCCCGCTTCTGGGTGGCTGGGGCTGAGCGAAGCGAAGCCCCGGTCTTCTCATCGTCGGACCAACCGTGGCGTCGTCCCAATGCGATCCGCGCTCGTCAGTCTTTCGCCACCGCCTCCTGGGGCG
>JADFKZ010000096.1 GCA_022564665.1 Planctomycetota bacterium | reverse complement strand
TACTTCGGACGCATCGCCCTTCTTGAATGTCACACCCGACAGCGTCCAGCCGGTGATCTCCGCTCCAGGGGCAAAGCCGTCGAAGTCGATCGTGGACAGCGGCGAACCCGCCGCCGCCTCGAACCCCGCCGGGTCATCGAAGAACGCCGTGATTCCCATGGGCGGTTCGACGTCAACAATGCCGGTCTGGATCTCCATCAATCGCGCAAATCGCTCCGCACGCAGCGCCCGCACCAGTCCCCACACCGTGCCCGTCACGCCAGTTGCCAGAACGAGCACGACCACAGCGACCGAGAGCACAGCGATGCGGTGCCGACGCACGAACTTGCGCAGCCGGTAGGGGACGCTCGGCGGACTCGCCAGGACCGGCTCGTGGCGCAGGTACCTGCCGATGTCGGCGGCCAGCTCCGATGCTGTCGCGTAGCGGCGGGCCCTATCCTTTTCCAGCGCCCTCATCACGATCCAGTCCAGGTCGCCGCGCAGCAGTCGGGGCAGCGACCCCGGCTCGAGGTTCCGTTCCTTCGCGACCTCGACCAGTTCCTCGCCCAGCGCGCTCACTCGCGTCGACGGCGTCGGCGGGTCCTTCTCCCGGATGATCCGCTGGATCTCCGGGTAGGAAAGACGTTGGAACGTCCGCTTCTCGAAGGGCGTCGTGCCTGTGAGCAGCTCGTACATCAACGCGCCCAGCGAATAGATGTCGCTGCGGGTGTCGATGTCCGTCTCGCCCATCTGGGCCTGCTCCGGGCTCATGTAGGCCGGCGTCCCGATGAGCTGACCGGTTTCGGTGACCAGCGTCTTCTCGGTGAGACGCTGTCTCGTTGCCTTGGCGATGCCGAAGTCAATGACCTTGGGAACGGGCTCGCCGTTGTGGCGTGTCACCAGGACATTCGAGGGCTTCAAGTCGCGGTGGATAATGCCCTTTTGATGGGCGTGCTGCACAGCCTCGCACACGAGCGTGAACAGCTCGAGACGCTGCCGCGGGCTCAGATGAGCCTGATCGCAGAACTCGGTGATGGCAACGCCTTCGACGAGCTCCATCACGAAGTACGGCCGCCCCGTGTCGGTGGCGCCCGCCTCGAACACGCGGGCAATGTGGGGATGGTCCATCATGGCCAGAGCCTGACGCTCGGCCTCGAAGCGGGCGATCACCTGCTTGGTGTCCATGCCCAGCTTGATGATCTTGAGGGCCACCCGGCGACGAACGGGGCGTTCCTGCTGGGCCTCGTACACCGCTCCGAAGCCGCCCTCGCCGATCAGGGTCACGATCCGATAGGGCCCGATCTTCGTGCCGGGAGGCTCAGTGAGATCGGGCTCTTCCTTGACCTTGGCGGCGTCGGCAGAAACCCGGCTGCCCTCGCTCAGGCCGACGACGCCGATATTGTCATCGGCGTAGCGAAGCAACCGCTCGACACGCAGCAGGAGCTCGGTGTCCGCCCCGCAGGCTTCCAGGAGAAACGCGTGGCGACGCTCCGGCGGCAGATCGACCACTGCGTCGAAAAGCTCTTCCATCCGTTTGAACTGCCCAGCGTCCATCACGGCTCGCTCCCGCAGACCGTGCTCTTACGGCGCGCTGATCGCCGCCCTGCCAACCGCCGGCTCCATCACCTTAAGACGTGCAATTCCCACGTCTCGCACGTCATCCACCTGTGGGTTTTCCTCTCCAGAGGGGCTGCCCACACTAGTGATCCATCTGGTCGACCTCATCGGCCAGCCAGGCCTTGGCAAAACGCCAGTCCCGTTCGACCGTCGAGCGTGATACATCCAGCGAATTCGCGATCGCCGTGATATCGAGACCCCAGACGACCCGCATCTTGACGACCTCCGCCTTGCGCGGATCCAGTGATTCCAGCTTCTCAAGGGCCTCTGTGAGCTGCTCGACCTCAATCAGATCGAGCCGGCGCTGACGCCCCTCCGCCACCTGATGTTCGTCGAGAACCAGCGTGATGTGCGTGTCGGCCCCGCCCCGCTTGGCCGCCTTCCGCTTGCGGCGGTAGTCCACGAGGACGCGGAGCATCGAGCGGGTGGCGATCGCGAAGAACTGCCCGCGGTTGTCGTAGGCCTTCCGCTGGCGGATCAGCTTCATGAACGATTCGTTGACCAGCGCCGCCGGTTCGAGCGTGATTGCCTCCGCCCGGTCGCCGAACTGCTTACGCAAATGGACCTGGGCCCTTTGCGCGAGATCCGCATAAACCGCGGTCATCAGCCTGTCCAGGGCACCTTTCCGGCCTGTCTCCACCTCCCGCAGCAGCAGCGTGATGTCGCCGATCCCCACCATAGGTCAGATTCTAGCAAAGAAACCCCGATTTTCATGACGCAGTGGCTGTGCCGCAGCCCGATAGGGATCCTCAGCTTCATCCAGCCACCTCAACACGACGTGATCCAAGAAATCCTCACCCACTGCGGGCTCTGGAAGGAGTCCTCACCGACGCCGCCGCACGACCACCCAGCCAACATCAAAGCGCCTATCAGTCGGCCGAGATTTGGATCCATTCGCCCGCAAGACGCGAGTCGGGGCCTGAAAACGACGGGCCATGCGCCGCTTTTCCAAAGAATTGGCGAGAATCGCGTGGGGTGAGCCTGTCTCGCGCAATTGTTGGGGTGGCGACCCGCCATCTACGGCGGCGAGGGCCTCCCGATGACCCGGACCACGGCATTGACCGAACCACTCCCGGAAGCCGAACCGTTGGTGCACTCCGCGGCCAAGGCGGACCTCATCGGCGCCCTCTTCGATCGTCATTGCCGGTCGCTCTATCGCTACGTCGTCGTGCGGATGGGTGGCGACGCGCAGCTTGCCGACGACGTCATGCAGCAGGTCTGGGTGGCCGCCCTGCGCACCGGGAGGTCGGTCCCCGCCGATGAGATCGAGTTCTGGCTGCGGGGGGTGGCCAGAAACATTCTCGCGGCGCATCGCCGCCGCCTGGCCAACCGGCCGAAGCAGCTCCCTCTCGCGGACCGCGTGCTGGCGAGTGAGCTGGCCGAAGCGCTTGAGTCGAGCCCGCTGCCGCCGGAGCTGATGGACAAAAAGGAAACTAAGGATCAGCTTCTGCTCGCGCTCACGCAGCTTCCATCCGACGCTCAGGAGCTGATCGCGGGCCGCTACTTCCGCGGTTGGACCGTCGAGCGGCTCGCCGACACGCTCGGGCTGAGCGTCCGTGCCGCTGAGGGACGCCTCTATCGGGCCCGACAGGCCCTCAAGCAAGCGCTGGCCCACCTCGAAGAATAGGGGACGAATCATGTCCACGAAGAACCACGATGCCGATGCCATCCTCGATCAGAACCTACTCCTTCTCGGCCAGTCGATCGAGCTTCCCGCGGACGCGACGCCCGAGCAGCAGGCACGCTGGAAGCAGATGCCAGAAGCCGTCGGCACGAAAACGACGCCCCACGACGCGCTTCGTTTCTGGCAGGCCATGCGGCGCTTTGCCCCCATTGCCGCCGTGGTTGCTTTCGCCGCGCCGCTCGTCGTGTTCCTCATTATCACCGTCAAGGGAGCCACGCCGGCCACGGCGGCGACCGTCTTCGACGGGTTGCGAAACGCGCTGGGGGATTCGATCTGGATCGACCTCGAAAGAGTCGACCTCGGACCCGTCCAGGTTCGCGGCCAGATCTACCTCGAGTTCGGTCCCGATCCCGAGAGCTCGATGGACGATCTTCTCTATTCGGAGCTCCACGTGAGGCTCCTGGCCGACAACCCGCGGTGGGAAGATATCGACGCGGTGGCGGTCACGAGCCAGACGCCGGATGACGCGTGGACGTACACGCGAGGCAACGGGATCGGGGGACCGGGTTCGGAGCGGCCCGATGGCCGATTGGTGCCCTGGACGCCCGAATCGTTTGTCCGGAAGCGTTCGTGGTCCGACATTCTGAGCCAGCCGCTAGGTCGGTTCGGCGGGATTCCCATTCGCATGAGCCTGGGTGATGGGGAGGACCAGGTGACGTACGGGTTCCCGGGCGCCCAGCGGGCGTACATCTCGTCGCTCATGGAGTGGTTGCTGGCCTTCTCCGGCGAGGCAACAGCCCGACAGATCATTGACGACCTCGAGGCGCTGGCGCAGGACGTCACCATCGACACCACTGGGGATGACCACTGGATCCTCACAGCCCGCGGTGACTTCGGCCCCGCTGCGTCGAAAGTCATCCCGACGATCACCTTCGACTTCGTAGCGCGTTTCGTCCCGGAGACGGGACGCGTTGTCAGCACCGAGACCCGTAACGCCTTGGCGGACGGACAGGAAACCCGTGGCGCCCAGCTCGACGCACAAAGCGAGATGGGCCGGATCCTCCAAGGCATGAAGGCGATCGACGAGCTCGTTGCGTATCTCACGCCCCTTTCGAGGTCGATCGAGCTCGATGATCGGTCGGATCCGGGCATCCTCCGAGCGGTGAGCGTCGCAATCCCCCATCGGGTGGTCGAGGCCGCGCTCTTCCAGCCGCCACGTGAGTTGTTGCTGGTGATCGAATACGATCCGCAGATGCAGCTCGTCCGCCGGGCGAAGTTCGTGGGCGTGGGCTCGAGCGACGGAACCATCCGGATCGAGCTGGGCGGCGAGGGCTTCGACCAGGCCCTCCTCGACCCCACCTGGTGGACCGAAGCCGGGTCGGACCCCTGATCGCGGGTCCCATGTTCGGCTCGGGCCTGAAATCAAAGCGGCAAGGCGGCGGTTGATGGAGGGAGGGGTCTGCCCACGGGGAGCCGCAGCCATGACCGATTCCGCCATCCGCCTTGCCGTCAAGTTGGTCACGACCCTCGTGGTTGCGGGCGAGTGCCACTCGGCCCAACAAGAGGAACCGGCATGCCGCCCCGCCGCGGATCTGCGACCACAGGCGAGCGCCGGGAACCCGGCGAGCGTCCCGTCAGACCTGACACCAAATGGCACGCTGTTGCGCTGGACAGCCGGGGCTGGAGAGACATTGAAACTGCGGCTCTTCACAGCCGAGCCCGGCACCTACGAACTGTCCCTCTCCGCAGTGCACGCTCCGGATGCTCCGGTCGTGTCGGCCAAGCTCTGGGAGGACCCGCTCACCCGGAAAGGTGACCCGAGCATCGCTCTCCAATGGGTCACGGGACCCACGGTTCGTGCCGTTCGCTTCGACGACGTGCCGATGGGTCCCGGGCACCACATCCTCCAGCTCACCTGTCTCGAGCCCGGGGACATCCTGCTCGACTGCGTTGCGCTCCGCAGAACCGGCGAGCTGGTCGTCCCGCGCGGGGGTGACGCCACGGGCGGAAGGCCGTTCTTGGGCATCGAGATGGCAGACACTGGTGAGGGCGGCGTGACGATCCAGCGGACGGTCTCGGGCAGCGGCGCCGAGGAGGCCGGCCTGGAGGCGGGTGACGTTCTCGTGCAAGTCAACGGTGAGCCGGTGGGAACGTCGGGCGACGTGGCGGCGGCGATCCTCCGCCATCGACCCGGTGATCGCATCCAGCTAACCCTGATACGCGACGGCGAGCTTATCGAGCGGGCCGCGACGCTCGGCCGTCGCTCCGAGTCCGAGCGCCGCGGCGGCTCACGCACCGCGAGCGTCATCATCGATGTCCTGGGCGTCATGCCGGGCCAGGTGATCGCCGACATCGGCGCCGGCACCGGCTGGCTCTCGGAGGCGATCGCGGAGGCGGTGGGCACCGACGGGATCGTGTACGCCGTCGAGATCCAGGAGAGCCATGTTCGCCGGCTCCACCGATTCGCGTTTCCCAACGTGGTCCCGGTGCTCTCGGTGCCCGACGACGTCTCGCTGCCCCAGAACAGCCTCGACACCGCGATGCTGCACGACGTCGCCAGCCACGTGAAACGTTCGGCCCGGTCCCGGTTCTACCAGAGCGTCGCACGCGCCCTGCGGCCCGACGGCCGGCTCGTCATCTTCGGACCCCACGGCAAGGCGCGGAAGATGCTCAACGAGCTGCGCGAGTACGGATTCGTGCCGGTGGAAGAGGAGGAGCCCGCCGACCTCGACCAGTGGCTGGCCGACGGAATCGTCTTCCGCTACGCCCCGGCCGGGTCGGAATGACGAAACCAGGACGATTTCTGAGCCCAAGTCGCCGGTTTCTCGCGGCCGCGTAGCTGTCAGAGCGAGTGTGCGGCTCGCAGCCAGAAGGGCTGCCAAACGAGAGCGGCAAGGATGCCGCGACGGAGCGCTCCAAACAGCACGAGAGTACACCGTCTACTCGAGCCTATCAGGTCCAGAGGGGTCCGGGACCACGATCTCGATATCCTTGCCGCACTCCGGGCACACACGCCAGTTCGACGCCTTGATCGGCCCGCCGCGGAGCTTGATCGGTTTTTCGCACAGCGGGCAGGTGCCCGTGATCGGCCCGAACGCCCGGTCGATCTTCAGCGTGCGCATGCCCAGGATGATGCCGGCCAGCGGCAGCGCCCACGTCGTAACCAGGTGCAGGACCGGCACCAAGATGCACGCGCCGCCGAGCAGGAAGCCGCCGGCGAAGAACCCGACCGCCTTGCCGATGCGTGCCGCATCCGGGTAACGCTCGATGGTCGCGTCGGCGGACGCGGTCTCGCCGCCGGCACCGCGGAGCGTGATCACTGCCGGTCATCCGTCTTCAGCGTCAGGATCCACCAGCCGTACTGCCAGATGCCGATCGCCGTGATGATGCCGATCACGCCCAGTACGCCGTCGGACACCGGGTCCTTGGCGTAGAGCGTCGCGACGGCCTTGACGCCGTAATAGGCGAGCCGCTCGATCATCTCCATGCCGCCGACGACCCAGAAGACGTAGCCGAGGCTTGCGATCGCCGCGAAGAGCCCCATCTGCTTGACGTCGTGGAACGACGTGCTCTGGCTGTCCTGGGTGTCGATCAAGGACGACAGCTTACCGCGACGTCGCCTTGGCGCGGTCACGGTTCTGTTTTAAAAGTTCCGCCGTGAACAACTTGCACAGCTACAAGAACACCTTGCTCGCGTCGTCAGCCCTCATCGCCATCCTCTTCGCCGGCTGCCAGACGGCTCCAAAGACCGACCGAGCGTATCCCAGATCACCTGGAGCATGAGAAGAACATGCGCCTCAGGCGGCGGCCTCGGGCCAGAGCCAGCCGAACGTGCCGGCGGTGAGGAGTGCGTAGACGAAGCCGTCGACCATGAACTTGGCCGTCGTGCTCCAGCGCTGACCCTTCCAGATGGAATCGTTCATCACGCCGACGGCGTACCCGAGTAGGGCCGCCGCGCCGGTGATCCGGAAGACGGTGAGATAGTCTGCGCCGGCAGTGAGCGTATGCCAGCCGACATACGCCACAAGAACGCCGACGATCAGCAGATACACGAACCACCCGGCGAGGTTCTTGCCCATGTTGAATCCGCCGGGCGGCATGACCGTGAGCAAGCCCAACGGCCCCTTCTTCATCTTCTCAACCATCTCCGGCGTGCCCATCTTTTTCATCGACCCGGCGCACGGGAACGTGTACGTGCCTGGGGTGACGCCGCTGGCGCGCATCGCCTCCAGCACGGCGTCCTCGTTGTTCATCTTCCGGTAGTCCTTCTTGTGGAACGGCAGCACCATGTGACTGATGGAACTGGCGATGAAGACGAACACCGCCGACAGCAGGATCGGAAGCCACAGGTCGGTCAGGAATGCCATTGTCAACCTCCCTTGTTGGACCCCTCGCACAGGAAAATAGCCATTTGCGAACGCTGCGGCAACTTGCGCTTTTGGCGTCGGCCATGCCTGTCGGCTGCGCCGCCAGCCATGGCACCCGGAAAAGGCATTAGGGGAGGGGGCGCCACCCCGCCAAAATCAAAGCGCCTATCAGTTGTTCACAATCCCTTCCGCCGAGAAACGCTTCCTGCTCATGACCTGATCCTCCTGATCCGGACCCAAAGCACCACTTTGGAACCGGTCTTGATTCAGGGGGAAAGGTCATGAGGATTTATCCCGACATGTCGCAATGACATCAACAGATCTTGACCGCAGTATGCAGGTTGCACAGACCGAACCAGCGCCCCAGCCGTTGCTCCTTGGTTGGTTTCCGTAGGCCCGCCAGAGGTCTCTCCAGAAGCGATTCGATGTCGGCCACCGTAGCATCATGGAGGCTTGTAATCGAAGTTGTGTATGACAACTCACCGGTTGACGCCCGGCAAGCACTGACCGCCCAAAGATACGGTACTGCCATCATGAAACACCTCCGAGCCTTTACCCTTATTGAGATCTTGATCGTCGTGGTGATCCTTGGCATACTCGCCGCCGTCATCGTGCCTCAGTTCACCAACGCCTCCAAGGACGCGATCAGCAACTCAATGGCCGTCAACGCCAAGCTGATCCGAACGCAGATTCAGATCCACGCCGCGAAGGGCGACGTTGAGCTGACCGATGACGGCTTTCCAGTAAATCTCGACGGCGCGTGGTGCGCCGGCGGCGGCCTGCCGCGGCACGGCTACAGCAACAAACGGATCCAAGTGATTCTGGCTCCATCGTTCTTGTCCGATCGAATCTACCCGCTCTTCAAGACCTACAACGTCAGCTTGAGCAACCCGAACACTGCCTGGTACAACCCGACAAACGGTGCGTTCGCGATGCGGGTTCCCAACAATCTGGGCGACGATGAGACCACGCTGGCGGCCTTCAATCAGGCCAACGGCCTTTCCCTTACGGATCTGAATCAGGCGTGGTGAATCACTTTGCCGGGCCAAGCATGGCGCCATGGAAGGCGTATGGTGCAAATACTCAGCCGAAGCACGTTGCCGTAATGCTTCCGTTGTTTGATTCATGATCGCGGGGATTCCCGTCCATCGCTCGAGTCACCTGTCGGATCGACTTGGCGATCAAGCTTCCTGATCTCCCGGCGAAGGCGGCGACCCGCTCAACCGTGCCACCCAGAGGCTTAGGTCTAGCGCAGATTGCGTCCAAGCGAAGCGGCCGATCGAATCGGCCGCGTAGCCGCCAGAGCGAGTGTGCGGCCGGCGGCCGCTACGGAGCGCTCGAAACAGCTCTAGAACCGCACGATCGCCTGGTCGCGATTGAGCTGCAGGACCAGGGCGTCCGGATCGACGACAACCCGGTCGGGCTCGAAATCGCAGGGGATCTCGACGACGACGCGTTCGCCGGGCCCCAGCGTGATCTCGACCCGCCTCTGGCGATACTCGGGGTTCGGCTCGCCCTCTTCATCGAAGCGATCTGCCCGGGCCGCGACAACCTGCACCGGCATCCGGCCGCTGCCGGTGTTCTCGACCGTCACGGTTGCGCCGGCCGGTGTCACTTCGGCGTCGCTGAGGCGGTACTCCGGGACCACCACGTCGAAGAACCACGCGTCGGTGAACTCGTCAAAGGCCGCCGGGTCCGGCGCAAACGGCCGCATCGACACAACGAAGTCCTGCAGCAGCGGATGATCCGGGTCGCTGCTGTAATGGCCGATGAACTCCTGCAGCCCCGCGAGGCCGGCGTCGCGCCCCATCAGTTGCAGCAGCATCCAGAAGACAAAGCCACCCTTGTTGTACATGACGGTCCGGTCGCCGGGCCGCGATCCGCTGGTCTTGACAAGAGGCCGCTCGGAATCCACGACCCGGCTGTCGCCGTAGGCCTCCTCGATCCGCCGGCAGAACTCGATGCGATCGCGCAGCCCCTTGACCTGGTCGATGAGCAGGATCGTCGAGAAGTGGGCCATGCCTTCCGAGAGGATGTTGCCGCCGGGGCCCTTGCCCGGCATGAGGATGTTGCCCCACCACTGGTGGGCGGCCTCGTGCGCCGTGACCATGAAGGCGAGGTTCGTCTTCGGTTCGCTCTTCGTGAGAAACCCGATCCCCTCCGAGAAGGTGATGTTGGTGGCGAACCCCTGCGCGTAGGAGGCGAAGTTCGGGAACTCGCTGAGCTTGAGCTCCTGCCACGGATAGGGATAGAACCACTCCGAGTAATAGCGCAGCGCCGCCTCCAGCGCTTCGGACATCTCCTGGATGTTGTACCGGTGCCCCGGGTAATAAAAGATCGCCGTGTTCTCGCCGCGATGAACGTCCCACCGGCCGGCGACGACGTTGAAGAACGTGACGGGGTGATCGCTCTCCCAGACGACAGTGCGCCGATCCTGGTCGACCGACTCGCTCACCAGCACGCCGACGGAGTTGTAGGTGTACTCGGCAGGGCCGGTGATCCGCAGCCGCGTCGTAAACGGCCAGCCGCTGCCGAACGCCGGATCCGTCACGCCCTCGTAGAAGTCGTCGGGGTAGACCCGCGGCTCATACTCGTTGTCCTCGTCGACGCCAACGGCCTCGAGGTATCCGACGATCGGCGCGAAGCTCGCCGAGAAGGACGTCAGCACGACGCCAGATGGAAGAATGAACTGGCTGGTACCCCCGCCGTTGGCCGTGAACCCCTTGGGGTAGACGCCCTCGAAGCTGAAGCCGATCTCGACGCGTTCGTCCGCGCCCAGCGGCGCCGGCGGCGTAAAGACGAACAGGTTCGACCGGTCGTCAGGCTCGTAGGGCTCGCCGTTGAGCGTCCACTGGAGGTTCTCCCAGTGAAGCCCGGCGGAGAGGGGAATTTCCGCCAGGGGTTCCGGTCGCGGGTTGTAGATCACGTAGCGTCCCTCGGTCCTGAACCACCGCCGCGGCGGGTCGAGCTCCAGGTCGATCTGCACCGAGGCGATCGCCGGCACCGGCGCGTCGCGCCAGGTGGCGGTGTTGTCCCGCCAGTAGTCCTTCTGCCGTTTCTCGGCGCGCTCGCCCTGGAAGCCGTTCGAGACCGCAACGTAGAGCCAGCCGCCGAGAATCAGCGGAACGACGACGAAGGGGAGCAACTTCAATCCCTGGACGAGCAGCGCCCTGGGGTACAGCCGGTGGATGATCCGCGCTGCGTCGAAGTCCCGTCGCGCGAAGAAGCGGACCGCCAGCGCCACGAACAGCGCCGCCAGCGAGATCGCCATGAGGCGGTTGAGCAACAGCGCCAGGCGGTTGAGCTCCAGGGGCGCCATGTCGGACCAGCGGATCACGCCCCAGGCGTCCCAGTTGCCGACCCAGCTCATTTCGCCGGTGAACTGGGTGTAGCCGGTCAGGATGAGCACACCCAGGCACAACGCATGCGTTACGTACCGGTTGCGGGCCACCGCCGCGACCGCCATCACGAAGGCGCTCCACAGCAGGAACGTCGGAACCAGCACGAGTCCCCACACGATCAGGAACGGCCCGAGCGTAAACGGCACGGTCCGCTGGATCACCAGCACCAGGACGCATGCGATCAGCGCCCCCAAGAGCACGGCGCCGCCGACGGCGACGTTGGCGATGGCCTTGCCCAACAGCAGGGAACCGCTGCGCACCGGTGTCGCATAGATCATGGCGGCGGCGCCGGTGCTGCGGTCGCGCTGCACCGACTCCACCGTGTAGAACTGGATGAGCAGGCAGATAAGCAACGTCAGCGTGTTCATCGTGCCGACGGCCAGCGAGCCCGGTGTCTGCAACAGCGGCGTGCCGAAGGCGCCCACCGCGAACAACATCGTGCCCAGGGTTTGCAGCAGTATCAGCGGCACGAAGAGGTAGAGCCCCGGCTGATGGCGAAGCTCGCGCAGTTCGAACTGCGCGACGCTGAGCGTCCCGCGCACGAACCCGGGCGGCCTCA
>JADFKZ010000212.1 GCA_022564665.1 Planctomycetota bacterium | reverse complement strand
CTCATCCAGAACGCCGACCACACGCCCGCCACACGCACCATCCAGGAGGTGATCGACCGGATCAACAACGACGCGGACAACGGCGGCACGATCACCGCCTCGATCGTGCCCGAGCCCGAGCCAAACGCGAACGTGAGCCTCCGGATCAAAGACAACACCGGCGGGCTGCTCAGCAATCTCATCATCGCCTCCACGATCGCCAACCCCTACGCCGCACGCGACCTGGGGATCGAGGCCGATGTCGCGGCCGACGACTTTGACGGCAACCGTCTGATCGCCGGGATCAACTCGGTCCTGGTCGCCAGCCTCAACGGCGGCGCGGGGCTCAGCGGCAACAACTCGCTCACCATCAACGACCGCTCGGGCGGCAGCGACACCTTCGCGCTGGACGAGGACGGCTCCCTCAGCGAGATCATCGACCTGATCAACAACTCGGGCGCGATCAACATCACCGCGTCGCTCAACAACTCAGGCAACGGCCTGCTGATCACCGACACGGTCGGCGGCGGCGGCAACCTGACGATCTCGGGCACCGCCGCCAGCGAGCTGGGGATCGCCGCCGACGTTGCAGCCGACAGCGTCCGCGGCACCAGCCTCCAGATCCGCTACGTCGCCGAGGGGAGCACGCTGACCGGTCTCAACTACGGCCGCGGGATCGGAACTGGCGAGTTCCGAATCACCGACGGCGACGGCAGGATCGCCACGGTCAAGATCGGGACCGACGCGATCTCGCTCTACGACATCATCAGGGAGATCAACGGCCAGGCGAGCGCGGCGAGCCCCCCCCTCTCCATCAACGCCCGTGTGAACGACAACGGAGACGGTCTTCTCATCGAGAATACCGGAGGCTCCGGGATCATCCGGGTGGACACGATCAACGGCACCACCGCCGCGGATCTCGGCATCGTCGGCCAGGCCGCCTCCGACGGTGCCGACATCGACGGCTCCTTCGAGAAGACGGTGACGGTCAACAAGGCGGACACCCTCAGCGAGATCGTCTCGGCGATCAACGACGCGGGCATCCCCGTCACCGCCTCGATCCTGAACACCGGAGCGGGGCCCACACCCTTCCAGATCAGCTTCAGCTCCCTGATATCGGGCACGCCCGGCGCGCTGGTGATCGACGCCAAGGACGACACCGGCGCCGTGTTCGACCTGGGCCTGACGACGATCTCCCAGGGCCAAAATGCCAAGGTCTTCTTCGGGTCCAACGATCCCGCCCAAGGCGTGCTCATCGAGCGCAGCTCCAACACGCTGACCGATGTGCTCTCGGGCGTGACCGTCGATCTGGTCTCGGCTTCCAGCAGCCCGGTCACCCTCACCGTCACCCGGGACACCAGCGGGATAACCGAGAAGGTGGCTGAGTTCGTCGACGCGTTCAACGATGTCATCGCGCGGATCGATCAATACGACTTCTTCGACGTCGAGACCGAGACCAGAGGCCCCCTGCTGGGAAACACCACCACAGCCCAGGTCCGAAACGCTCTGTTTAATATCGTCAACCGAACGACCACGGGGGTCACGACCAAGTTCACGCGGCTCAGCGAGGTCGGCATTAGGATCGGCTCCGACAGCAATCTGGTCTTCGACCAAGCCAAGTTCCTCGCCGCGTACCAAGATGACCCGATCGCGGTGGAGAACCTCTTCGCCGCCCTCAAGTCCACCACGACGACGACGCAGCAGATCGCACCGGGCGTGACGATCACCAAGAACGAGACGACCTTCAGCCAGCTGGGCTTTGGAGACCTCTTCGATCAGCTCTTGGACAACCTCACGAACTCGATCGACGGCACGTTGACGATCGCCGACGAGTCCCTGCAGGACAAGATCGATCTCACCACCAAGCGGATCGAGGAATTCGACGAGCGGATTCAGATCCAGCGGGAGCGGATGCAGCGGGAGTTCACGGCGATGGAGACGGCGCTGGCACTGCTGCAGAACCAGAGCAACGCCCTGCTGTCGCTGGTGGGCAACCTGACCTTCGCCCAGAACCTTTTCAGTAACACCGTGAGGCGGTGAATCCGCGGAAAATCAGACCGTCTGACACATTCGGACTCGCCAAAGAGCCGATAGATGAGCAGCGATGAGCTCTTCGCCGGCCAATCCCGCCGATCCCTACCTCAAGACGAAGGTCATGACCGCCAGCTCCGCACAGCTGCGGCAGATGCTTTTCGACGGCGCTATCAAGTTCGCCCAGCAGGCAAAGAGCGGCCTGGCCGACAACAACCACGAGGCCGCCTACGAAGGAATCTCCCGTTGCCAGCAGATCCTGATCGAGCTGATCACCAGCCTTCGGCCCGAGATTGCGCCCGAGCTGTGCAGCAACCTCTCGAGCCTCTACACCTTCCTGTACACGCGGTTGATTGACGCCAGCCGCAAACGGGATCCGGCCATTGTCGGCGAGGTGATCGACCTCCTTCAGTACGAGCGGGAAACCTGGTCGTTGCTGCTGGAGAGGCTCGCCCAGGAGAACGCCGCCGCGGGCGGGCTGGCGAACATCCCCGACGCGGCGCCTCCTGAGACCCGCCCGCAGCGCCCCACCGGTCTGATCGGCGCAACGGTGAGCGTGAAAGGGTAAGACGGCGGCCAGCTGTCAGCTATCAGCTGTCGGCTCCAGAGGAGTCTTCCGGGTGGCTGGGGCTGAGCGAAGCGAAGCCCCGGTCTTCTTGTTGACGGACCACGAACGGAGCGCAGCAGTTCGTCCCGGCCCCAGCCGCGCCCGGCCAGAGCCGCGCCCGACAGGATGCCAAGCGGCGTGGGAACCAGGATGCCAAGCGGCGTGAGAACCAGGATGCCAAGCAGACTGAGAGAACAAACCCCGGCAGGATGCCGGGTATCCCGAGCGGCGGAGCCGCGAAGGCTCAGCCGCGCCGGCAGGGATGCCAAGCGGCTGACAGAACAAACCCCGGCAGGATGCCGGGTATCCCGAGGGGCGGAGCCCACAGGGCGCAGCCCCGAAGGCTCAGCCGTGCAGGCACGGATGCCAAGCGGCTGACACAACAGAGCCTAGCCGTCGTGCTCGATCGCGGCCGGAACCTCATGC
>JADFKZ010000095.1 GCA_022564665.1 Planctomycetota bacterium | reverse complement strand
CTCCCCGGTGCCACCGCTCGGCCCCCCGCAGCCCGCATGGGCTGCCAGGTTAATCCGAGAGCCGTGCGCAGCGGGCGGGTTGATCGATCCGCACTGGTCTCCCGCCTGCGGCGGGGCGACCAGTGGCAGCGGAGTTCTCCTCCAAGAGCCGACAGCTGAAAGCTGAGAGCTGACAGCCCTGTCTTTTCTCGAGTGTCGGCCCGGAGGGCCGTACGGAGCGCCGAGGAAGGCGCCCGATCAGACGCCGCGGATCGTCATCCGCGGCGTCGTACCAGAGCGAGTGTCGGCCCGGAGGGCCGTACGGAGCGCCCAGGAAGGCATCCGATCAGCGGCGGCGGATGTATTCGCCGCCGCGTACCAGAGCGAGTGTGGGCCCGGAGGGCCCTACGGAGCGCTAAAAAAACCAGTAGCGGCCTCGGGCCGCTACGGACAGCTCGTCCCGAAGTCCAGCAGCAGCTCGATCAGGTCGAGGACGTTCACGACGCCGTCCTCGTTGATGTCCGTTGTCGCGCAGACGGTCTGGCCGAAGTCGAGCAGAAGCGCGATCAGGTCCAGGACGTTGGTGACCCCGTCGCCGTTCACGTCGGTGAGGCAGACGCCGACGATCTTGAAGATCTGACCATCGGACCCGCTGCCTTGATCGACGATGTACATCTCGCCCCGCTCGTCCTCGGCGAAGGAGACGACCTGGTTGACCGTGAAGTTGCCGCTCGACGGGGAGAGCTCCGGGGTTCGGTTGACGAACTCCGTCACCAGCCCGCCGACGACCCTGAAGCTCCAGATGGCCCCGCCGCAGAAATCGGCAAAGAAGTACGTTCCGGACAGGCCCGCGATGGAGCAGCCGCGATAGACGTACCCGCCGGTGACCGCGCAGACGAAGCCGGTCGGCGGCGGTGGGGGGATGTGGGTGTAGTCGTGGATCGGGTCGGTCAGGCTGGCCGAGAAGCAGGTGCAGCCAAAGGGAGCGCCGCAGCCACTCGCCGTGCTGCACCCGTTGCCCTCCATGCACTTCCACCCGTAGTTCTCGCCGCCGGGGCTGACGCCCCGCTGGAAGTCGATCTCCTCGCGGGCATCCTGCCCGACGTCGCCGATGTACAGGTCGCCGTTGTCGCGGTCGAAGCTCGCCCGCCAGGGGTTCCGCAGACCGTACGCCCAGATCTCGTCGTCGCCGGTGATGCCGACGAAGGGGTTGTCGGCCGGGACCAGATACCCGCCGACGGCCGGCGTGGTCGAGGGGACGATCCGCAGCATCTTGCCGAGGAGGTTGTTGGTGATGTCCTGGGCGTTGCCGCCGGAGCTGTGGCCGGGGCCCATGTCGCAGAAGTTGCCGCCGTCACCGGTGGCGATGTAGAGGTAGCCGTCGTTGGGCCCGAAGCCGATCCAGCCGCCGTTGTGGTTGGAAAACGGCTGGCCGAGCGTCATCAGGGTGAACCCGCTCGATGCGTCGGCGATGTTCGGATCGCCAGAGATTTTGTAACGCCGGATCGTCGTGTCGGAGGAGTTGTTGATGTAGTTGACGTAGAAGAGCCCGTTGACCTGGTAGTTCGGGTGGAACGCGAGCCCCAGCAGACCACGCTCGTCGTTGCCGGCGAAGTTGACCACCAGGGCGTCGATATCCAGAAACGGCGTCGCCAGCACGGTCCCGCCGGCGAGGTCGAGGATCTTGATCAGCCCGCGCTGCTCGACGATGAACAGACGCGTCGAGTCCCCCGGGGCATGGGTGACAAAGATCGGCCGGTTGAGACCGCTGGCGACGCGGACTGTGGTCAGCGGGTCAATACCTGCTCCGGCGATTGCGCCTTGGCCGCAAAGAAGGCAGGAGGAGGTCACCGCAAGGGCGGCTGTTGTCTTGAAGAGCATGGTGCGGGTCCTTTCTTTCTACGGATACGACCCGATCGCTGCCGGGGTTTCCAACGATTGCAGGCCCAGGAGCTGACCGATCCTGCTCAGATCGCCTTTCAACGACGCCAGCACCTCCGCGTACAGCTCGACGGCGTTTGCGACGCCATCGAGGTCGCGGCGCTCCAGATGGTACCGCAGAGCCGGGAGCATCCACGCCGCGTACCCCGAGGTCGGATCGGTGGCGGCAAAGAGGTTCTTGAACCAGGGGCGGCCGGGCAGCCCGGGCTCGTGGCGCCACCGCCGCTGGGCGTCACCGAGCAGGGCGTTGACCCGCCGGAGCCACTGGGGTGGGTTGCTGCGGCCGCTGGAGGCCACCTCAAGCAGGCGCTGCTGCGTCGGAATGGCGACGGCGTCGAAGTCATCGAGGGCGTCGCGCAGCCGTTGAAAGTCGACGGCGACATCCAGCGACCTCGCCCGTTTCTCGAGCGTTTGAAGGTGGCTGCGCAGATCTGGTCCATAGCGGGCCGGGTCGAGCGGCAGGAGTGGCTCGTTGGCCAGGCGGGCGAGAATGATGTTGGCGAGGCGGGTCAGCATCAGCGCTGGCTGGTAGTCATCTCCCACGACCTTGCGATACCACGCCAGCGTGTCGTAGTTGGAGTGGTAGGCGGTGCCGGGGCTGCCGCTTGCGCCGAGCCCGCATGAGGGGATTCCCAGGTGGCAGTAGAAGCCGACGTGGTCCGATCCTCCACCGAGGTTGCCGAACACGGGTTCCGGGGGTTCCGGGGGCGTCGGGGGATTGCCTGCGGCGGCTGCGTCGTGCACTGTGCGGCTGACCCATGCGTCGAATACGCTTTGGCCTTCTTTGCCGCGTGCCTGGGGGACCGCTTTCGTCGCGGCCGTGATCAGACGCTTCAACGAGGGGTCGGCGCTGGCGCCGAAGTCTTCACCCATCGCGGCCATGTCGAGGTTGATGTAGGCCACCGCGTTGGCAACCAGGTCATCCCGGTTGGCCTCGCACCATTCGACCGAGCCGATGATCCCTTGCTCTTCGGCTCCCCAGGCGGCGAAGATAATCGTGCGCGCCGGCGCCAGTCCCTGCCGGGCCAGCTCGGCGAAGCTCCGTGCGCACTCCAGGAGAATCATCGTCCCCGCCAGCGGATCGCTGGCCCCGAAACCCCAGGCGTCGTGGTGGCATCCGATGATGACCATCTTCTCCGGCTCGCTGGTCCCCGGCAGGACGCCAAGCACGTTTGCGGACTTGACCAGCGCGCGACGCTGCCGGACCGCAAGCCGCACCGTCAGATCCTCCCCGCCGGTGAGCCGGTAGGCGAATGGAAGCCCCCCCTGCCACCCCTGAGGCACGGCCGGCCCCCGCATCCGCGACATGATCTGCGCGGCCGCGTCCCACCCCAGCGGCTGGACGGGGATCCGCGGCAGAGCCACCTCGTCGGCGGCAAGCCGCGCCGCGTTGGCCGTTGCTGGTTCGAAGGGCGTCAGCGGGTCGCCGGCATAGTCGAGCGTCTTGATGGAGCCGCGCTGGATCGAGCTCGCGTTGGCGTACCCTCCTTCGGGGTAGGGGATCCCCCGGCCGTACCCGGCGTCGGCGGGGTCGGTAAAGATAATCAGTCCCGCCGCGCCCGCTTCCTCGGCGTACCTGGCCTTGAAGCCGCGGTAGTTCTTTCCGTAGCGGGCCATCACGATCCTGCCCTGGACGCTGACGCCCAGCGCCGAAAGCTGCTCGAAGTCCTCGGTGGTGCCGTAGTTGGCATAGACGATCTCGGCGGTGACGTCGCCGCTGCCGCTGTAAGCGTTGAAGCCCGCCGGCAGATCTGGGTGGCTTGTGTCGGGGTCCTCGGGCAAGGCCCGTTCGATCAGCGGCAGCGTCGCGACCGGAGGGCTGGTGATCTGAACCGTCGCGTCGACGTGCTGGGCCAGGTAGGCGTGAAACTCGTGACGCCTCACCACAAGGCCCATCGCGGCAAAGGCGTCGGCGATCCTCTGGATGGTTCGCTCGTCGCCGGGTGTGCCCGCCACGTGCGGCTCAGACCCCAGCAGCTCGTGATAGGCGCGCAGGCTCGCAGCGGTCGGAACCTCGTTGAGCGTGGACTCGATCCTGGTCTGGATCCCGTCCTCTGAGGTGCCTGGCCCCTTGGCGGCCATCGCAAACCCCACGACCGCCGCGAGCAGAACGGATTTGATTGCTCCTGATCCACTGTGCGCCCAGGTGCGCCTTGAAGCATTCGCGGCCTCTTCGGGAGGCGCGGACGGGCAACGTCGGGGGTTCGGGGTTCGGGGTTCGGAAAAGCGCCGATATCCGAACCCTGAACCCTGAACCCTCAACCCTGAATCCTTCCTCACTGCATCACTCCGGTTGCGTCGGCTGGTCGGCGTGCTGCCTCACTCTTATTATGTCAGCCGCTCGGCGTCCATGTTCCCACGCCGCTTGGCGTCCTGCCGGGCGCGGCTGTGGTCCTTCGCGGCTGAGGCCTTCGGGGCTTCGCCCCTCGGGATACCCGGCATCCTGCCGGGATGTGCTTCCGACGCCGCATCGGTCCCCTTTGTCACTAATCTTGTCTTTCTCCTACCTCCAATATCTTTCCCGCCGCGATCCACGCCCGCAGCCCGCCGCGGAGCGTACGGACATCCTTGTGCCCCAGTTCGAGAAGCCGCTTGCTCATGCCCTGGGCCTTGGTGTCGGCGAAGTCATCCCCGTAGACCACCAGAGTGTTGTAGCTTGCGAGCCGGTGGTGTCCGGCGGTGACGTCCTGGAAGGGAAGGTTGATGGCGCCGGGAATGTGGCCCTGGAGAAAGTCCGCTTCGCTACGGGGATCCACCCACGCCGCGGCCCCCGGCCCGCCCAGACCGAGCAGCCCCTTTTGTCCGCTCAGAATCGCCGATGCCTCGTCCGGGTTGACGAGGACGAGATCGCGGTTGCTCGTCCGGCGCGAGCTACAGCCGCTCGGCACCCACAGGACGGGCCCCGCCAAGGCGGCGACCGCAACCCCCCACATGACCCCCCACATGACCCCCAACATGACCCTTGCGGCCCTCCGTTGGCACGATGTCGAAGCTGGTGGCATCAGTGAGCCCGTCCAATCTCGCGGAATAGCGGCTTGGCACTCCGCGGTTGTAGTCTACAGTGGACGCAAGGCCACCGGTACGGGGCCGTGGAGACCGCATGCTGGTGTATGGAAGGTGCCGTTGTCTCGTCGGGGCCGCAGCGGCGCTGGGGGCCGCCGCCGCGGTCGGTGCGCAGACTCCGGTGGACCCGAGCAGACCGCGGCCGGCCCTCAAGCGGGCCGAGGAGCTCGTCAGCGTGCGGACGCTCCTTGATACAGAGCCCATCGGACCGGGCGAGACCTTTCACCTCGCCGTCGTCTTTGATGTCGAGCCCAAGTGGCACATCTACTGGAAGAACCCTGGCGCTGGCGCGCTGCCGTTGGTTGTGACCGTCACCGCCCCCGAGGGGTTCCGTGTCGCCGAGCCCATCTGGACCCGACCCCGCGTCTTCGACACGGCAGAAGGTGAGGAGTATGGCTACGAGACCCAGGCTGTGCTCTTTGTTCCCATCACCGCGCCTGGCACGCTTTCTCAGGAGCCCGTCGAGATCCGTTGCCGGATCCGCTGGGCGGTCTGCAAGGATGTGTGCCTGCTCGGCGATGTCCAGCGGAGCGTTGTCGTGCAGACGGCCCGACGTCCGGGGGAGCCGCCTCGCCGCTTGCCCCCCCTCCTGCGCAAACACCTCAAGCGGCTGCCCAGGCCGCTCACAAAGATTGCGGGCGGCTCTGTGACATTCCGCGACGGGGTGATCACCCTCTCGGGTCCAGCCGGCGGCACAACGGTCGTAAAGTTCCTGCCCGAGGAGTCGCCGGGCGTGACCTACTCCCCCCTGGAGGCGTCCATCACCGGCGATCGGTTCAAGGTGAGGGTCCAGGTGACCTTCGATCCGAAAAACGCCCTGGGTGAGCCGATGGCTCTCGGTGGTCTTGTGGCCCTGGGAGAGAACGCCGACGATCCGTGCTACGATTTTCGGCTCGACTCCCCTGTTCCCTAGCTGGCACGTCGTCGAGCCGGAGGCTCGGCGTTTCGACGAATCACTGACTACGAATACGGAGCATTCCAGATGAAGACAGGAACCAGACTACTGGCGGCGGGCCTCGGCGTGAGCCTTGTCCTGGCCGCATCCGCGATGGCCCTCGCCGACAAGGAGACCAAGCAGGCCAAGCTCGCCAAGGCGGCGCCGCAGTTTACGCTTCTTGACACGACGGGGCAGGAGCGGAGCCTCGCGGACTACAAGGGCAAGGTCGTCGTGCTGGAGTGGATCAACCCGAAGTGCCCCTTCGTGCAGAACTGCTACAAGTCAAAAGCCATTCAGGAAGCGTTTCTCAAGGCAAGTCAGACGAGCAAGGGGCTGGTGTGGCTCGCGATCAACACCACACCCAACACCTCGGCTGAGGAGAACAACAACTGGATCAGGAAGCACGGGCTGAAGTACCCGATCCTGCTCGATTCCAAGGGCGAGGTGGCACGGCTTTACAACGCCAAAACAACGCCGCACATGTTTGTGATCGACCGAGAGGGCGTACTCCGCTACCACGGGGCGATCGACAACAACAAGCTCTCCGACAAGAGCCGCGACGAAGTGTTCAACTACGTCACGAACGCCATCACTCAGATGGCTGCCCAGGAGACCGTTTCGCCCGACTACGTAAAGTCTTACGGCTGTTCCGTGAGGTACAAGAAATCCTGGTAGAAGTCAGGAGGCGTCAGGGGTTCGGGGTTCGGAAAAACCCTGAACCCTCTACACCGGGTGGCTGGGTCTGAGCGAAGCGAAGGCCCGGTCTGCTCGTCGTCGGACCAACCGTGGCGTCGTCCCGATGCGATCGGGACTCAGCCCCAGCTAACTCCTTTTGGACCTGATTGCTGACAGCCGACAGCCGGCCCTACCTATTGCAGATTCACCGGCATCAGCACGTAGGTGAAATCGCTTCCCGTCGTCAGCACGCCCGGCTTGTTGGGGGCCTTGAGCTCAATGATCACCTTGTCGGTGTTGAGAACGTTGAGGGCATCGGTGATGAACTTCGGGTTGAAGCCGATTTCGAGCGGCTCTCCCTCGTAGTCGTCGAGGCTGACTTCCACCGTCGCCTCGCCCATTTCTGGAGCCCGGCTGGTGAGGGTGACTTTATCCGCGCAAAAGCTCATGCGGACGCCCTTGGACTCCTCGTTGGTCAGAAGCGCCGCGCGCCGGATCGCGCTGTTGAGGATGGCGGCATCGAAGGTAACTCTCTTGTCCTGATCCTTGGGGACGACGTCCTCAAATGGCGGGAACGCGCCCTGGACCAGGTTGCTGGAGATGACCGCTGCGTCCGCGGGTTGATCGGGGTCGCCGACGGCGAAGAGGATCTGGTGCTCGTCGATGGCGAGACGGACGGTTGGCTCGGGGTCGGTCAGAAGCTTGGCGATCATCTTCAAGGCCTTGATCGGGACGATACAGGAGCGGTCGCCCTCGCCCGAGGAGCACTCCCCCCTGGCCATGGCCAGCCGGCGGCCGTCGGTGGCCACCAGCCGCAGCTGCCTGCCGGTGCGGTCGAACAGGACGCCGTTGATGGCGTAGCGGGTGTGCTCGATCGCGGCGGCAAAGAGCGTTCGGGCAATGAGCGAATGGAGCACGCCTGCGTTGATCTCGCAATCCACGGTGGCGTCGCTGAAATCCCTCACCGGCGGACATTCCGCCGGGTCGAAACCAAAGACCTTGAAATGCGACCCGGCGCCCCGAATGTGGACGGTGTGGTTGTCGGTCTCGATGGTCAGCGTTGGATCATCGCAGGTGCGGGCGATCTGGCTGAGCTTGTCGGCGGGGATCGCCGCTTCGCCCGGCTGCTCTACCTGAACCTGCGGCACGGCCAGCCGCAGGCCCACCTCCAGGTCGGTCGCGGTGATCACGAGCCCGTCGTTGGGTGGCTCCGTTGCCGTGAGCTTGATGCATTTTAGAACGGGGGTTGGGGTGCGGCCGGCAACGACGCCGCTGGCGGTGCTCACCGCATCGGCCAGCGCGACACGATCACAGATGACCTTCATATCTCTACAGTCCTCATCAAGACGTTGGTGAAGACCCAAAGTGTACCACCAGCCCGGCCGGACGTGAGCGGACCGTCTCTTTGGCCCGGCGAGCCCTGTTTGCTTCTGGTGGGGGTTGGTGCGATACTACGGGGTTCGACGGCCTACTCGTTGCCCACCCGAAAGGAAGCGGATGTCGTTTGAAGCAGCCGTTCACGCGAAGGCGATCCAGCTCGATCATCTGTGCCTCGACATGTGCGAGGCAGCCGGCAGCGGCCATCCCACCAGCGGCCTGGGCCTTGGCCACATCGTGACCGTCCTCTTGTACCACTCGATGCGGTGGCTGCCGGAGCACCCTCGTTACCCGACCTCCGACCGGCTTGTCCTCTCCGAGGGCCATGCGGTTCCCATCCTGTACGCCGCCCTCGGTGACCTCGGGGTGGCCTTCGGATTGGGCGACAAGGTCAGGGCCATGACGATCGACGACGTCATGACCCTCAGGGAGGCCAATTCGTGCCTGGACGGTCACCCAAGCCCCATGGAAGGGTTTCCCTTTTTCGACGCCGCGACTGGTTCGCTGGGACAGGGGCTCTCGGTGTCCGCGGGCCTGGGGATCGCGGCGCGGCACGATGGGCTGGACAAGCGGATCTACTGCATCATCGGCGACGGGGAGTCGCGCGAGGGCCAGGTCTCCGAGGCGATTGACCTCATTGTCGACCGGAAGCTGACCAACGTCCTGCCGATTTTCAACTGCAACGGCTTCGGGCAGGCGGGCACGGTCAGTCCCCAGCAATCGGCTCAAAAGCTGGCGGACAAGCTCAAGGCGGCGGGTTTCAGGGTCAAGAGCGTCGATGGACACGCCCCGAACGAACTACGCGACGCCTTCGACGAGTTCATCGCCAACCAGGCGGGTGAGCAGCCGATGGCCGTGGTGGCGACCGCGGTCAAGGGATGGGGTGCCCCTGTGATCCAGGGTGACGGGTGGCACGGCAAGCCCCCCACCGCCGAGAAGCTTCAACAGGCCCACCTCGAGCTCAACGCCACGGGGGTCGGGCTCACGTCGGCCCTCGCCGGCGACGAGCTTCGGATCTACCCGCCGGCGGAACACGTACCAGCGGCCTCGGCCCGCGCTGAGCCCGTGGGTTTTGAGGAAGCAATGAATACCTACGAGCTGGGGGTCGAGCTCAAGAAGCGCAAGTTGGCGACCCGGAAGGCCTACGGTCTGGCACTACGGGCCATCGGCCACGCCAATGCCGATGTGTTCGCCCTTGACGGGGATGTCAAGAACTCGACCTTCTCCGAATACTTTGAAGGCGACCAAGAGCTGACCGACCGGTTCATCGAGTGCAAGATCGCCGAGCAGAACATGTTTTCAACCGCCGTCGGGCTGTCCGCGGCGGGAAAGATCCCGTTCTGCTCGACCTTCGGCAAGTTCGTCGCCCGCGGCTACGACCAGATCGAGATGGCGATCAACTCCGGGGCCAACATCAAGATCGTGGGGAGCCACTCCGGCATCTCGCTTGCCGCCGACGGACCCAGCCAGATGGCGCTGCTTGATGTTGCGTGGTTTCGGAGCTGGACGACGGTCCGTGATCACCGGGGCAACCCCGCTTGCTACATCCTCCAGCCCGCGGACGCCTACGCCGCCTATGCCCTGACCATGCGGATGGCCGAGCACGAGGGCGCCTGCTACATGCGGACCGTCCGGCCCGACGTGGAGTTCATCTACAATGAGACGACCGACTTCAGGCTGGGTGGGTTCGAGGTGCTCACCGAAGGCCGCGACCTGCTCATCGTCACCGCTGGCTATATGGTCCACGAGTGCAACAAGGTCCTCGATTCCCTCGACAAGGCGGGGATCGACGCCTCGCTCGTCGACCTGTACTCCATTCCATTCGATCCCGAAGCGTTCCTGGACCTGGCCAATGAAAACGGCGGCAACATACTCACCGTCGAAGACAACTACGGCGGCGGAATCGGCTCCGCCGTGGCCGATGCGGTGACCGAGTCCGGGGACGCCTTCACGATCGAGCAGATGTACGTTCGCAAGATCCCCAAGTCCGCCCGCACCGAGGAGGAGATCCTCAAGCTCTGCGGGCTGCACCACACGAACATTGCACGGGCGGCGGCGGGGATGGTTGGGGTTGTGGGGGTCTAGCAGGTCGTCCCGCGGGCGCTGAAGAAGGTGAAGATTCACCGCAGAGGGCGGCGGAGAAAAGAGCAGGGTTCAGAGTTCAAGGCTGAGCAGTTCGTTCCGAATCCGTGACTCCTGCTGGCGTCTTTATCGACAGCACCCATCTCGCCCCCGAATGCTCATCCACCACCGTCACGCCCTCGGGCACGACGGTGAGCCGGAGTATGTCACCGGCGGTGGGAAAGGTCGTGGGGCCCCTGGTTGCCTGGGCGCGGCTGGGGTGGCTGCGGCGCCAGGCCTGAAGCTGGAGGCGCTCGTACCGCTGGAGTGCTTCGGTGTCCTCGCCGCTCATGACCCAGTCAAAAAGGCCTTGCTCGCCAGAGAACGCTGCAATCCGGAGGTCCTGGAGCCGGGGATCATCCAGCGGAAAGTCGACGAACCAGCCTCTGTACTCGACGGCACCGACCAGAAAGAGGAACCAGTACCGGCCCGCGATCCTGCGGTGCCCCAGAAGGAGGCCTGTGACGTCCGTGCGTTGTGACGCGATGAAGGGAAAACCGCTTGTCCGGGCAGCGGTCAGACCGAATTCGCCCTGGGAGGGGCGGTCGCCGAGAGTGCGAAGAACGTCAGGATCACCGTTGCCGTGTTCGGTGACGTAGGCTTCCAGCGATCTCTGCCACGCCAGCATGGGGCCGACGCCCTGGCAGCTGCAGGCCAGCGCGAGAAGCCCGGCGGCGCACAGTACGCGAACCGATTGATTCACCTGCGTTCTTCCCGGTGGGCATGCACGCCCTCGGAGCCCCTCCCGGTGGCTTGATAGGCGACGAGCAGGATGGCCCTGATACTGAGATCGCCTTTCGACGTCGCCAGATCAAACGCCGTCCAGCCCTTGCTGTCGGCCACGGCGACGTCCGCCCCATGGGCAAGAAAAAGGTTGACAACGGCCCTGTGTCCGCCGGCGACCGCTTCGTGGAGCGGGGTCAAACCCACGGTGTTTGGGATGTTGAGCACACTCTCGGCAGCAACCAGGGCCGCCGCGACCTGAAGGTGGCCACGGCGGGCGGCCTGGTGCAGCGGCGTCGACCCGTAGTGATCGGTGGCGTTTGGGTCGGCGCCGGCGGCAAGCAGGAGATGAGCAAACGCAACCTTCCCCCGCGCGGCCACGTCGTGAAGAGCGGTCCACCCCACTTCGTCGGCGGCCGCGACATCCGCTGAGCGTGATAGGAGAAGCTCGAGGGAGGCGGGATCGTGGTGACGAACTGCAAAGTGCAGCGGGGTGGTCTGGAGGTACGCCTGGGCGTTGACCTCAGCTCCCGCGGCAAGAAGCATCTCGATCGCACCGGTCGAGCCCCACAGCGCCGCCCGGTGCAGCGGAGTCTCGCCACGGTGATCGGTGGCGTTGGGGTCGGCGCCGCTATCGATCAGGAGGGCGATTGCTTCGGGCTGCGGGTAACGGGCCAGCCAGCTTAGCGGTGTGCGCCCCCGCTCGTCGGCGGCGTCGGCATCGGCGCCGTGGGCGAGGAGTGTCCGCACGACCTCGGCGTGGTCGAGCGCCCGGTCCAACGCCGTTGCC
>JADFKZ010000211.1 GCA_022564665.1 Planctomycetota bacterium | reverse complement strand
CCATCGGCGCCTGGACGAAGACGTCGTCGGAGCCTGTGTACCGCCTGATGAGGACCTTGAGGCAGGCCAGCGCGATGACGAAAAGTGATGCTCCCGTCTTGGCCCTCAACGCCCGCAGCCCGACGATGACACCGGGGGGAAGCGCAAACCACCTGACTGGGCAGCTCGAATCCGGGTTGATGCGACGCTCGCCCAGCAGACGCGGCGACTCACCCAGCCCCCGGAGCGTCCGGGTCCAGTAGCGAAGCTGGGTTTCGGCGAGCTGGCTGTAGGAACCGCAGCGCTGCCAGTGGGCGAGGTCCGCGATCTGAATGGGAAGCTCCTCAATCGCGGGTCCCTCACCGGCCGCTGCCTTGTAGGCGATCCGCAGCTCACGAGCAAAGATCGGCCACGACCAGGCGTCCCAGCCAAGATGCTGAAACGCCGTCAGCAGGACGTGACGGCGCTCCGAGAGCCGTACGAGCGTGGCTCGGTACACGGATCCCTCCACAAGATCAAAGGTGTCGGAGGCATTGGCCTCGCTGAGCTGATAAAGCTCCCCGGCTGCTTTACGGCCGCCCAGATCGACGATCTCGATGACCCGCTCGGGAGGCTCGCCAACGGTCTGGACGGCGTTGCCGTCGGTCTCGGTAAACGTGGTCCGGAGGATGTGATGCTCGCGGACGACGGCGCTCATCGCGGTCTGCAAGACGCCGACATCGAGCGGCCCCTCGATGGGAATGGTGTGGTCGGCGCTGGTTGGTGCGGCGCTGGGGTCGGGGGTGCCGGCCCAGTAGTTGGCCTGGGTGTGGGTCAGCGGCGCCGGGCCGGTGCCGGGCCTCCGCGGAATGGCGACCGTCCGCTGCAGCCTGACGGCTGCGCACGCGGCGGTCCACACCGAGCTTTGCGGTGCAGCTCGTGGTCCCGGCTGCTCTTGCTTTGAAGACGGCACGGGTGGTCCTCCCTCAGGCGGCCTCCGGCACTCCGAATCCGGGCCAGTTCCGAGTGACGATCCGGCAACAGGGAACCTCGGCGGCCATCGCCGCCGCGTATTCAGCGTCCAGAGCCAGATCGTAAAGCAGCCATCGTGTGGCGGCGCGCCGGTCGCCCTGGATCGACAGAAGCTTGGCCGGTGGCGCCGCTGCGACCGACACCTCGATCTCCTTCGGGGCAAGTGAAAGCCCCCGGCCACAGGCCTTGGCGACCGCTTCCTTCCGCGTCCACGCCCTCAGGAAGAGTTCCCTGCGTCGGCGCTGGGGCTGCCGGCTGATCTCGGCGATCTCCGAGGGTGTGCAGCAGGTCTCGATGAGCCCGGTCACATCGACGGCGGGATCGACTCGCTCGATATCAATACCGACCCGCCGCCGCCGGGCGACGGCGAGAAGGGCCCGGTCGGCGGAGTGGGAGAGGTTGAACTGGATGCCTGTTCGCTCCGCGCTGCCACCGAGGGCGGGCTTTCCCTGGTCGCCGAAGACGAACCGGAGCTCGCGTGGAGAACATTGGAGGTAAGACGCCAGGATCGACCGGAGCAGTCCCCGGCGGGCCACGAAGCGATGTCTGTGACGCCGGAGTCCGAACCGCTCCGCACGCCGCCGCTCCTCGTCGCTGATCAACTGCTCAAGCCGCCTGGCCTGCTGCGGCGGCACATCGAGAGCCAGAGGCCAGACGTGGATCTCGCCGGGGTCAATCATGGGTGGGGCCCTTTTCGTGGGTCGGCTCGTTGACATGTCTTGCCAGCGCCTCGGTCAGGCACGCGCCCATCTTCTCGGCCAGCTCGCCGACATAGGGCGGCGTGAGCATCTGCAGGTGACGGCAATCCAGCGTCTGGATCTCCAGACCACCGCGGATCAACGGGGCCCAGCCATAGTCGGCGACCATCTTGCCCCAGCCGGGCTCGGCGGTCGCCTGGAAGAGAACCAGCCGTCCGGGGTAGGGCTTGGGCTCATAGTTCCGCAACGCCTCGTGGCCGGCCTCGTGGACCTGCTCGATCACATCGGCCACGCGCGCGGCGCCGGAGGCGTTGGAGTGTCCGGCCGGCCGGCGCGCGGACTCCGTGGCGAGTGGCCAGTCGATCTGGCCGCCGCCCGCAGCGGTCTGTCGCCCGTCGTGGGATCCGGGGGTCTTGGGTTGGGGGACGGTCGTGTTGAGCAATGCAAGGAACGCCACCTGCTCGCCTTGCTTTGCGAGCTGCCGCGCCATCTCGAAGGCAATCATCCCGCCGTCACAATGACCGCATAGATGGTAGGGGCCGGCCGGTTGCGCTCGACGCATGCTCTGAACGAGAATGCCGGCGAGGTCTTCCATGCGGTCGGCGCTCTCAGTGATGCCGTCGAGACCCGGGGCTTCCAGCCCATAGCAGGGAAGATCCTCACCAAGCAGGCTGACCAGCTCGCGGAAGCAGAGGACCTGGTCGCCGGCGGTGGGAAGCAGGAATAGTGGCGGGGCGTTGCTGCCCTCCTGGAGCTGGACCGCGCGGCCAGGTGTGTCGTGGAGGTCGGTGTCGTCGAGCCTCTCGGCAAGCTGCTTGACCGTTGGTGCGTCAATGAGACTCACCGGGGGAAGGAGCCCTGAGGGCGCAACGAAGGGCGTGGGAATGGGGGGCCGTCCGTGTGTGGCTTCATCGGCGCCCGCGGCGTCGGCCCAGGGCACACCCCGGGCGTGCTCCTGGATCACCTTGTTTGGGTCCTGGGGCGAGACGATCACCTGCGAGAGTGGGGAGGCAAGGACCGTGGCGAACGCCGCGGCTCCTTCGGCGAAGGAGATTCCCGTTTTCTGTCGAACCTGGGCGAGGTGGGCCTGCATCCGGGGAACCGTGGCGGTCAACGCCGCCTGCCGGTCATCCCACTGCCACGGGCCCCAGTTGATCGAGATCGCCACCATCTCCCGGCGTTTACCGAAGTCACGTGCAAAGAGGTCCAGGAAACAGTTGGCTGCGCAGGAGTCGACCTGCCCCAGCCCCCCGACGAGTGCGGTGGTCGATGAGAACAGGACGAGAAAGTCCAGCGCGGTATCGCTGAACACCTCCTGCAGTGAGCGTGCCCCGCCGACCTTGGGCTCCAGGACACGCCGCGCCTCGGCGACGCTCTTGAGCT
>JADFKZ010000210.1 GCA_022564665.1 Planctomycetota bacterium | reverse complement strand
AGCGGCCTTGAGACCGGTACAGGTTCGCGAGGTTGTGCATGGACCCCAGTGTGGCCGGATGCTCCTCGCCCAGGACGCGCTTCTGGATCCCGAGCGTCTCGACAAACAGCGGCTCCGCCTGCTCATAGCGGCCCTGGAGGTAGTACAGGGCCGCAAGGTTGTTCATGGACTTCAGCGTGTCCGGATGCTCCTCGCCCAGGACGTGACGCCGAAGCTCTCGTGCCCGCTCCAGGTGAGGCTCGGCGGCGGGATACTCACCGAGCTTTCGATACGTTTCGCCCAACGTCAGGCGGATCGACGCCTCGACCAGAGCCTTGTCCTGGAACCGCCCGCCCACGCCCGAGGCCTCCTCGATGCGCTTGGCCGCCTCGTCCAGCACCTCACGCATCAGGACATCTTTGCCCTTGCCCTGCTCCGCCGAGGGGGCCACCGCGGCCAAGAGATCGTCGTTGAGGAACTCGTTGACCGCCTGGGCGATGTCCTTTTCCTCGGTGGCCTTGAGCGCTGCTTCGTCGGCTCGGGTCGCCTCGGCAGCAGCGATCCGTCGCTGCTGGGCTTCACTCAGCGCAAAGCCCACCGACACGCCCGCGGCCACGATCAGGCTGATGGCCACCACCGACCCCGCCGCCACGCCCGCTCGGTTGCGACGGACGAACTTCCGCAGGCGGTACGCACGGCTCGGAGGACCGGCCAGGACCGGCTCGTGGTTCAGGTATCGCTGGATATCCAGCGCCAAGCCGTTGGCCGTCTCGTACCGGCGGGTGCGGTCCTTCTCCAGGCACTTCATCACGATCCAGTCCAGGTCGCCCCGCAGCGACTTCATCAGGTGCACCGGGTCGTCCTGCCGGTGCTTGGCGATCTGCTGGATCGAGGACGTTGCGTCCTTGGAAGCGCCATCTGTCGACGGCCTGGCCAGCGAGCTGAGCCTGGTGCTGGGCTTCTCCGGCTCCTCCTCCCGGATGATCCGCTGGATCTCGTCGTACGGCACACTCCGCAGATGATTCGGATCAAAGGGCGTGGTCCCGGTGAGAAGCTCATAGAGAAGAACACCCAGCGAGTAGATGTCACTTCGGGTGTCAACGTCCAGCCCGCTCATCTCCGCCTGCTCGGGGCTCATGTACGCCGGCGTCCCGATCAGCTGGTGGAAATCCGTGAACATCGTCTTCTCGGTCAGCCGCGCGTTGGTCGCCTTGGCGATCCCGAAGTCGATCACCTTCGGCACCGGCCTGCCATCGTGCAGCGTCACCATCACGTTCGACGGTTTCACGTCACGATGAATGATGCCCTTCTGATGAGCGTGCTGCAGGGCATGGCATACCGGCATGAACAGATCAATCCGCTGCCTCATGGTCAGCTTGTTGTCGTCGCAGTACTCGGTGAGGGGCACACCCTTGACCAGTTCCATCACGAAGTACGGCCCGCCGCTGGCGGTGGCGCCCGCATCAAAGACCTTGGCGATGTTGGGATGGTCCATCATCGCCAGGGCCTGCCGCTCAACCTCGAAGCGGGCGATCACCTGTTTGGTGTCCATGCCCAGTTTGATGATCTTCAGCGCGACCCTGCGACGGAGGGGCTTTTCCTGCTCGGCCATATACACCGCGCCGAAGCCGCCTTCGCCGATGAGCTGAAGGATCTTGTAGGGCCCGATGGTCGTGCCGGGCCCTTCGGCTATGCCCCTGGTCCTGGCCCTCTCATCCAGATCGCGCGGACCACGCCCGTCTGCCTCCAGCTCAAAGTCCTCACCCAGCGCCGGTTGTTCCATGAACGATCCCGTATCAGCATCCTTGGCCAGGAGGGCTTGAACCTTTTCCCGCAGCGACGGGTCGTCGGCGCACTCCCGGTCCAGAAACGCCGCTCGCTCCTGTGCTTGCAGCTCGCACACGGCGGTGAACAACTGATGGAGCCGTTCGTAGCGTTGGGGTGACAGCATGGTCCGCCTCCGTCACTTAGACGCGAAATCTCGGCCCGGCAGCGCTAAAGAAATCCCCGCATGGCGGGCTCATCGATCCAGAAACTCCCGCAGCCACGCCCGGGCCGTGCGCCAGTCGCCCCGGACCGTCTGGGTCGAAACCCCCAGCACGTGCGCCGTCTCCTGCACGCTCAGGCCGCCGAAGAACCGCAGCTCGACCACCTTGCGGTGCCGCTCCTTGAGCCTGCCCAGCTCACCCAGCGCCTCGTCTAAGGTAATGAGATCGATGTCCGGGTCCCCCAAGGCCCCCATCGAATCGGTGAGGCTGACCTTGCCGGCGGCCCCGCCTCGCTTGGCGGCGTGGTGTTCCCGTGCATGGTCCACCAGGACGCGTCGAATCATCTCGGCGGCCACGGCGAAGAAGTGCGCGCGGCTCTGCCAGTCCACCCGCGACTGGTCAATCAGCCGCAGATACGCCTCGTTGACAAGGGCCGTCGCCTGGAGCGTGTGGTCGGGCCGCTCCCGTCGTATGGATCGCGCCGCCAGCGCGTGCAGCTCATCGTAGATCAGTGGCATCAGGCGGCTTGCCGCCGATCGATCGCCGCGGCAAAGATCGGCCAGGATCTGCGTCGTCTGCACCGATACGGGCATTGAGCACCCTCCTACCGCAACCGGCATCACCGGGTTACCGCGGGAGCGATTGTACAGCGGCAGACCCGCTTTCCCAAGCTCAGATTTTGAGGCAGTGGGGGCGGAGGCCGCTCGCCGGCAGCAGAAACTGCAACTTTTCTTTGGCGCTTCGGCACCTCGATTTCGCGTCTTGGGGTGACGGTCTCTCTCACAGCCACCCACCGCCTTCTGGTCTGCCCTGTGGCGGGGACACGGTCCCGAGTGATCACATCACTGGAAAAACGCTGGAAAGGAACCAACGATGAGTTTGCCGGGTGACCGACGTCGGAGCGGCGGTACGCACCATAAAGGAAGGAGATTGGCCATGTTGACCATGTTTGCGGCGTCTGTTGTCGGGGGCGCCGGATCGGGTGCGTCGCGGCGGAGGCTGTATCGTCAGAGCAAGCGTCTGCTGGGGCGGCTGGTGGCCCGCAGATGGAAGGGGCCACGGAACGCTCTGGAGCCGGCGGTCCGCCGGTTCGTGCAGGCCCGGCCGCGAGGCTACCTGTCGCGCCTGGTCAGGGACCGCGCCTTTGCGCTGGCCG
>JADFKZ010000094.1 GCA_022564665.1 Planctomycetota bacterium | reverse complement strand
GCGATTGGCCGAAGTTGCGGGCGACGCTGCTGGATCAGATCGAGGATCTCTTCCCGGGCGCCCGGCTGGTTCGCGTCGCGGCTCCCCTGGCGGAGACGAGCGCGACGATGCTGGCGACGATCCCCGTCATGCTCGAGGTCGCCGGGCCGGTGCCGGTCGCGGGGGCCTTCATGAGCCCGGCGAGATGGACGCTGGGTCTGACGTGGCTGGCGGTCCTTGGGGGTCTCGTCGCGGTGGCGGTCACGCTGCGGGCGTCGATCGCCTTCGGCCAGAAGCGGAGCCGCTTCGCCTTCGCGGTCACGCACGAGCTTCGGACTCCCCTGACCACCTTTCAGATGTATTCGGAGATGCTCGCCGACGGCATGGTCAAGGACCCAAAGCAGCGTCAGGTCTACCTGGACACGCTCAAGGAGGAGTCGGGGCGGCTCTCGAGCCTGGTCGAAAACGTCCTGGCCTACGCGCGGCTCGAGGAGGGCCGGACCCAGACGGCAGCTGCTCCAACCACCCTCGGCGAGCTGCTCTCTTCGGTGTGCCCGCCCCTGTCACAGCGGGCCGTGTCGGCGGGAATGGAGCTTCGACTCAGGAACGAAGCGCCCAAGCAGACCGAGCTCGCAATCGATACCAGGGCGGTGGGCCAGATCCTTTTCAACCTCGTCGACAACGCGTGCAAGTACGCTGCGGGCGCCGACGACAAGAGTATCGAGCTGAAGGTCCGTCTCGAGGAGGGACGTGCCATCTTCTGCGTACGTGACCGCGGCCCCGGCGTTCCCTCGGCGCATCTCAAGACGATCTTCTCGCCCTTTGAGCGTGGCGGGCGTGATTCTACCGACGCGATCGGTGGTGTCGGGCTCGGTCTTGCGCTGGCGCGCGGTCTGGCAGCCGACCTCGGGGGCGGTCTCGAGCTCGTTTCACCACCCGGCGGCGGGGCGTGCTTTAAGCTCTCACTTCCCCTTGGCTGAGTGTGATTCCCCTCCGCGATCGTGAGCCGGTGGCCGCTCAAGCAGCAGCGGGCGGTGGCCGATAAAGCAAGGCCCATCTTCGCAGGGAGGCCGGCGCGGTTTTCGTTCGCCATAAGCGGCCGAGCGGCCATGGGACACCGGAGGAGCCGGTGCACGGTTGTGTTGAGCCGGCTGCGCCAGCGCTCTTATAAAGGAACGCGTCAATGAACAGGTCACTTGCCCCCACCGGCAGTCTCGGTGCCCGCGGTCATCTGGTTCTCGCAGCGGCGCTGGCGGCGGTGGCCTGCGAAGCGTGCATCGGTGCTGCGGCGACGGCGCCGCCCTCGCCGGAAAGAGAGTACGCCCGGCTAAAGAACCGGGCCGAGGCGCTCTACGCCGAGGGGTCCTACGCTCGCGCACAAAGGCTCTATGAGAAGGCAGCCTCTGGGGATCTGGCCGAGGCTGATTCCCGGTGGGTCGCCTTTCGCGTTGCCGACACGATGTGGCGCGCCAAGGCGGTCGGGACCGGATCGAGGCAAGGCGACAACACGACCTTTTACGATGCCCGCCGCCGGCTGGAGGCTCTCATTGCGGTGGTCCACAGCCCCGATGATCGTGACCGCGTGTGGGCCGAGGCGCATGAGTCGCTCGGCGACTTCTTCTGGATACGCCGCAACAGCCAGAACTGGAGCCAGGGTTGGCCGCACTACCAGGAGGCGCTCGCATACTGGTCGGCCGCCCGCGACGTCGAGCTTGCCCGCCGTCGCTACCTTCATATGGTCTGGCAGCTTGCTGAGCCCCCCTGGCGACTCGGCGATCGCTACTGGGGCTACCACAACATCCCGCTGAACGTCCTGGAAAACGCCAAGAAGATCGCCCGACGGCCGCAGGACCGCGCCCGCGCCCACTTCCTGCTGGCGATGGGGCTGCGCTCCTACGGCGGTTCGTGGCACCAGCGCCGCCGGATCGCAAACGAGTTCGAGGCGGCGCTGGACCTCGGCCGGAACAACCCGTGGCATGACGACGCCCTCTATCACCACGCCGAGTGGCTGGCGAACCAGGGTCGCGTCGTCCTGGGCGCCAACGGCCAGTGGCGGCAGGAGCCGGACTACGTCAGGGCGGTTGCGCTCTACCGCCGGCTCCTGGGCGAGTACCACAAGGGCGAGACGGCGTACTACGACGACGCAAAGGCCCGGATCCGCCAGATCACGGCGCCCCAGCTCACCGCAACCGTCTCCAACATCTTCCTGCCCGAGTCGGAGATCCAGTTCGACCTGAGATGGCGGAACCTGCCCGTGATCGATCTGGCCATCTATCGCGTGGATCTCACACGCGACCTCGATCCCACCCGGACCCAGCGCACGCGAAACCAGTGGATCGAGCACATCGACCACTCGACGGCCAGGAAGATCAAGGATTGGACCTTCCGGACCAAGGATGCGCAGAAGCAAAAGCACGTCTGGGGCCAGGAGACCTCTCGTCTCGAGACGCAACTTCCCGTGGGGGCGTACCTGCTCGTCGCGTCAGGCGGCGGCATCACCGCACGCGAGCTCATCCTCGTCACCGACATTGCGATCGTCGTCAAGGCGTGGTCGGGAAATGTGCTGGCGTGGGTTTGTGATGCCCGGGACGGGGCGCCGATCCCCGGGGCCCGCGTCCACCTCTGGACGATGCGATACCTCAACCAACGCTACACGGGAAGTGACACGATCGCCCGCACCGACCACGAGGGGCTCGCCCGATTCGAGGTCAACTCGAGCACGCGACCGCGGGAAAGCGACCATGGGTTCATCGTGACCGCGTCGGTGGACGGGCGTCAGGCGTTTGGCCTGGGACCACGCTCTTCGACCGCCAGCCAGCATGAGTCGTGGAAGATCTACACGGTGACGGACCGGCCCGCCTACCGCCCCGGCGAGACCGTCCACTTCAAGATCACCGCCCGCACCAACGACGGGAGTGGCTATGCGACCCCCGCCGGAGAGGTGGTCGGCTACGAGATCACAGGCCCGCGGGGCAAGGTGGATCAGGGGCAGCTTCCGCTGAACGTCTTCGGAAGCGCGTGGAGCGAGCTTGCCCTCTCTGAGTCGATGACCCTTGGTGAGTATCAGATCACCTTCTACAACGAGGGCAGGCGGCGGACGATCGGCTCGGCGAAGCTCTTCCGCCTCGAGGAGTACAAGCTCCCGGAGTTCACCGTCAACGTCGGCACGCCGGTCGATGAGCAGGGACGCCGAAAAAAAACCTTCCGGCTCGGGGACAGGGTCGAGGCGGAGGTCCAGGCGAGCTACTACTTTGGTGGTCCGGTTGCCAATGCCAACGTCGAGCTCCTCGTCTACCAGAAGTCCTTCCAGCACTTCTGGATGCCGCCGCGTCAGTACCCGTGGTACTACGCGCACCGCCGGCACCATGACTACTGGGGCGGTCAAGGCCAGATCATCCAGCGCAAAACGCTCAAGACCGACGGCGCGGGGCGGGTCACCATCTCATTCGAGACGCCGGTGGGGGGGTCGCAGGACTTTCAGTACACGATCGAGGCCCGCGTCACCGACGCCTCGCGGCGCGAGATTGTCGGAACCGGCACCGTGCGGGTGACGCGGCAGAGCTACTACGTGTACCCGCGACCCCGGCGGAACGTCGTCGGGCCGGGGGAAACCGTCGAGGTCGACTTCAAGAGCCTTGACCCCAACGATGAGCCCCTGGCCGTGGAGGGTAGGGTCACGGTCACCCGCGACCGGTGGGTCGAGGTGTGGCTCAACCCCGCGGACAGGGAGGTCACCGGCTCGGCGCTCGCCAGGGCGCGCCGCCGGCTGGAGGTCTTCCCGCCGCCGGTAAAGGGCGGTGAAAGGCCGTGGCGTCTGAAGTTCCGCGGCTACACGTCACAGGAGATCCTGACCCGGACGATCAAGACCAGCGACGAGGGCGAGGCCACCCTGGTCTTTGCCGCCCACGACGAGGGGTACTACCGCATCAGGTGGCGGAGCGAGGAGCCGGCCCCCCGCGCCGCGGGAAGCGCGCCGATTCTCGCCGAGACGACCGTCTGGGTCGCGGACCACACCACCTCCGAGCTGGGCTACCGATCCGACGGGGTCCAGATCATCATCGACACCGACACCTTCCGGGCCGGCGAGACTGCGGCGGTGATGCTCAGCGTTCCCACAAACGACCGGTACGTGCTCTTTGCCGTCGAGGGCAACGACATGCACAGCTACCGGCTCGTGCACGTGACCGGCACGGTCAAGCTCATCCAGCTGCCCCTTGGGCAGCGGCACATCCCCAACGTCTACCTTCAGGCCCACATGGTCAGCGACGGGCGGCTCTACTCCGACCGCAAGGAGGTGGTGGTGCCGCCGGTCGGGAACTTCCTCGATCTGGAGGTGCGCGCCGATCGCGACTCCTATGAGCCGCGCGACGAGGGTACGCTGACGGTGGTGACCCGCGATGCCGACGGCAAGCCCGTCTCCGCCGAGGTGTCGCTCGCTCTGGTCGACGAGTCCGTCTTCTCTATCCAATCCGAGTACGCCGCCGACCCGCGGGAGTTCTTCTTCAACGACCGCCAGGGGCTCGTCGTTCACACGGCGAGCACCTTCAGCCGCAAGCGATATGTCCGGCTCGTCAAGACCGACACCGAATTGCTGATCGACGCACGGCTCGCAGGCGGCGTCGGAGACGAAGGCGACCGGAACGAGCTGGGGATGGACCATCTGAAGTCCGGCGCAAGGAGGGCCCGCGGTATCGCCGGCGCGCCGATGGAGAAGATGATGGCGTTGGAGGCGAGTGACGACATGGCGCCCGGCCCGATGGCGCAGGCGACGGGCGCCGCGGCGCCTTCTAGGAAGCCGGGCGGGCCCGGCGGCGCCGGCGGGGAGCCCGCCGTCGTCGTCCGCAGCGATTTCCGCTCGACGATCCTGTGGGAGCCGAATCTCATCACCGGAACCGACGGGACCGCGACGGTCAGGGTCAAGTACGGCGACTCGCTCACGCAATGGAAGGCCACCGCACGCGCCGCCACCACCGGCAGCCGGTTCGGGATCGGAACCACCACGACGCGGACCCGCCGGCCGCTCATTGCGCGGCTCCAGGCCCCGCGGTTCTTTGTCGTCGGGGACACCGTCACCCTCTCGGGTGTCTTGAACAACAACACCGACCAGCCGATGACCGTTGAGCCCTTGCTCGAGGTCACGGGGCTCAAGATCACCGGGATTCTCCAAGGGGGCCGGCCGGTCTCCTGGGCGGCGGGCACTGTTCGCGTCCCCGCCGGCGGTGAGCGGCGCGTCGACTGGGTCGCCGTCGTTGAGACCCCGGGTCAGGCGAAGGTCCGGCTCACCGCCAGGAGCGGGGGCCACGCGGATGCCATGGAGAAGACCTACACCGTCTACGAGCACGGCGTTGAGAAGCTCATCTTTAGCTCCGGTAAGGTGCGGGGCGAGTCGGTGACGGTCAAGCTCCAGATCCCGGCCCGCAGGAAGGCGGGCTCCACCGAGCTTGTCGTCGACGTGTCCTGGAGCATGGCGGTGACGATGCTCGATGCGCTTCCCTACCTGGTCGACTACCCCTATGGGTGCACAGAGCAGACGATGAGCCGGTTCCTGCCGGCGGTTGTGACCGCGGGGACGCTGAAGAGGATGGAGCTTCCCGTCGAGGTTGCGCTGGGGCGGGTCTTCGGCGGTATCGAGGAGCGGTTTGTCGACACCACCCATCCCGGGGGAGGGGCGAAGCGTGCAAACCTCCGCAAGCTCGACGAGATCGTCCAAAGTGGTCTCGAGCGGCTCTACGACTTCCAGCACTCCGACGGTGGATGGGGGTGGTTCAAGGGCGGCGAGAGCGATCACTTCATGACGGCCTACGTCCTGTGGGGGATGAGCCTGGCTCGCGTCGCCGAACGGGACGTCCGGGGCGATGCGATGGATCGGGCGGCGCGGTTCCTCGAGCTCCAGATCGTGGAGGAGGAGAGCCGTCTGGATATGCAGGCGTGGATGCTCCACGCGCTTGCGGCCTACCACGAGGTCACGAAGCGGCGGATCGTCAGCGCCCCTCAGCGGGCCGCGTTCGACAACCTGTTTTCGGGCCGCGACCGGCTCAACACCTACTCCTTGGCGCTTCTGGCACTCGCCCTGCACCACTACGGTGATCTTGAGAAGGCTACGGTGCTCGTGCGGAACCTGGAAAACGGTGTTGTCAGGGACAACACGCCTGATCGATCGATCCTGCTGGAACGCGGAGGCGAGTCGCAGCCCGCGGTGATGGCGACGGCCCACTGGGGCTCGGACGGACCGTCCTGGCGGTGGTCCGCGGGCGCGGTCGAGGCGACCGCGTTCGCCCTCAAGGCGATCCTGGCGATCGATCCCGAAAACGAGCTGATCGAGCCGGCGACGAACTGGCTCCTGAAGAACCGCCGGGGCTCGCAATGGTCCAACACCCGTGATACCGCGATCGTCGTGCTTGCCCTCAACGACTACCTTCAGACAAGCGGTGAGCTGGAGCCTGAGCTTGAGTATGAGCTTCTTGTCAACGGCCGCTTAATCGCCAGACGCACGATCAAAGCCGCCGACGCCCTGGCTGCCCCGAGCCGGTTCGTGATCGACCCCGCCCTCATTCGCGACGGGGACAACGAGATCCGTATCATCCGCCGCAACGGCGAGGGGCCGATCTATTTCGCCGTCCGTGCGACCTACTTCAGCCTCGAGGAGCCGATCCCCGCGGCGGGCAACGAGATCTTCGTCCGGCGCGACTACTACAAGCTGGTGCCGCGGGAGACGCTTCTGAACGGCTATGTGTACGACCGGGTCGGCCTGCGTGACGGCGACTATGTCACCAGCGGCGAGCGGGTCGAGGTCATCGTGACGATCGAGGCCAAGAACGACTACGAGTACCTGGTCTTCGAGGACCTCAAGCCGGCGGGTCTGGAAGCGGTCCAGATCACCAGCGGCAAGTCGTTGTTCGCACGCCAGCTGACCTCGGGTGCGGTGCGAGGCAAGTTCGCCGGCGATGTTGCCGAGGCCGCGGCGGCGGTCCGCGGACCGGGCGCAGGTCTCAACGGGTCCGGGCACGACTACACCGGCCGCCGCCGCTGGGTCCACCAGGAGCTACGAGACAGGAAGGTGGTGCTTTTCGTTGACAAGCTCGCTCAGGGCGTATGGGAGATCCGGTACCTCCTGCGCGCGGAGGTGCCGGGGCAGTTCCACGCGCTTCCCGTTCTCGGGCACGCGATGTACGTCCCGGAGATCCGGTGCAACAGCAACGAGGTCCGGATCACCGTCAACGACCGGCCGGAGAACCCCGTCATCGCCGTCGGTGAATAGCGAAGAAGGCGAAGATTCACCGCGGAGGGCCGCGGAGAAAAGAGAAGGGTTCAGGGTTCAGGAGTGGTGGCTCGCGGCTTTCCCGAACCCCGAACCCCTGTGCCTTATGCTGGGTGGCTGGGGCTGAGCGAAGCGAAGCCCCGGTCATCTCGCTCGTGGACCAACCGTGGAGTCGTCCCGTTGCGATCGGGACTCCGTCACAGCCCGCGATGGAGCGCCTCATCCCGTGGGGTTGTCGATCCAGTGGCGGTAGCAGGGGGTGCACAGAAGAAGGGTCAGGCGGCGGTAGACCTGGTCCATCAGTTCCTGCTCGGAAAGACCGCGCATCTGTTCGATAAGCTGGTTGATGTCGGCGGAGATCTCCGCCGGGGGTCGGTCATCGGTGTCTGGGGGGGGCGTCGGGTCTGCGAACGCCTCGATCCCGACGACATACAGGCTCGCCGTACCCGCGGCCAGCTCTTTGCCGCAGCGGTGGCAGACGAGCGGGAACGTCTCTGTGTCGGCGTCCTGGGGCATCGATGGTTCAGAGGATCAGGGCGATTGGTCCAGGATCCTCTTGATCAGTTCCGGTTCGTCGGGGAGCAGACCCGACGGCACCAGCCGGGGCACAAGGTCCGACCAGATCCGCTCGCGGGCAAACACACGGCGGAAGATGGGCAGCGCCTCGGGGAGCCGGTCGCTGCTGGCCAGCGTGACCGCGTGCCAGAAGGGGATCTCGGTGATCTGGGGGGCGAGCTTCTCCGCCGCGGCGTATTCCCGGCTGGCCAATATGAAGTCCTCTGCCTCCATCGCCTCGTCGCCCGCGTTCATGTGCAGGTAGGCGCGCTGGAGGCGGACCAGCCGCTTGAGCTCCCTGACGGGCTGCGGATGGTCTTCGATCCGAAGGTCGAACCGGCGGTCCACCCACGGCTTTCCCGTTGATGTCGCCGAGACCACAAGAAGCGCCGCGGATTGACGTCCGCGAATGTCGCCGCCTGCGTCCTGGGCGGCCTCCAGCGCCGCGACAAGACGGTCCGCAAGGTCACCGCTCGCCGTCCGGTACGCCCTGGCCATCGCCGGCCACACCTCGTCGCCCAGCATCAGGTTGGCCTGAACGGAAAATTGGTTTGGCTCGTCAACGATCTGACCTGCGGCCTGGATGCACCGTCTGCCGGTGTAGGCGGCGACGCGGCCGGCGGCATCGATCATCGCCACCTGCCGCACGTCACGACCCTCGTCGGACGCGAGCAGCGCCGTGAGCGCATCGGGGGCGGTGCGGCCCCGGCGCATGATCTCCAGACCCAGCGGCCCATAGGCGGGGTCGACCAACGACTGCGTCGCCACCGCCCCGATGCCCGCTTCCGCCCACGGCACCACGCTCCCCACTGAGAACCAGTGCGACTGCACCGCCACGCCAAGCTCGCCCGTCTCAGGATCGCGCGCCACGATCGAGTAGGTCGCCACCGGCCGCTTGACGCAGCCACGGGCGGTCTTCACGTCGCCCTCCGAGGCCAGACAGTTCGTTGCCAGCAATCCAGCCACCGCGATCGCCACAGCGGGCCAGTACATGATCGATGCCTCCTGTTCTTGGGGGTGAGAGCAGTTCCCCGCCGGTCACCGATGGTGCTGCGATCGCCAAAGCCTACTGATCCAGCACACGCGAGATGAACGCGATCTCCTTGTCCCCGGTCCCAGAGCGGAACAGAACCAGCGCGTAGAGCATCCCCTCATAGCCTTGCCGCGGCGTAAAGCGGACGCGGCAGCGTGTCACGCCCCCTGTGAGGCCCCCGGACCTGGGCTGCGTTGAGACCAGCTCCGCACGTGCGTCGGGCGACATCGACTCGACCGAGAGGATGGGCACGAGGGTCTTGTTGTCGATCTCGACATCGACCTCGATCGATTTCCCGCCGGCAACCGCCCCGAGGTTGGCGATGTACTCCTTGAAGCTCCAGCCACGCTCCCGGCGGTCGGGGTCTCCGCGAATTCCTGTACATTCATGTCGTATCCGCAGCGGAAGGATCGGGCAGTCCGGGTGGTCGGTCTCCACCACCCACCACAGCCTGGCGCCCGCGCAATCGTCGATGCTCCGGGGGGGTACGTGCCACTGCACGGTGTAGGCGTTCCGCGGTTGGCCGGACGCGGGTTCAAAGCCATCGGCGAAAACCGGCGGCCGGCCATCGGCGGAGATGATCCGGAAGGGCCGCCCGTCGACCGAATCGAGACGCACCTGGCCCGAGGTGACTCCCTTCAAGGCGTCGACGTAGGTCGGCGCGGCGCGCACGGCCATGGTGATGAGGCCGTAGAGCGGAATGGATATGGTGCGTTGTGTCTTCCCGCCGTGCTGGAAGATGAGCGTGATCTTCGCCTTCTTTGGTCCGGTCTCCGTGGGGGCGGTGAAGGTCGAGGAAAAGGGAATCGACTCACCGGGGCCGATGACCCTGCCGGCGAGATTCTCCGGGGCGGTACACCGGCAGTCGGGCTTGGCGTCGATGATCCGGATCGGATCCGCGCCGTTGTTGCGAAGCGTGATGAGGGCCTGGTGGATCGACTTCGGATCGATGACGCCGAAATCAAAACCGCCCGGCTCGATGGTCAGCGGGCCGGCGTTGATCGCCGCAAGACCGACGCCGGGCGAGGATCGGGGCCGGGCCTGCTCCTGCCGCTCGCAGCCGGCCAGGATGATCGTCAGACAGCAAACGGGTAGGAATCGACCCATTAACGACTTCTCCTGGCGGACTCGCGTCATTTCACCGGAGGCTCCGATCCGCTCACGGCACCCTCCGCCGCGGCGGTTTCATGGCACCTGTGATGTCGTATTGTCGCACTGACGCGCCGAGACCGCAAGAACTTGTTGGGGCACTTCCGCCATCAAGAGACCGACGATCGAGCGTCATTCGGGCGATCTGGTGTCTCGGGCGGTGGTTCGTCGACCGCATCCGGGAGATGGCGGTACACTGAGAGGTCCGTGCAAGATCCTCCTGACACGCGACGCCCGACGCGCCGCTGGGCGCGAGGCTTCACCATCATCGAACTGTTGGTGGTGATCTCGATCACCGCACTTCTGATCGGCATCCTGCTGCCGGCGGTGGGGAAGGCCCGCGACAACGCCAGGGTCAGCGTTTCCCGATCGAACCTGCGTCAGATCGGCGTCGCACTGCACAGCTACGCGGCCGACTGGCAGGACCGCCAGTACACCGCCGTCGTCGACACCGTCGGTGCCTATGGCAGCGTGGCCGAATACAACCGTCAAGTCTACGGGGGTGGCAGCGGTCTGGAGATCCATCCACCCATCATGGCGGGCCGGGACCACAACGGCGGCATGTGGGCGTGGTGGATGAGCTATCCACCCGCGCAGCAGTTCGCCGAGCCGATCAACTTCGACGGCCCCGCGGTCTACTTCGGCTGGTTCCGAGTGCCAAACGTCAAGCCGATCCACGACTACCTGACCGGCCGGTTCTTCGACCCCATCTACTACGCCGCCAAGGACAGGCTGAGCCTCGCCGCGGTCGAGCACTGCATGGAGGAGCCGGGCGAGTTCGCGCCCTTCTGCTACGCCAACGCCCAGGCGGGCGACAACACGACGATCTGGAGCACGTACTGCTTCTCGCCGGCGGCGCTCTTCGACCCGGCGGTGATGCGGGCCGACGACCCCCGCCTGCCCCAGGAGCAGCGCGGGTGGCAGGATCCGTGGAGCCTGCCCAGCGGCTTCCGCTGCCCGTCGATGTCGCAGATCCGCTACCCGACTCTCAAGACCCACCTGCTGGAGCACCCGTGGCTCCAGAACGTGGAGGTCGAGTGCAACGCCGCGTTCGACCCGACGCTCTCGGACCTCGATTGCGAGCCGTACTACTTTAATCATGCACTGACGTCGCAGCCGGTGACGCTCTTTTACGACGCCCACGTGGGGCTGGTGGGAGTCCTGGAGGCGATGCTCGCAGACAAGCGCCATGACAACCAGGTCGGCTACGGTCTGTGGAGCCGCGACACCCCCTTCGGGGCCGACGGCTACCTGATCGACGCAGGCTACGATTTCGCCCAGACCAGCTTCCACATCCTGACGACGTCGGGAGCCCTGGGCCGCGACATCGTCGGAAAAGAATAGGAGTCGGGGTTCAGGGTTCAGGATCCACGGGTTCGCAAATGCTCCCGAACCCCGACTCCTGCTCAAGAACCCACCACCCCGAGGGCCCCAGCCGCCATGTTGGCGGCTGTTTTTTGCTGCTGATCGGGTCTTGCAAACCGCTCCCAAGGTGTGCTATCCTGTAGTCGTAGACACATTTCTCTAGGCCGCGTGGCGGGGGAACCAACCGTGCGGGCACAACCGACTCCGATGCGGGCATGATGCCTGGGTGGTCCCGATGCGATCGCCGGCTGTTGCGTGCCCAAGACAAAAGGGAGGCGTCGCGATGAAGAGGATCGTCTCGACAAGAGGCTTCACGATCATCGAACTGCTGGTGGTGATCTCGATCATCTCCCTGCTCATCGGCATCCTCCTGCCGGCGGTGGGCAAGGCTCGTGACAACGCCAGGGTCAGCGTCTCCAAGAGCAACCTGCGCCAGCTGGGCGTGGCGATGCACAGCTACGCCTCGGACTGGGCGGACCGCCAGTTCACCCCCGTCCGCGACAC
>JADFKZ010000209.1 GCA_022564665.1 Planctomycetota bacterium | reverse complement strand
GCGGGGATCAACTCCTGCCCCTACTTCTCGCCTGGTGACTGGACCTTTACCTGGCCCCAGTGTGTCTGTATGACGCGGCGCATGGCCGGGGTGGACATCAGGAAGTTGCCGCGACGCGTCTCGCCCGGGAACCACTTCCACAGGAAGACGCCGACGACGAGGTCGCTGCCCTCGACGGCCTCCAGGGCGGCGGTGAGACAGCGGCGCTGGATCTCGTCGGCGTGCTCGCCGCCCTCGCGGCCGCTCCACGGCTCCACCGCGGCGCGCGGCGAGCGGCTGTAGCCGAGCTCGGCGAAGAGGATCTTGCGGTCGCGGCGCCGGGCGAACCGATCGAGCCGCCGCAGATGCGCCCGCCACGCGGCGGCGAGGGCCTCCGGCTCGGGGAGGCCGGGTTCAAGGGCGATGGGGAAGTACGCCTGGATGCCGATCACGTCCAGGGCGTCCCAGAAGGGGATGTTGGTGAAGGCGTCCCAGTTGGCGGAGTAGGTCAGCGGGACCTTCTCGCCCACGCGAGTGCGCACCCCGGCGATGATGCGGCGCCACTGCTTCTCGTGGTGGACGGTCCGGTCGAGCTCGGTGCCCACCACGAACGCGTCGGCGCCGGCGGAAAGCTCGGCCACCCGGTTGATCCAGGTCTCGTAGGTTACAAAGAAGCGCTCCCACGACTCGTCGTCGTTGAAGGCGATCTCGCCCCGCCAGGAGAACTTGCTGCCCCAGTAGGCGAGGTGGGGCTTGATCATGATCTTGAGGCCCAGCCGGTGCGCCTCGGTGATGGGGCGGGTGATCCAGCGGGTGTCGCCGTACCACCGGTCGGACATCACCACCCGGCCGTCGCCGCGGATGCCGGCGTAGGGATGGATGGTGATCCAGTTCACCCCCATCGCCTTGAGCAGGGCCATGGAGCCGACCATCTCGTCCGTGCCCCACTCCCATCCCCACCCGTGACAGGAGATGGTCATGCCCCGTACCGGCGGGCTCGGGACAGGGGTCGCGGGGGGCGCTTGCGGCTGGGCGGGGGGCGCGCCCGCGATCCACAGCGACAAGGCGATCGCGACCACGAGCAGGACGGCAAGCCGGCGGGGGTTCATGGGGGATAGCTTAGAGCATGCTCAGTTCAGACGTAGCGTTCTGAGCGCGGCGAAGCAAGCGCGGCGCGGAGGGCGAAGCAGGCGTATTCGCTAATACGGCGATGCAGCCCGACAAAGCCGTGCGCAGCTGCAGCCCGCTCAGGACGCTACGTATGGGCTGAGGATGCTCTAGAGGTCTCTTCCCTCCGTCGCTTCGTCGCTCCGTCGCTTCGTCGCTTCCCGCTTCAACGCCCGTAGCTCCCCCGCCGTCAGCATCCTCCACTCGCCGACGCGGAGCCCCTTGAGCTTCAAGGGGCCCAGCTCGATCCGGCGGAGCTTCGTCACCGGGTAACCAAGCTTCGCCAGCATCCGTCGGATCTGCCGGTTGCGTCCCTCGCCGAGCTCCATCCGCAGCAGCGTGCGCTGCCGGGCGCGCTTGATCAGGCGCAGTCGACTGCGGCCGGTCCGCGACCCCGAGCCACTCCGGCGGTCGCCCAGAAACAAGCCCGCCTCGAGCCGCCGCACCGTCTCGTCGTCGACGGCGCCCTTCACCGTGACCTCGTAGACCTTGTGGACGCAATAGCGGGGATGGGTCAGCCGGTTGGCCAGCTCACCGTCGTTGGTCAACAGCAGCAGGCCGGAGCTGTCGATGTCGAGGCGTCCCGCGGGATACAGCCGGGCCCGGGCTGACGGCAGGTCGATCAGGTCGATCGCCCGGCGCCGGCCCTGCGGGTCAGCATTGGTGGAGACGACGCCCCGGGGCTTGAAGAGCATGATGTGGAGGTGGCGGAGGGACTGCTTGACGCGGCGCCCGTCCACCGTGATCCGATCGCGGGCGGGATCGACCCAGGCCGGCAGGGTGGTGATCACCTCGCCGTTGACCGCGACGGCCCCCGACTCGATAAGCGTCTCGCAGGCCCGGCGCGAGGCGACCCCGGCGGCGGCGAGCACCTTGTGGAGCCGCTCGCCGCGTCCGGCGTCGGTGAACCCGTGCGGAGCAGCCATCGGAAAGATGGTATCCTCGCCGCGTCGGCGCGTCGTTCGTCCGCACCGGTCGCGGCCTTCTTCGTCGATCGCGAGCAAGTGGCGGCGCCGATTGCCGATGAAGGGGATGCCATGACTCGAAAGCCGTCGCCTTCGGAGGGGAACTGGTTCACGCGGGCCCTGACGCAGCCGCGCGACGAGCTGGATCGTTGGGAGCGGGCGCTGCGGTTCCCCTACGACCTCGGCCGGTACGGGGCGCGGCAGCTTCGCCAGGACCGGGCGCCCCAGATGGCCGGGGCCCTCGCGTTCCGCACGCTCTTCGCGCTGCTCCCGGTGCTCGTGGTGGGGACGATGCTGCTGCGGGCCATCGGCGGCTTCGAGTGGTTCCGCTTCCGTTTGGGGGAGTTCTTCTCGGCGCTGAAGCTGGACGAGTTCCAGGTCGTGCCGCCGGAGGCGAACGAGGCTTCGGTCACGCTCAGCGACTGGCTGCTCGACCTCATCAGCCAGGTGCAGAACATCAACCTGGCGGCGATCACCTGGGTCGGGGTGGTCGTGCTGTTCTACTCGGCCATGGGCCTGATGGTCACGATCGAGAACAGCTTCAACAACATTTATCGGGCTCCGGAAGGCCGGGCCTGGCTGCGTCGGCTGCCGATCTACTGGACGGTCCTCACCGTGGCGCCGGCGGCGATCGCCATGACCATGTACCTGAGCAGCCGCTTCGACGCCCTGGTGGCCGAGCAGGGCGGCTGGCTGAGCGTCTTCCGGGCGGCGCCGGTGATCTGGAGCGTCACCGCGACGTGGATCGTGACCTTCGCCCTCTACAAGCTCATCCCGAACACGAACGTGTCCTACCGCCCGGCTCTCGTCGGCGCGCTGGTGGCGTCGATCCTGCTCGAGGTGGGCAAGCGCACCCTCGGCGCGTACTTCCAGAACGCCATGTCGTTCAGCCTGCTCTACGGATCGCTGGGGCTCATTCCGGTCTTCATGTTCTGGGTCTATCTCATGTGGCTGGTCATCCTCTTCGGGCTGGAGGTCAGCGCGACCCTCCAGATGCTCGGCGGACGCCGGCTGGAGGAGATCGAGGCGAGCAA